>NZ_JAUBDI010000001.1:0-516474 GCF_033253735.1 Sporosarcina saromensis | reverse complement strand
ATTTACCTCCTGTGAACTTAATGCCCAACAGGAGTGTAAGTATTTTTTCAGATGTTGGCAAGTGGCCTTTTTTTTATACATAAATTAGCTGCCGTTTTCTACATTTCTAGTGTGCCATAAACAACAGAAGACGAAAAAATAATTAGCGCTCGCTATGAATTAGTAGACAACGCATTTGTTAGAACACAGGGTGAAGAAGTGAGTATTTTTAAGAACCTAGTTGAGCTTGTGAGTGTGTTGTTCGATCGAGACAAAGCTAATATTCAAATGATTGTGTTCCAGGAGGATGTGTACCCACATGTTGATATATATGAAAGGAAATTGGTGTTACCTTCAAATATGATCACACAAACGTTGCAAGCAGATATGATCAGAATTCTCATGCATGAATTTGGCCATATGCTGACATGGAATGAAACGGATTTCGTCAAATCGGATAACTGTGCTGCTGATCGCTATCATTCCATTCCATTCGAAGAGTGTTATAACGATGACAGTTATATGACCCTATTTTATGAAGCTTTTTGGAAGGATTATGACGAGCAATGGCTGCAAACTGGTTACGGGACTATTGAAGAAAGACTTGCTTTTTATGAAGATCATAAAGATTCTTTTGTGTCAACGTATGCTACGGTACATCCTTATGAAGATATAGCAGAAACTTTTTCTCATTTTATGTTAACGCCTTACAATGATAATCCACAAACTGTACCAGAAAGAAAAGTGAATTTCTTCTATCAGTTTCCTGAACTTGTAGCACATCGCGCATTCGTACTGAAGGAATTGAAAGATCGAAAAGACGAGATGTTGTCTTTTTACTGAGGTGAGCAAGTGGCATGGGTTTAATATTTTTATAATTGGTTGACGGCTCTACTGTTTAACCGGTTGGCAATAAAACGTATTGTAAATATCGAACATGCCTCAATCGTGCCTTTCTAAAGAAACTCACCTATGACTCAAGGGGGAGAGTGCTATGACCATCGGATTGGAAATTATAAAAGAAGTATTGTCTCTTTATAACATGAAAGGACAAGTGACTACTGTTTATGATTTTATTCATTATCGTGATGAGAACGAATTAAAAATAATATCTAAAGTGGATTTTACCGATAGAGATTCGCTCGTAATAAAATTCGTAAGGGAAGATAAACATCCTTCCCATATTATTGAATCTCAAAGTGCCTTTTCTGAATACTTGAGAAGTCAAGGGATTTCGACGCCAAGAAGATATTTGAGCGAAGATAAGTACTGTATTCAATATAAACTGGATTATATGGATGTAGATATTACCCTTGAAGATTACATAGGTGAGGAAATACGTACTCTTGACGCTCATCTTGCTACGAAAGTAGGGGAATTGATGGGGAAAATACATACACTTTCAGAGAATGGAAACTGTCTAATTGGACAAAGTACGATATTCGATTTACTTGGATATAACGAAGTCAGTGGGTACAATACGTTTTGCGAGCTAAGTGAAACCCACAACATAGATGTGACAATGTACCAGAAAATAAAAGAGCTCTATCATAAGAGGCTAGAAAAAATTAGGGTACATTGGAACACGTTACCGAGGTTTGCAACACAAGGTGACATTTCCATTAATAATTTGACGTACGTAGGCGACACCATTGGTATTTTTGACTATAACATTGCAGGTGATGAAACGCTTGTTGGTGACATGGTACTAGAGGGATTGTTACTAGCATATGAAATGGATTTATCTTTTGGATTAACAGATAACGATCGAGCTAGTCTTTTTCAGCATTTTATTCAGGGATATCTTACTGAAAGACCTTTAACAGTGGACGAAAAAAATGTGTTAAGTGACATTTATTCAATTGCATTTGCTTTTTGGTTTACGAAGATAAAATACGATGAACATTCATTGGAAAAGTTAATAGAGCGTAATGAGAAAGAAAAAGTGGGAAGGCTATTACATGAAATCTACACTAGTTTAGTGAGAAATGATTTTGATGAACAATGCGAGCTGAATTGGAAAGTGCTAGGCTCGTAAGAATGAATGTATAAAACTTCTAACTTATATGGAGTTAGCGATTTTTACAGTTTTTGGCGTTGTGTGAATTTGAAATTAATTAAGATGAATTATAATTATTGTTAATGTTTGCGGGCAATTCAAATAGTGTATAAGTTCTTCAACTTCTGTTATACGATTAGGTAGCATATTTTCAAAGTACTAGCATTTAAATAGGACAACATTGTCTTTTTTAAGAAGTGAATGGGTAGTCAACCGTAAGTAAAGTTCTGGAAGTATTGGAGGTGAAGTGGTGAGTATTTGGTTTTATATAACAATCATAACAGGTTTTTCTCTTATTTATTATGGTTATGATAAAAAGAAAAGCTACGAATTAAAAGGAAAACAAATAGAGTTGGAGCAAAAGAAGTTAGAATTAGAGATGAAAAAGCTTGAAAAGGAAAGGGAATTATAAATTTTCTAAGCTCAATGTCAATCTAATTGTTACATCAAATGTTATAGCCACTCAACACAGACTATTGACTTCTTCCACAGACATGGTAGTATATCAAACATACATGAACAATCCAGTAATCATTACTAAATATAAAAATGGAGAGTTGACCTAGTAATCTTGTTGTGGGCAGCAAACAGAGACTGAATGGACAGTGGAAATTCAGGCAGCAACAAAGGTGAAGTACACCAACAGTTTTTCTCCAATTGCAATGAAGAGGATGATAGGTGTGCCTATCGTCAACTAGGGTGGTATCGCGGAGAGCTCCTTCGTCCCTTTTTTAGGGATGGAAGGGGTTTTTTATGTTCAAAATACAATTGGGGAGGAATCCATGATGTTTCAAATTAAAGCGATCCATTCGCCTTCAGTAGTAGCATCCGCACTACTCACAATCAGTATTGTCGTAATGATGAGTACGAGTATCATTCTTTTCGAATCTGTGCCGCATATACCGATTTTGTTTTCAATCTTGTTGTTATTGGGTTACGGATTCTTTAAAAAGATTTCTTTTAAAAATTTGGAAAAAGGTTTGGTGGAAGGTGCCGGAGCAGGGATGAGTGCAGTGTTTTTGTTCTTCTTTATCGGCATTCTCATTAGTAGTTGGATGATGAGCGGTACGATTCCGACATTGATTTATGCAGGATTTCATCTCATTACACCTGCTTTCTTTTTCGCCATCGTCTTCGTCGTCACGTCGATCGTCGGGATTTCCATCGGTAGTTCATTGACAACCGTTGCGACAATTGGCGTAGCTTTCATTGGTATGGCTGATGTGCTGGAACTGTCTTTGCCATTAGCTGCAGGTGCGATTGTGTCCGGTGCTTTCTTTGGGGATAAAATGTCTCCATTGTCGGATACGACCAACTTAGCATCATCGATTGTTGGCGTCGATTTGTTTACGCATATCCGCAATATGGGATGGACGACGATTCCAGCGTTTCTGTTGTCGCTACTGTTGTTTGGCATTCTTTCGCCTTCCGTTAGTGGAGGAGAGTTTACCAAAATTACGCTCTTTCAAGAAACGCTCCTCAAAACGGAGCTCGTTCATTGGTATACGATCATTCCGCTTTTCGTGTTATTTGCATTGAGCATGAAGAAGGTACCTGCACTTGTTACACTGGCAATTAGTTCTGCTGTTGCGATTGGGCTTTCCTATTTCCATCACCAGTATGGTGTATCGGAAGTGATGGGCATTTTATTTAAAGGATTTGTTTCTTCGACAGGAGTGGAAGAAGTGGATGTCTTGTTGTCACGCGGTGGAATGAACAGCATGATGTTCACGGTCGGTTTAGTATTATTGGCATTAAGTATGGGCGGATTGTTGTTCACGCTTGGCATTGTACAACGTTTATTGGCAACAATTGAAGCACTTTTGAAGAAAGTGTCATCCGTTATATTGGCGTCTGCATTGACCGCGATCAGCATTAACGTCTTGATTGGCGAGCAATATTTATCGATTTTATTGACGGGGCAAGCGTTTAGAAAGCCGTATGAAAAAGTTGGACTTGCGAATAAAAACTTGAGCCGTGTTATGGAGGATGCGGGAACTGTGGTGAATCCACTCGTTCCGTGGAGTGTATGTGGGATTTTCATCGCAGATGTGCTAGGTGTATCGCCACTTGCTTATTTACCGTTTGCGTTTTTCTGTTTGTTGTCGCCGATTTTGACGATTGGCTATGGATATGTTGGGAAGACGTTGACGCGGGTTAATTGATGAATGAGATTATGCGGCGATTTTTAGCGTTTTGCTGTGTTTCTATTGGGGAATGCGGCGTTCTACGGATTTATGCCGCGTTTTGCTTGAATATGCTGCGTTCTTCTGAAGTATGCGGCGTTTGGAGAACTTATGAGCCGTTTGATGGAGTTTTGAGGCGTTTGGATTAGTTGTATCGTGGAGAAGTGTATTGGCTGGATAATTATGTTGCGTCAAAAATGGTTTTGACAAACTAAAGGTTTCTTGAAAAAAAGAAGCGATTTTTTGCGCCAATGGAGGAGTTTGAGCGCTTTTCCAAGATGGGCAAATACAATGAAAGGCTGAGACATTTTTTGTCTCAGCCTTTATGCGTTAATCAATCGAAAATTCTTCACGATAATTTGTAGCATCTTTTAGTGCTTTCTCTTCTGCCGGTATACGGACGGACATCATCCATACGTTAAGGATTGTGAAGAGAATTGCTGTGAAATAAGCGCTGAACAGTAATGGCAAGACGAGCAATTCAGTTGCGACGATGACATAGTTCGGGTGCCGGATCCATTTATAAGGGCCTTTCCGTACAACTTTGGCATCCGGTAGAACGATGATTTTCGTGTTCCAATATTTCCCTAGCGAAGTGAGGCACCATATTCGTAATAGTTGAGTAAGAAGGAAGATTAATAAGAACAAGCCCCAAATCGGTGATAGCGGGCGGTTAAAGACATAGATTTCGATGAGCAATGAGAGAAAGAAACAGACGTGCATGGCAACCATGAAAGGGTAATGCTGAGCACCTGCTTCAAATGCGCCTTGGCGCATCATCCATTTTTCATTCCGTTTTGCGATGAATAATTCGACAATGCGTTGGAGGATGACAACTGAAAGTACGATTGGAATCATCAAGTTGAAGTCACCTCAATCCCACTGGATGAGGAGTAATTCTCCACAAAATCCTGGTCCTAATGCAGCGACGATTCCATATTCACCAGCTTGTGGCGTCGATGCCATGAATTGTTGAAGGACATACAATACAGTCGGTGAGGACATATTGCCGTTATTCCGGAGTACATCACGCGAAATTTCTGTCATGGATGCGTCGAATCCTAAAGCCTGTTCATAGGCTGCCAACACTTTCTTTCCTCCTGGATGAGCGACAAAGTGCGCAATGTCATCTTTCGTCAAACCGTGAGTAGACAGGAATTCATGTACAAATGGTCCTAACCACTCTGTGATGATGGAAGGAATGCTTTTTGAAAATACGACATGCAGACCGTTATTTTTCACATCCCACCCCATTACATCTTCTGAATGAGGCATTAGTTTTGAAGTAGTTGCGACGATTGATGGCACAGCACGAGAGACGGCAATTTCGGATTGATCACCAGCGATGAGTGCGCATGCGACGCCGTCAGAAAATAATGAGACACCGACGAGATTGCTCTTTGAATAATCGTCTTTTTGGAACGTTAAACTGCATAACTCAACCGCCAAGACGAGTACATTTTCTTTCGGAAATGCTTTGCAATATTCAAATGCGCGACTTAAACCGGCAGCGCCTCCAGCGCAACCCAATCCCCATAACGGGATCCGTTTGACGTCGTCCCGAAAAGGAAGTTCATTCATAATGCGTGCATCGATACTTGGCGTGGAAATGCCTGTGCTGGAAACAAAGATGATGGCATCAATTTCAGAAGGAGAAACGTCTGTCTGTAAAAAGTCCGATTGTTGCAGGCAAGATTGAATGGCTTTAATGCCTAAATGCGTTGCATGGTGAATATACAAATCGTTGCGTTCTTCAAAATCATGTTCTTCTCCATACCATTCCAACGGCATACAAACATCTCGTTTTTCGATATCACCGTTTTGAAATACTTTTAATAGACGCTCAATGTCTTTAAACCTATTGCTAAAAAGGGAGCGGGTCAGTTCAACAGCTTCTTGCTGTTTCACTTCATAGGGAGGGAGAACTGTACTGACGGATAGGATTTTTGGCATTTTCTAACCTCCGGAACATTTATCATTCTTTAACCTCGTAAGCTTGTACATAAACATTGGGATGTCTGTTGCTAAATTTGAATCAGATTCTCTTTTTAATTGCAATCTCAAACAATACTTAATAGTTGGAGAAGGAAAGACATGCCTCAGTATATGAAAAGATTTTGGCAAATATGAAAGCCCACCAGTAATGGAGGGCTCATTGTTTCTGGGATAATAAAAATTGACATAATTCCCGCAAACTATTGATGAATTTCTCATTGCTTTCTTTTGATCGTTTTTTAGGTCCTTTTAGGCGACCACCGGCCATCCTGATTTTTTGGGCGGTATGTCTTGCTAATAGGAGTTGATCAATATTGTCATTCGTATAGCGTCTTCCGTTTTGATCGATCGGATGACCTTGTTTCGCTAAAACCATTGCCGCTAGCCCATAATCCTGCGTGACGACAATATCGCCTTTGTTCACTTTGTTTACTAATACAAAGTCGACTGCATCCGCGCCTTTTGAAACGATGACTGTATCGGCCCCGTCCCGATGCATTTCATGGGCTGTGTCACAAATAAGAGTACAAGGCATCTTAAATTTCTTGGCAATGGAAATCGTTTCATTCACAACAGGACAGCCATCAGCATCCACAAAAATCGTTACCATGACAGAACCCCTTTTCCGTATGAAGTAGATAAGTGCTCGTAAAAAATAGGAAGGATTAATGTCTCACTATATCATATTCACCGGAAAATTATTAATTCAAAAGTGAGAAATGTGAACATGGCGTAAAAGTTGAATCTTTCTATTGTGCTATTCACTTCACTAAATCTTTTTGTTCAACAATGTTTTTTTGAAACAAAACGGTGAGTTAATCGTAAATTAAAGCAAAGCTGTGAAGTTGTAGGTTCTTTTATTTTATAGGGAAATTAACATTTATGAAATGAAGAGAGGTAATACGCATGGGAAGTGAATATTTTGTCGGTTGGGGTACGTTGGCACTCATTAATGCCGGTATCGCGCAAGGGAAAAATAGAAGTGGATTGAATTGGTTTTTGTTGTCATTACTTCTTGGCCCTTTTGCAACGTTCTGTTTAGTCATTGCAGAAAAAAGATAATTCTTTCATTTTGACATTGTTATGGTAAACTATTTCTAGTATCGAAATAGATCAGTAGGGGGAAACGAGTATGACAGAAGTGAAAGTGATTTGTGCGAGCCATGAATTGATTGCTGGAAATGAGCCTTTAAAGAAATTTGTCGACCAACAAAAAGGGGCGCATTGTTCTGTTTTGGTCAATGAAACGCAGTACGTTGTCGTGAAAGTTGCAAAAGAAGCGGATATCGAAAAAGTCCGTGCAACAGCAGGCAATATTGCACGTGATCTTGCGAGTCAAAAAGTGGAGAAAGCACTTGTACTTGAAGGGACATTGGAAACAGCCTTTGAACATCTTGTAAAAGAAACGGTGTTTACAGCATTTGCAGAAGGTTGGGATCTTGGTTCATACCAATTCCTTACGTATAAATCAAAAGAAGAGCCATTCCAAACTGCACTAGAAGTAGAAGGGGAGGACGTCCAATCTGCTGTCGAACTCGGAAAAATCCGTGCCGCTGCTACTGCGTTTTCACGCGACTTAATGAATGAAGTGTCTGATGTGTTAAATCCTGAAACGTATCCTGATGTTCTGAAAAAACAATATGCAGACACAGGAATCGAAGTGACGGTGTATCGAAAAAAGGAAATTGAAGAGATGGGCATGAACGGCGTGTTGACTGTTTGTCGCGGTAGTAAATACAGCCCTTCATTCGTAGAAATGAAGTATGTCGGAGATGCGTCAAAACCATTAGTGGCGCTTGTCGGGAAAGGGGTCACATTCGATACGGGCGGCATCAGCTTGAAGAGTGGGAAAGATTTGAGTGACATGCGCATGGATATGGGCGGTTCGGCTGCAGTAGCTGGTGCAATGCAGTTGTTAGCTAAAACGGAAGCGAAAGTGAATGTAGTTGCACTCATCCCGATGGTTGAAAATACGCCGGACAACACATCCGTATTTCCTGGTGAAGTAATTACGTACAAAAACGGTACGACAGTACAAGTCGGGAATACCGATGCAGAAGGCCGTCTCATCTTGGCGGATGCCCTCATTCGTGCAGGTGAGTTGAATGCGGAATACATCGTTGACATCGCGACACTTACGGGTGCGGTCGTCAATGCGTTAGGAACGGAAATCGGTGGTGTGTTTGGAGATGAAGAGCAGGCATTCATCATGAAAAAAGTCGGAGATGAAAACGGTGATTTCGTATGGCCAATGCCGTTAGTCGAAGCGTATGACAAATCATTGGCGAGTGACTATGCAGATATGAACAACATCAGTTCATTGAGCTATGGCGGTTCGATCACTGCTGCCTTATTCCTTCGTCGATTCGTTCCAAAAGACAGTAAATGGCTTCACGTAGACATGGCTGGTATGATGAGCAAATCGAGTAATTCTGGTTACTATGCTAAATCCGCAACAGGGTATGGCGCGCGATTACTTGCGGACTATGCTGTGAAGATTTCGGAGTAAAGTTCTGTTAGAACAGCGCTTTTGTCATCAAGCCGGTTGGCTACTCGTAGAGCATTTCGAATGGAGAATTTACTATGAAAGAATGGTTTGGTTCTGCCGCTGTTTGTATGAATGAAAACAATGAAGTACTATTGGTGAAAAGTTATCATTCTGATGCATGGGCTATCCCTTCGGGTGGGATTGAAAAAGGAGAAACGCCAGAGGAATGTTGTGTAAGAGAAGTGATGGAAGAGACAGGTTATAGGGTGGCTATTGTGGAGAAGCTTTTTATAAAAGAAGTTACCATTACCAATATACAAGTTCAAACACATTACTATAAAGTAAAAAAACTTGGTGAGAGTAGTGGGATTAATGATCCAGATAACATCATTGAAACTGTAGCTTGGAAATCTCTCAATGACTTGGAGACAATCGAGCATGCCTATCCTGAGGATAAAGAGTTATTAATAAGGATTATTACATCGATATAAAACGAGAAAACGCTTAGGTCTATTCCCCAAGCGTTTTCTTTTTTGATTCTCGATAAAAATGAGGAGAGAGTACCTTGTTTTTCATTTGCAAACAAGAATTTGCCTCTCAAACGTTCCTTTCTTGGCAACGCACCGATCGACAATTTGGAAACCGGCTTCCTCGATCATATCGTCCATCGGTTCAATGGTGGCGACGACGAGTTTTGACGAAATGCGTCGGGCATTCTTTAATATATCCAATTGTCCTTCAGCAGTAATATGGGTAAACAAATTATACGGCATGTCAATAATTGCAGCATCATATGTAGTTGTCACTTCAGCGATAGGACCTTTAACGACTTCGCCATCCAAACCGAAATGGGCAAGATTTTTGCGGGAACCAAGGCAGACAAGTGGATTAATATCTCTCCCAACCATATCAATACCCATTGAACGTGCTTCGACTAACACCGTACCGATTCCACAACACGGGTCAATCGCACGGACGCCTTCAGGATGAGGAACTGCAATATTTGCCAATGCACGGGCGACGCGCGTACTTAATGCCGTTGAGTACATATGCGGTTTTTGCATATGATAGCGCCAAATCGGTTCACTTACTTGAAGGATGCCGAAATACCAACGTCCATTGAGAGAGAGAATGCCAAAATTGACTGCCGGATTGTCTAAATCTGCTTCTCCCTCAATTTTTTCACCGATTTCTCGTTCCATCGCTCTTCGTTCTGGATGATGAATTTTAGCCGTGTCATTCAATGCGATGTCATTCATACAAGTGACTTTAAATGTCGAGTGACTGACGAACTCTTCGGCTTGTGCAAGCAAGTCGGCCCAATCGTGTGCTGTCCATACTATTTCCAATCGCTCCTTCATAAAAGGGCTGCGGCTTGGGTCAATGGCTACTTTGCTAATCAAGGCATTTGATGGGCTGTCGTACCCGAAGAACGCCCGCATTTCCAAACGGCAAAGATCGTGTTCATCCATTTGCCGGATATACGTGTAGGCATACTCACGTTGATGTGTTTCAAATGCCTGCTTCAATTTGTCGCCTCAAGTGTTGCGAGCATGTTGAAAATGAAGCGATAAGCGAGATCAACCGCATCTTTTATTGGTAAATCTTTGTGGAATCCTTCAAGTGCATCAAGCGGTATGTTAATGTCCCATAGACCGTCTTGATCCGAGAACATCGCACTGTACGTTTTTAAGCCAACGTTCGCATCCAAATGCTCCTTAATGAAAGCTCCCCATTTCTTCTGAAGCTTTAATCCGAATAATACTGTGATGGTTTGAAAGACATCGTCCATTTCAATTGCCATCGCATCGACACCGATTGTGGTAAATGCTTCTGACTCGACATAGACAAATTGATCAATGTTAACACCGAAATAGGATACCGGCTCATTCATGAATGAGGGCGACTTTTCTTCTAGCAATTCTTCGGTTTCTTTTAAGCATAACTCGATGGCGGAGAAATCCCATTGTTTTGGTTGGACCAACTGATTAGCTGACAGCAGACCATTTCTTTCGGCATATTCTTTTTCAATTGAAAATAGCGCAATGGGTTGTTGCTCTATCGTATGTGCAAGTTTTTCTTTTAGCATGTGTGACACTCCTTTTCATTCAACAGTATACCTCATTTGTGCGTATGAAGTTTCGTTCTGCGCAGTATGAAGAATTAATTTTCATCTGGATACCAAGGATTCAGATGGATGAGCACTTCATCCACATCAGCATGGGCTTCAATAATCATATTACGAATTTTACTCGATATGTCGTGACCTTGTTGGATGGTCAACGTCCCAGGAATACCAATCCGTAAATCGACGAGCACATAATGGCCGTGTTCTCGAGCACGAAGTCGATCAATTCGCTTCACTTCAGGCACCGTGCGAATCAATGCGGCAAACTCCTGCAAACGCGCTTCAGGTACATTTTTCTCCATTAATACATCCATTGCCTCGATCCCCATTCCATAAGCTAAACGGAGCACGAGAATGGAAACAATCACACCGGCAAATGGATCCCCGTATGATAGAAACGGAATAGCATATGCATCCCCGATCAAAGCCAACCCGATTCCGACAACAGCCGCAAGCGATGCATACACATCTGCAAGGTGATCATAAGCAGTCGCAATCAACCCCTTACTATTTGCTTTTTTACCGACGCGCATCGTATACACATAGAGAACCTGTTTCCATACAAGGGAAACAATCGCCGTAATTAACGCAATAACACTCGCTTTAGCGGGCTCCTCAAAAAATGTCTTCACCGCTTCAAATCCAATATAGATGGCAGCGATCCCTAAAATAATCGCAACAAGTCCCGATCCAATCACTTCAGCTTTTCCGTGCCCATATGGATGATCTTCATCAGCCGGTCTTTGTGAGAATCGCATCGAGGTCAAGGCTGCAGCGGAAGCGACAACATCTCCCGCGTTATGAAAGCCGTCAGCAAGCAAAACGGGACTATTAAAGAGAACCCCTACAAGAATTTTAACGACAGTCAACACGATGTTACTCATTAAACTGATCCAAATGGCAAAAACGGAAGCGATGGAATGTGAATGCTTATTTGTCATTGTACAACCTCCTGTTGAAAGTTTTCCTAGAGGAAAGAAAAACCCCTGACAACGTTCTGTCAAGGGATGAATGGAAAAATTAGATTAGTGGCGTCTTTTATTGTCAGTATCATTCTGATCACTCATTTATCGGTTAGTCTTACAAGCATATCACTATGTAACTAACCGAGCAACAATTTGACAAAGCGAAATGCAGCTAGATGTGACTATTGGTGATCTTTATTGTTACAGGAGAGTATGGTGTGCGTCATGAAGAGTGGTGTAAAGACACGTTAGAGTGAAAAATTGATTGCTGTTACGACGATAACAGTAATGACGCGTTGGCGAGGGGAATAGCTGTTGGCGCGTCGATGAAAGTAGTTTAATGACGCGTTGGCGAGGAAAAAGGTTGCTAGCGCGTCGATAAAAGTAGTTTAATGACGCGTTAGCGAAGAAAAAGGTTGTTAGCGTGTCGATAAAAGTAGTTTAATGACGCGTTAGCGAAGAAAAAGGTTGTTGATGCGTCGATAAAAGTGGTTTAATGACGCGTTAGCGAAGAAAAAGGTTGCTGACGCGTCGATAAAAGTGTTTTATGACACGTTGACGAGGAAAAAGGTTGTTAGCGTGTCATGAAAAGCGGTATAACACCCCTGTCTAAGTAAAAAAATGTACATTGGTATTTTAATTGTAAGAGATGAGTTCTAACTGCCCGCCAGTGCTACAAAACGCAAGCCACGGTCAAATAGAAGCGTTCTAAGTGCCCGTCAGTGCTACAAAACGTGAGTAACGGTCAAATAGAAGAGTTCTACATGCCCGCCAGCACTACAAAACGTGAGTAACGGTCAAATAGAAGCGTTCTAACTGCCCGCCAGCACGACAAAACGTGAGTAACGGTCAAATAGAAGTGATCTAAATGCCCGTCAGTGCTACAAAACGTGATCGACGGTCAAATAGAAGTGTTTTAAATGCCCGTCAGTGCTACAAAACGCAAGCCTCGGTCAAATAGAAGAGTTCTAAATGCCCGTCAGTGCTACAAAACGTGAGTAACGGTGAAATAGACGTGATCTAAATGCCCGTCAGTGCTACAAAACGTGATTGACGGTCAAATAGAAGCGTTCTAAATGCCCGCCAGCACTACAAAACGTGTACAACGGTAAGTTAGAAATATACTTTTCCCGTTATAGGAGAATCATCTATGTTTCCTTGTACATGAAGGCGGTGAAAAGTCCTTTCAACAAAAAGCAACTTATTCAAGCCAACGCTCTAGGACTGCGCAAGCAGATAACCAAAAGACCAAGAGTTTGAAGGATGTAACCAGGATTTCGAAACAAACAATTCAAAGCTAATAATGTATACTTAAGTGAAAACAATCGCGTCATTGCAATCCATACATCAAATCATTATAATACAATAAAGTGAATAAAAATACATACGAGAGGTTGATTATAGATGAAGCTTTGGGGAGGACGTTTTTCTAGTCGTGCGGATGAAATAATGGAACAGTTCAATACATCTTTGCCTGTCGATTATCGACTATACAAAGAGGATATTGCGGGTAGCCTTGCTCACGTTACGATGTTGGTTCATTGTGACTTGCTAACACCGGAGGAAGGGGATCTGTTAGTACAAGGCCTTGAATCCATTTTACAAGATATTGAATCGGGTGCGCTCGTTATCGAAGGGGATTACGAAGATATCCATTCATTTGTTGAAATGAATTTGACCGAAAGAATTGGTGAAACCGGTAAGAAATTACATACAGCGCGAAGCAGAAATGACCAAGTCGCTGTAGATATGCGCCTTTATGCAAAAAATAAAGCAGTCGACGTGATGAACGGTTTGCAGACGTTAATTGATTCGTTACATGAAAAAGGAAAAACGAACAATGTCATTATGCCGGGCTACACACATTTACAACGTGCGCAAGTTGTGACATTCGGCCATCATTTAGGTGCTTATGAGCAAATGTTCAAGCGGGATAAAAAACGTGTTAGCAACGCACTTGAACTATTGGATGAAAACCCGTTAGGCTGTGGTGCGTTAGCTGGGACGACACATGCAATCGACCGGAACGTTACGACTGAACTGTTGCGTTTTGCAAAGCCGGTTGATAATTTCTTGGACGGTGTCAGTGATCGGGATTACATGCTTGAGCTGATGTCTGATTTCTCCATCATCATGATGCATTTAAGCCGTTTAAGTGAAGAATTGATTTTGTGGAGTAGCCAAGAATTCAAGTTCATCACAATGGCGGATGCTTATTCAACAGGAAGCAGTATTATGCCACAGAAGAAAAATCCCGATGCGGCCGAGTTAATAAGAGGGAAGACAGGTCGCGTATACGGCTCATTATTCGCTTTATTAACAACCTTAAAAGGGTTGCCGTTAACGTATAACAAAGACATGCAGGAAGACAAAGAACAATTTTTCGATGCGTTGGATACCGTCTTGGATTGCATGGAAATTATGTCGAAGATGATTGACACGTTGACGGTCAATGAAGAGAACATGAAAGCGGCGATTAAAGCCGGATTCCTGAATGCAACGGAAGTGGCGGATTACTTAGTGAGCAAAGGGACTGCATTCCGCGATGCCCATGAAATTGTAGGGAAAATCATCATTTATTGTGAAAAAGAAAAGAAAGCGATTGAAGAGTTGACTGTAGAAGAACTTGCTCAATTCAGCCCGCATATTGCAGATGATATTTACGCCTATATTGACTACGAAAGCATTTTGACAAAAGGAAATAAAGGCTTGATGAAGGAAATTGGTGAATAAATCACTCGAAAAATGAAAAAACCCGCGTGAGACCAAGACAATCTTGGCTACACGCGGGTTTTCACTTTTTCTGTATCGTGTATTCAATCGTCAAGAATGGAAGGGAAAACAACCACATTTTGTGTGTCGCAACCAATTGCCCCTCCTTACCTTCTTTCACAATGAAGTCTTCTTCAATAGGCAGTTTGCTGTACTCACCCCATCTGGATGATAAGTAAATGCCTGCGTCGGAAGCGGCATCTGATCTTTTGCTCGTTAGCTGCAAAATTTCGCCGACGGTTCGGACTTCCAAAACACCTGTCATTGTAGAGAAGGGGAGGGGTAACGCAATATTCATAAAAACTTGACCGTCACTCTTTTCGTGATAGGAGTAAATTGCAATGAAAGTCAGTTCATCCTCAATCTTCCGAATCCATGCGCGGGGCTTGATGCGGCCGTCCATTTCATCCACAGATACAATTTCACCAGTCATTTCGATTTCATTTGCATGAAGGGGTAAATTGATTTGCTCCGTTTTACGGCTAATGAATGAATAGATAAAAGCAAACGGTTTAAACCACTTTTTCCATTGAACGGTCGCAAAGAGTCGATAGTCCGATGTATTCTCATAAAAATCGACAATAGTAGTTGCGATGTCTACGTTGTAAATATCCATTGCATCCACAAGGCCACGATGTTCCCCGGGCACACCAAGTTCCGTCACCGATTGTTTACCTCTTATGCGACTAACTGGGAATGATGGAGGACGAGCGTTGGAATGTGGAATGGCCAAAGACCACCCGATAATACCTAGCAGTGCAAAGACAATGCAATTCAAAACACCATGAAATCGGAGCATAAAGTCGATCGTAATCGATGTAAGTCCGAAGCCATTGCCAAGAACATATAACAGCGAGAAAATAATTGTGACGCCTAGCGAAGTGAACGACGTAACAAGTAGCCATTTCTGCATGTGCATTGGAAAACGTGCACGCCATACAATTCCAATCATCCCTGCTAACCCGACGATATACAAAAGTACTGAAAACAATTCAATCCATCTTGAAAATGTGATGCCGATTGCCACGACCATAGGAGCCACGAGCAATAACGTACTAAAAAATCGGTACGAACGGGGCTTATACAATCTGCCTAACAAACCGATGAAAATGGGCAATAGAAAAGCGGAATAGTGGAAATGAATACCGGTCAACCACGTGATTAATGGCGTAAAGCCCGTATCTATTCCGGCAATATAGGCGAAATACCAACCTCCTCCTAAAGCGATATACATCATGCCGAGGTCAATTGCGGATTCTTCACAATTCGAAAAACCCCTATTCAAAAATCGTGTCAATCCATACAAAGCGATACAAACGGTAAATGCAAAATAGATGAAAGCGAATAGTGCCGGAAATGTTGGTGTTGTTGTTTGTAAAATCGCGATTGACACATAGGCAGGAATGCTAAAGAAATAATAGTATTTGGAAAACCAATCTGACTTGTTCATGACCATCTTCAACGCAATCGGCACATAGACAAGTTGAGCAACTGTTAATAAGAGATAGGGCCAAGGATCTTTTGAAAGGAATGCGATAACGATAAATAAAAAGCTATGAAAGAAAGCAAATTTACGCATGTTGAACAAACTCCCCTTCATACGAAAATAGATTGCCAATCAAAGGATTCCGGACAGTTACAGCGATGCGATACACTTCCTGTTCTTCGTCATAGCTTTCGGTCACCGTCGCCAAGCCTTGCAACAATCGAGGAAGTGGAATTTCAATCTTTCCGAGTACGAGTCGTTGTTGCAAAGACTCAATCGTGAGCGCGCCATCATCTGTTACAGTAAACGCCAAGTCAGCATACAGCAATGCTGGTTCTCCGAGGTAATCTTTAATGATCCCACGTTTCGCATCCAAACTCATTAATGCATTGAAATATCGACGAATAAATCCGAAGTGGAAAACCCGTTCCCAATGAATTTGTGCCTCTCCATTTGCGCCGAATCGCGCACTGTTTGTAATTGTAAAATCGATGTTTTCTCCGCGTTCAGGGAATAGCAGCTTCCACCTGACACCTAACTTGAAAAGAGGATATAGCCATTTCTGCCCGCCTGTAATGGCTGTCATAGTACCCTTTCCGTGAAAAGGGGTATCCGGTTCAATGTGATAACGCTTTTGCAGCATAGGATGCAGTTTAGTGAAGTCATCACCTAAAACATGTTTGTAGATAGACATTGTCGAATCACCTTTTTCTTTTGCAACTTTTAGCGGTTGGAACATCACCACTACTAAAATAGCCGATGAGTGATAGGGTTAGTAAAGCCATGTTGAATGTTACAGGGTTGAACGGATGAACTGCAGTCTCTGGAACAGCTCCAATTGCAGCAATTGTCAATAACGGAAAAACTGCAAGCTGTAACGCAAATAAGTGCTTTTTCTCTCGATAGAACAGCCAAAGCAATCCGAAGAGCACTTCGACAATCCCAATGCCAAACACAATTGACGAAGTTTGCGTTGGACTAGTGAAAAACGCGCTTGCCACCATCGCCATTTCTTCAGGATGTTTGGCGAGTATTTTGGGGATGAGTCCTTGGTACATCCATACAAATGCAAACAATAGGGCGAGACCATATGAGTAAAAAAATCGTATGTATTGCGAGCGAGGAGCCTCCCCCTGTTCAAGCCATCTTTTTAAGACATCAAAACTTAACGCAGTTGCCCACCCCATCATTGGCTTGAATAAGCTTCGATCGATAATTTTTCCGAATGAAGAAAAATTCGCTTCATAATCATACTGTGTTAAAAACTTCACGCCCCCTTCCATCGGCTCATACTTCCAGAACCCTCTCCCTTCTCGGATAGGGGAAAACCATTGGTCAGTCCCAAAATGAAGAGCGGATGACCGTGAGCCATTTGAATTGTTAGTAGCCCCCGAACTCTTCCCCCAGCCTTTTACCGTAAGAAAAGGAGCAACACGCCGCTCATAAGTGAAAGCTTGCGGTTCATCAGCTTGTTTCGGCAAATACGTGATGGACGAAAACCGAACATCCCATTTTGCATGCAAGTCAGGTTGTTGCGTAGCATGCCACACATCATCCATTGATGCTTGAATGTCAATTTCCACGTAAATCGGCTTACTTTTCAATGTCATCACCTCACTAGTAGGACGATTTTGACTTGTGGAAGTTACAAAATTGGATGGTTTTGATTCAAAATATAAAATAATCAGTTCTGCGTTGCGCACCAATTTTTCTATCAATCAAATTAGCCTTTCTATCAATCACTTGACACGTTCTATCGTTCAGTTTGATGATTCTATCAATCACTTTCACAATTCTAACGAACATTTTCGAGCTTTGAGTTCACTCGGTATACGCCTAATTACTACAATTTTTTAACCCATCAAAAAAAGAAGCCCCAACGGCTTCTTTTTCTTTACCCCATAATATGATAACCTGCGTCGACGTAGATGACTTCACCAGTTACGCCGCTGGACAGGTCGCTTAGCATGGCGATGGACATTTTCGCAACTTCTTCATTTGTAATATTGCGTTTTAATGGAGCTTTTTCTTCAATTTGACCTAGGATCGTGTTGAAGGAAGGCACACCTTTTGCAGAAAGCGTACGGACAGCGCCGGCAGAAATTGCATTTACGCGGATTGCGTCTTTTCCTAAGTCGTTTGCTAGGTAGCGCATGGATGCTTCTAGTGCAGCTTTTGCCACACCCATGACGTTGTATCCGTCAAGGACGCGCTCAGCTCCTAAATAACTCATCGTGATGATTGATCCGCCGTCGGTCATGTATTTACGAGCTTCCCGTGCAGTTGCTACTAGTGAGTAAGCACTTGAATCTTGTGCAAATGCATAACCACTTCTCGTTGTCTCAACAAAATCGTTGTGAAGGTCTTCTGCATGCGCGAAAGCGACAGAGTGGACGAGTCCGTGGATCGTTCCGAGTTGTTCACCAATTGTAGCGAATGCTTGTTGGATGCTTTCATCTTCATTGACATCACATTGGACAATCATTTTTGCTGCTAGTCCATTGCTATCTAATGCTTTTTCAAGTTTTGCAAGAGAGCGTTCTTTACGGTACGTGAAAATGACGTTTGCACCAACTTCAAACAGTGATTTAGCGACGCCCCATGCGATGCTTCGTTCGTTCGCTACACCCATGACTACAATATTTTTCCCTTTTAACTTCAATAAGTCTTCCATAATAGCCTCCTCAATCGGTAAAAAACCTATCACCTTATATTAGTACCAGATAATAAATTCAGTATACCATATTCGCTTGCGTTACAAAACTATGAAAGGATTAATTCACAAATAAAAAATCTATAAACTTATAAAAATACAGTTGACTTTATAAATATGCATACGTATACTAGGTCTAACGATAAAAGGGGTGGCCGTTATGAAGATTGGAATCGTTGGTGCTTCTGGGTATGGTGGGCTCGAACTAATCCGTTTGCTACATCAGCATCCGGAAGTCGAACAAATTGATTTATTCACTTCGTCGGAAGAAGGGTCTATGTTCTCAGCGAAATATCCTCATACGTTAACATTGTATGACCGTGCACTAAAAGGAATTAATGAAGACTCGTTAAGTAGTTGTAATGTCGTTTTTGCAAGTACCCCTGCTGGCGTGACAAGTGAGTTACTGCCTCCACTCATCAGTGAGGAACGGCGGCTCATCGATTTGTCCGGTGATTTTCGATTAAAGGACCCAGCTGTCTATAAGCACTGGTACAAGAAAGAGCCTGCGCCGATCGAAGTGATTGAACAAGCAACATATGGATTAACGGAGTGGAACAGGGATGCAATCCGACAAGCTTGTCTCCTCGCAAATCCGGGTTGTTACCCGACTGCGGTACTCCTTTCTTTATTGCCACTTATTAAAGAACGGTTAATTGACCCAACACAATTGGTAATTGATGCGAAAAGTGGTGTGTCGGGTGCAGGGAATACACCGAGTCAAATGACGCATTTTAGTGAGACGAATGAAAACCTTTCAATCTATAAGATTCATGCACATCAGCATATCCCGGAAATTGAGCAAGCGATTGAGCAGTTTGCGAATGCATCAATTGCCGTGACATTTACAACACACTTAGTGCCGATGACGCGTGGAATTATGACAACGAGTTATGCACCCGTTTATGAAGGGATTACGGAAGAGGATCTGCTGAATTGTTTACAGGAGACGTATCAATCAAGCCCGTTTGTCAGAGTGATGCAAGATGCCACGAAATTCTGTACGAAACAAGTTTATGGATCGAACTTCTGTGATATTCACGTGAAATTGGACCGACGGACGAATCGGGCGACAATTATTTCAGTCATTGATAATGTCGTGAAAGGTGCTGCTGGGCAAGCAATCCAAAACATGAATATACAGATGGAATTGGATGAAACAACCGGTCTCACGCATGTACCTTTATTCATTTAATGAAGCACCTGAAGATTTTTAAAGAAGAATCATGTGATTGAAGAAGTTCCGTATTGAAGTGACACGAACATAGAGGGAGGAAATTGTATGGCAGTAGCAGTTCAACAACTAAAGCGCGTTGCAGGGAAGAATATTGTAACGCCAAAAGGGTTTAAAGCAGTTGGCATCCATTGTGGATTAAAGCATAAGAAATACGACTTGGCGGTGTTAGTAAGTGAAGTGCCTGCAAGTGTGGCAGGGGTATTTACGACGAATGCGATACAAGCTGCCCCTCTCATCGTGACGAAAGAAGTGGTCCAACAACAAAAGCAGATGCAAGCTGTAATCGTCAATTCCGGCAATGCCAATGCATGTACCGGTAAGCAAGGTATGCTAGACGCATTGCTGATGCAAGAGAAGACCGCTGAGAAGTTCGGGATTTCCTCTTTGTTAGTCGGTGTTGCTTCAACAGGTGTCATCGGGGAAAAAATGAACATGAAACCTGTCCTATCGGGCATTGAGAAATTGAATCCGGTCGATAGCCTCGAAGGCTCCATCCAATTTTCACAAGCCATTTTAACGACGGATACGGTGACGAAAAACACTGCGTATCGAACGGAAGTCGATGGGAAAGAAGTAATTGTGGCAGGAACGGCTAAAGGCTCTGGCATGATCGAGCCGAATATGGCAACAATGCTCGGGTTCATTACGACGGATGCAGCAATTGAATCCGACCATTTACAAAATGCATTAAAAGCCATAACAGACGTTACGTTTAATGCAATTACTGTCGATGGGGATACGTCGACGAACGATATGGTACTTGTGCTTGCAAACGGAAAGGCGGGCAATGAACCGTTACACCCTGATCATCCGGATTGGGAAGCGTTCATCCAAGCACTGCATACAGTTTCCCAAGATCTCGCGAAGATGATTGCGAAAGACGGGGAAGGGGCAACAAAACTGATCGAAGTGGAAGTGTCAGGTGCGGTAACAGCTAGTGAAGCAAGAAAAATTGCTAAAACGGTCGTCGGCTCACCGCTCGTTAAAACCGCTGTATTTGGATGCGATGCCAACTGGGGGCGTGTCATTGCTGCAATCGGTTATAGCGGTGCAGCGGTTAATCCAAATACAATCACAATAAAAATTGGGGAGCATGTTGTCGTAACAAATGGTGAACCTGTCGTATTTTCAGAAGAACTTGTCATGCTTTACTTAAAGCAGCCAGAAGTGAAAATACATGTCGAGTTAAATAATGGAAACGGTAAAGGAATCGCATGGGGGTGTGATTTGACTTATGACTACGTCCAAATCAACGCATCATATCGCTCGTAAACGGATTGTCATTAAGTTAGGTGGAAGTATGTTAGAAGGGTTATGTACGACGTTTTTTGAGCAATTCCATCAGCTTCAACAGGATGGTTATGATGTGGTTATCGTCCATGGAGGTGGCCCATCAATTAACGCTGCGCTAGCAAACGCCGGAATAGAAAGCAAAATTGACAATGGATTACGAGTGACTTGTGAAAAATCGAGCGACGTCATTAAGCACGTGTTAATTAGCGATGTGAATACAGCACTTGTCTTTCAGTTAAACAAGGAAGGCATTCCAGCAATCGGACTGAGTGGTTTTGATGGGAAGTTGCTGACGTGTTCGTTGTTAGATGAGGCAAGATATGGCCTTGTCGGCAAAATTGAAAAAGTGAATGCACATTTACTCGATACGCTTCTTAAAGCAGGCATATTGCCAGTTGTTTCGTGCATCGGTGCATCTGCTGAAGGAAAAGCGCTGAACATTAATGCTGATACAGTCGCCAGTGAAGTTGCACTTGCGATTGGGGCAAAAAGTTTAATGCTCGTCACTGATACGCCTGGAATTCATGTCGGGAATGCTAAACAACATGCCGCAACACCTTTACTACTTGCAAAATGGATCACGGAAGGAGCCATTTACGGTGGCATGATTCCGAAGGTGGAAGCCGCGCTTACATGCCTAGAAGCAGGTATTCCTGCGGTGCATATTGTTGACCAGCAACTTGAGGGAACTGTCATTGAAATTGAGGAGGTGTTCAGTTGAGTACGTTGTTCAACAACTATGCAAGACGATCCGTTCATCTTGTGAAGGGAAAAGGTACGTATGTATACGATGCGAATGGAAAAGAGTACCTTGACTTTACAAGCGGGATTGCGGTCGTCAGTTTAGGGCATGCGCACCCGTCAATTGTGCAGGCACTTACGAAACAAAGCGAGAAGCTTTGGCATACGTCAAACTTGTTTGAAAGCCCTGAACAGGAAAAATTGGCACATTCACTTGTGCAACATACGCCTTTTTCAAAAGCTTTCTTTTGTAACAGTGGAGCAGAAGCGAATGAAGCAGCCATTAAACTGGCACGGAAACATACAGGCAAGCACGTTATCATCACATTTGAACAATCATTTCACGGACGCACATTCGGGGCCATGGCCGCAACTGGGCAAGAAAAGGTGAAGCAAGGTTATGGTCCGATGCTTGAAACGTTTATAACCATCCCATTCAATGACTGTACTGCATTAGAACAAGCGATTGATGAAGATGTAGCGGCAATCATGTTGGAAGTGATTCAAGGGGAAGGTGGCGTGCATGCCATTACGCCACAGTTTGCTTCTACAATTCAAAGGCTTTGTAAAGAGAAGGGGATCCTTTGCATTGTGGACGAAGTGCAGACAGGGATCGGCAGGACGGGAACACGCTATGCGTATGAGCAAACTGGCTTGGAGCCGGATATCTTAACGCTTGCGAAAGGGTTAGGGGGCGGTTTCCCCATTGGAGCAATGCTTGGACATGAGAAATTAGCTGAAGCATTCGGACCGGGTACACACGGTACGACATTCGGTGGCAATCCGTTGGCTGTAGCTGTCGCGCAAACGGTCGTTGATCATGTGTTTGACGAATCGTTTTTAAAGGAAGTGCAGCAAAAAGCAGCATACATGAAACAGAAGCTGACAGCCGTTTTGCCAGCAGAGCGATTCAGTGTCCGCGGGAAAGGGTTATTAGTCGGCATTGCATGTACGGAAGATGTCGCACCTTTTATCCAACAGGCTGAACAGAATGGATTATTGCTTGTTCAAGCGGGTCAGGACGTTATCCGCTTGCTACCGCCACTAACTGTGACGAATGAAGAGATTGACGTAGCAATCGAACGGCTAACGGCCATTTTGCTTGAACCAAGTTTGACGTAATGACTATATTGAATTAAGGTGCTTCGGTGAAACACTATTCAACAAACAAGAACATAAAGGTACATACAAGGCGGATCTCACGGACTGGGGGGATCCGTTTTTGTATGGGGAAGAGTGTTCTGAATACTACTAAATTTAACGTGCATCATTTCAATTCTTTTAAGAAATGTGTCCATATGATATGCTCTTTAAGCATTTATATAATGTGGATTGAATCCTCTAAAATGTTGGTGGATACTATTCAGAGAACATTTGAATTAGAGTGAATTTAAAAAGAAAGAGGAGGAGATGTCATGGATGCTCAACATCATTCTAGAAAACTTACATTTACAAAGCAGACATGGCTTTTAGTGATCGGCATTGTTTTCATCGCTTCAACCCTTCGATCACCCTTAACTTCAGTTGGACCAATCATAGGACCAATCCGAGATAGCTTGAACATGTCGAACGTGTTAGCAGGTTTTTTAACAACCATTCCATTATTAGCTTTTGCAATCATTTCACCTTTTGCGCCTAAACTGGCAAATCGGTTCGGTATGGAGCTGACATTGTTTGTATCGCTTTGTCTACTCACGATAGGCATTGTTATCCGATCTATTGGAGCAATTCCCTTATTATTAATCGGGACCTTTTTAATAGGTGTCGCAATCGCATTTGGAAACGTGTTATTGCCAGGCTTATTAAAACTGAATTTCCCGCTTCAGATTGGATTAATGACAGGTATCTATTCAGTATCGATGAACATTTCTGCAACAATTGCTTCGGGAATTAGTGTACCAATTGTGGAACAGACAAAATTCGGTTGGCAAGGGGCGTTAGCAATATGGGCGCTCTTAGCCGGACTCGCCATCTTTTTATGGCTTCCACAGTTGAGAAGAAAAATGGACATTCAAGCAAAACCATCTACAGGAACAGCGAACAAAGGCAATCCTTTCTGGCGTTCCCCAATTGCTTGGGCGGTCACATTCTTCATGGGATTGCAATCGTTATTGTTTTATTCGACCTCGGCGTGGATGCCTGAAATGCTTACGAGTGGGGGGATGAGTGCCGCTCAAGCGGGATGGATGTTATCTTTGTTACAATTCTCGCAATTGCCGATGACATTCATCATTCCGATTCTTGCTGGAAAAGTGAAAGACCAACGCAGCATTGTAGTGGGAATTGTTGCCCTTTACTTAATTGGATATGGTGGGGTTTGGTTAAGTGGAGGTTCATCTTTTACGGCTCTTTGGATGGTGGCTATCGGTATTGCTGGCGGTTCATCTTTTGGCCTGTCAATGATGTTCTTCACGCTCCGAACGGAAACACATATGGAAGCCGCTACTTTATCTGGCATGGCGCAGTCATACGGGTACTTGCTCGCGGCCAGTGGACCAGTTCTATTCGGTTTTCTACATGATTTAACTGGCTCATGGAACAGCTCTATGTTCATCTTCCTGATCGGATCATTGCTACTGTTCTTATGTGGCATGCAAGCCGGAAAAGATCGGAAAATTATTTCGTAATAAACGTTAAAGAGGAATTCCTTATTGTGGGAGTTCCTCTTTCGCATTTTCTTCAATTCAACCTTCACTGCAAATACGGGATAATTTCTTCAATTGCTTGCTCGCCGGCTAATGCCCATTTGCTTTTATCGTGTATTGTTGCGTCTTTGTCGATCGGCTCTTGGAATTGGTTAAACGTAGCGGTGCCGAGTGAACTCATGTCACTGTCTAGTCCAACGTTAACGACATGTTTAATGACATAAGGCTTTGTAAATTCGATACCTGCATATTGGTCATCTAGTATCCCGTCACGAACTAAGAAGGGCATACGCAAATAGATGGTTTCTCCACCTTCACGATGTAATATAGAGTCAAAACAACCTGAATGGTAATCCCATCCGCCGCCTAAATGATAGCCTTTGGGCTCAATCAAATTAAGGAATTCTCCAAAATGGGTTCTTTTTCCTTCCAATTCTGTTTGCAATTCCAACATGCTGTGCACTCCCTTTTTTGATAGTCATTTCTAACATTCACGAAATTGAATATTGCTATACATATTTGAAAAAAGAGTTGTAACTTTTAGCAATGTTTTCCGTCTAATCAGTGAATACCTAATGTCAGGAGAGAAAGAGATGAAAAAATTAGGAGCAGTGGCATTAACCGTACTTCTAGCAGGAAGCCCAGTTGTCGCTCACTCGGTATCAGCAAAGGAGGCAGACGTACAAGTGAGCAAAGAGCAAGCTGAACACGCCAGTGATTATATGAAAGCGAGTGGTGTCATTACAGCAGTCGAAGCATCTAAAAGTTCTTTGAGAGTAACAATTGAAAATGAGGAAGGAATTGAAGAAGTTTTAATCATCAACGAAAAATCATACTTATTGAGCAACAAAACGACAGCAACGATTGCGAGCGATCGTTTGAAAAAGGGAATGCATGTGGAAGCCTATACTGACAAAAACAAACCGATGATTTTAATCTATCCTGCGCAATACACACCTGAACTTGTCGTTGTAAAAGATGAAAATGGTCAAAACGTAAAGGTAAACAAATTCGATGATGAATTCCTTAGTTTAGACAAAGAATTGAAATTGACGATTGCGGGAGATACAGTCCTCCAAAACCAACAGGGCAAAGCGATTGGGAAAGCTGATTTGAAAGGGAAAGAGCTGATGGTATTTTATACAGCAACAACGAGAAGCATTCCCCCACAAACGACACCAACAAAAGTGATTGCTTTGGATCCATTGGAACAATCTGAAGAAGCAACTGTTAACAAAATCATTAAAGCGGATCACTACATGAAAGACGGGGTCAAAATGATTCCACTGCGCAAAGTTGCAGAGGCTCTAGGCTACACAGTCGTATCTCAAGGGCATATCAATGGAGCGCTCGTAAAGAAGGAAAACCGTTCTTTCACGATTACACGTGGAGAAAAGAAGTATGGTCTAAATAAAAGCCTTCGACAATTTGCAATCGCACCGGAATTAATTGGTGGGAATAAGACCTATGTTTCAGAGGACTTTTTAGATGCAATGTTAAGTGACCAATAAGGTCAACTTAATCCAAACATAAACAAGCCCTACATCTCTGCTTCTAAAGGCTGCAGAGACGTAGGGCTTTCTTTGTCATTCGTTGATAGTGTCGTTAAATAGTAGGCCATCATCGTGTAAGTCGATAATTTTTAGGCGTTGATCGTGTTTAACGAAAATACTTTTATAGATTTTCTCTCCGACTTCATTGGAAAACAGGATGACTCGCTTTCCTTCATTGTCCTCCACAACACTTGCTATGTAGGCATCTACGTCAATTTCGCTTGACAGAACATCGTATTCTTCATAATCAGTCAAGTCAGCCACATGATCTGCACTCGTGTTTGTTTCAACGTCTTTGGATGGTGATTCAGCCTGTTCATTGCTTTCTAGGGCGGAGTCAGGTTTCACTTGTTCTTCTGCGTTGTCATTTGCACATCCCGCGAGCAGGAGAGCACCACAAAATAAGGCTAGTCGTTTTTTCATGATGATGAACACCTCGATGCGAATTGTTTTCACTATTGCGTAAGATATAGTGGAAGTTCATTGTAAAGGAGCGTTTATGAAAAATCAAATGATTGAACAATCCATCCTGCTTTTCCATATAGTATAGAAAGGAAGCAAAAGGTGAGTGAACGAATGTATAACCATTTTCAGCAACATGGAAAATCATCCTATACAATTAGTGACCTCTTAAAAGGAAAAGACATTGAAATCATTGCAGCAACGCTTCTTTTACTCGGCAAACTAAAAGTGGACTCCGTACAAATTTATAGAAGTCAGCCAATCATTTATGTATCTTTGTTAGGTGAATTCAAATCATCTAAAGCCGATCAAGTGAATACGTTAACGGATTTCTTGGCAGCAAACGGTGATTTGACAATGGATGAAGTGTTTGAAGGAATTAAAAAACGGATGAACAGTGAGGAGGAGGGACAGTAATGGTTGAGAAAAAAGAATTTGACGCTCCATCCTTTATCAATAAAGTGATTCTCGTGCTCTTCTTGCTCCTGCTCATTTTTGGTTCAACAAAATTGGAAGGCTTAACTGTAGCGGAAGATATCGTAGGCCCGTTGTAAACGTTTGAGCATTGAAAAAAGGCTACAAAGAAGCAAGATCACCTCTTTGTAGCCATGTAATCCGTTAGGACAACCGTTCCTTAAAATCTTCGTAGTTAAATGACTTAATGACTTTTGGTCCTTCATTCACCGTATTTAATACGATAGACGGCAAGTTCATGCCATTGAACGTATTGTTTTTCACCATCGAGTAATGGGCCATGTCACAAAATACGAGTTTGTCGCCAGGTTGTAACGGTTCGTCAAATGAATAATCACCGATGACATCCCCCGAAAGACATGTTGGTCCGCCTAATCGGTACGTAATTGCTTTTTCATTTGCGACGCCTGCTCCGACGATTTCCGGCCGGTATGGCATTTCCAATACATCTGGCATATGACAAGATGCGGAAGTGTCAACAATTGCTATCGGCATGCCGTTGTGCATTGTATCCAATACAGTCGAAACGAGGAAACCCGTGTTAAGGGCAACCGCTTCGCCCGGCTCCAAGTACACATCCAAGTCATACTTATTTTTCATGAACAAGATAGATTCAATAAGGGTTTCGATATCGTAATCAGGTCGTGTAATGTGATGACCACCACCGAAATTAATCCATTTCATGCCGTGTAAATACTTGCCGAACTTCTCGTCAACAACTTTGATTGTACGTGCCAGTGTATCGGAGTTTTGTTCGCACATCGTATGGAAATGCAATCCGCTAATGCCTTCCAACTCATCCGGTTCGAAGTTTTCAAGCGTCACACCAAACCGAGAATTCGTAAAGCAAGGGTTGTACATATCGACTTCGATTTCCGAGTATTCTGGGTTGATGCGAATGCCGCATTCAATCTGCTTCGGATAGTTTTTCACTTTGTCGCGGAAACGTCGCCATTGTTCAAACGTATTGAACACTAAGTGGTCAGAGTAGGAAAGGATTTCATCAAAATCCACTTCCGAAAAAGCAGGTGCATACGTATGCACTTCTTTCCCCATTTCCTCGTACCCTAGTTTCGCCTCTAACAACCCACTTGAAGTAACACCATTCAAATACTTGCCGATGAGCGGATAGACGGAAAACATCGAAAACCCTTTTTGTGCGAGCAAGATTTTGCAACCGGTTCTGTCAATGACCGACTTGAGCAACTCCAAGTTTTTGATAAGCAATGCTTCATCCACAACATAGGAAGGGGAGGGAACAGCGTTTGGATCGAAATTTAATTTCATTGTTTGCATGCCTCCCATCAGTCGATTAGTTCAGGATTGAAATCTTCTTGCCAAGGAAGTCCGTATTTGTTTAATGCATCCATGAACGGATCTGGATCGAACTCTTCAACGTTGAACACGCCTGGTTTTTTCCATGCACCCGTCATAATGAGCATTGCACCGATCATGGCTGGAACACCTGTTGTATAAGAAATCGCTTGGGAACCGACTTCGCGATAACATTCTTGGTGATCACAAATATTGTATACATAATACGTTTTCTCTTCGCCGTCTTTAACGCCTTGGAAAATACAGCCGATGTTCGTTTTTCCTTTTGTGCGTGGTCCAAGAGAAGCCGGGTCAGGAAGGATCGCCTTCAAAAACTGCAATGGGACAATCTGTTGTCCTTCGAATTCAATTGGTTCAATCGATGTCATTCCGACATTTTCAAGCACTTTCAAATGTGTCAAATAGTTTTGGGAGAATGTCATCCAGAAACGGATTTTCTTAATCCCTTTAATGTTAACAGCTAATGATTCTAATTCTTCATGATAGAGAAGGTACACATCTTTTGGTCCGATTTCAGGAAGATCGTACACACGTTTTTCAGAAAGTGGCGGTGTTTCGATGAACTCACCGTTTTCCCAATAACGACCGTTCGCTGTAATCTCACGGATGTTGATCTCCGGGTTGAAGTTTGTTGCAAATGGATACCCGTGATCACCTGCATTTGCATCTACGATATCGATCATATGGATTTCGTCAAAATAATGCTTCTGTGCATACGCAGAGAATACACCAGTTACACCAGGATCAAAGCCGCTACCTAATAGTGCTGTAAGTCCAGCTTGCTCAAACTTCTCTTTGTACGCCCATTGCCATTTATATTCAAACTTCGCAGTATCCAACGGTTCGTAGTTTGCTGTATCTAAGTAATGCACACCTGTTGCAAGACATGCATCCATGATTGTTAAATCTTGATAGGGAAGTGCAACGTTAATGACGATTTCCGGTTTGAAATCGTTAATTAATTCGATGAGCTCGTCCACATTGTCAGCATCCACTTGTGCCGTTTGGATTTTCGTACGCCCACCATCAAGCTTTTCTTTTAACGCATCACATTTCGATTTTGTTCGGCTTGCGATACAAATCTCTTCAAACACATCCGGAACTTGACAACATTTATGAACAACTACACTTGCTACTCCACCTGCACCAATAATTAACGCTTTACCCAATCAAAACACCACCCATAATTATTTTTGTTTATGAATTGCCAATAGTAATTCACGAAGTACTTTACAAGCGACGGCAGTTGAAACGCCACTTTGGTCGTAGACCGGTGATAATTCATTCACATCACAACCGACGATATTCAATTCACTGACCGTCAAGATCGCTTGCAATAAATCCATGAACGAAACACCGCCAGCTTCTGGTGTACCTGTTCCTGGGAAAACCGAAGGGTCTAACACATCCAAGTCGATTGTTAAATACACAGGTTTCCCTTTCAACTTCTCAACAATGTCTTCTAAGCCATTAAAGTTGAACTTGTTTGTGTATACATGGTCTTTGCCCCACGCAAACTCGCTACGATCACCGGAGCGGATTCCAAATTGGAAGATCCGATCATCTCCGACAATATCCCATACGCGATGGATGACGGATGCGTGTGAAAGTTTCTCATCAAGGTACTCGTCCCGCAAATCGGCGTGAGCATCGAATTGTACGATGTGCAAATCTGGATACTGTTCAGCAACAGCGCGAACTGATCCAAGCGTCACTAAGTGCTCTCCACCAATCATGCAAGGTATTTTGCCGTCTTTCACAATTTTGCTCGTAAACGCTTCGATTTGGCCTAAAGCTCTTTCGGTGTTTCCGAAGCTTAACTCCAAATCCCCGCCGTCAAAGACGTTCATATCTTCTAAGTCTTTATCTTGGTAGGGACTATACGTTTCGATTCCGAAAGATTCTCCACGCATCGCTTTGCTAGCGAAACGGGTACCTGGACGAAAAGAAGTCGTGGAATCGAAAGGAGCACCAAATATCACAATGCCAGACTCATCATATTCATTGTCACAGCCAATGAATGTTTCAACATTTCTATTCAACATCTTCCAATTGCTCCTTTACGTAATTAGGTAAGGCAAACGATCCGACATGGACGTCCGTGTTGTAATACTTCGTTTGCAACCCAAGATTATTCCAATCATCCGCTTGCAGATCTTTTATCGGATCAAACTTTTTAGAAGCAAATCCGAATAGCCAATGGCCGGATGGATAGGTTGGAATATGGACTTGGTACACTTTGCAAATCGGAAAGAAACCGATAATCCGCTGATGCGCACGCTGCATGCCTAACGCATCTTCTTCATAAAACGGACTTTCGTGTTGATTGACTAAAATTCCTTCCTCATTAAGCGCTTTGTAGCAATTGCCATAAAACTCCTTCGTGAATAGCCCTTCACCCGGTCCGAATGGATCAGTGGAGTCGACAATGATTAAATCGTACTCATCATTTTTTGAACGGATAAATTTCAATCCGTCTTCAAAATGTAAATGAACACGTGGATCATCTAACTTAGATGCTGTTTGCGGCAAATATTCCTTACACACATCCACGACCATTTTATCAATTTCAACCATATCAATATGTTCAATGGTGGCATACTTCGTCAGTTCGCGGACTGTTCCGCCATCTCCAGCACCAATAACGAGCACTTTTTTAATGGACGGGTTCGTCGCCATTGCAACGTGCGTAATCATATCATGGTAAATGAATTCGTCTTTCTCGGTTACCATTACAAGACCATCTAACGTTAAAATCCGTCCGAATTCTGCTGTTTGCAAGATGTCGATTTTTTGGAACTCACTTTTGCCAGTGTACAAATGTTCATCGACTTTCATGGAAAATGTCACATTGGGCGAGTGATTTTCAGTAAACCATAATTTCATTGCTCAGACTCCTTTACGACATTGATATGCTCGATTTCCCGGTCTTCCGTCCCTGTCATGAAACTTCCTTTATCCTTGCAGTACTGGATATACTCAAGAATTTCACCTGTAATTCGTTCACCAGGCGCAAGAATCGGAATGCCCGGTGGATACGCCATGACGAATTCACTTGAAATACGGCCAACACTTTGCGCCATCGGCAATGTTTCTTTTGGAGCATAGAACGCTTTTTGAGGAGTGTAAACGACTTGTGGTTTAATGTATTCATGATCGAATAAGCCACTTTTGTCGGTGCTATAGCGCCTTTTAATCTCTGCGAGTGCGGAGACGAGGCGCTCCAAGTCTAAATGACGATCGCCAACGGATATGTACGCAAGGAAGTTGCCGATGTCTCCGAACTCGATCTGAATGTCGTATTCATCGCGTAAAATATCATACACTTCGATACCAGCGAGTCCGATATCCAACGAGTGGACAGACAGCTTTGTTAGGTCAAAGTCGTAAATTGTATCACCATTTTTCAACTCATCCGCAAAAGCATAGTAGCCGCCAATTTTGTTAATCTCTTCACGCGTATAACGAGCCATGTTCATCACTTTCTTGAAAATTTCTTCACCGTGTAAAGCGAGATTTTTTCTTGAAATATCAAGAGATGACATGAGTAAATAAGAACCGCTCGTTGTTTGCGTCAAGTTGATAATTTGTCGGACATACCCTTCACTCACTTCGTTGTTAATTAACAGCAAGGAGCTTTGGGTCAATGAGCCACCTGATTTGTGCATGCTAACGGCAGCCATATCTGCACCGACAGACATGGCTGAAGCAGGCAATTCCTCACTAAAATAAAAATGTGTCCCATGTGCTTCATCTACAAGCACAAGCATCCCGTGACGATGAGCGAGAGCAGTAATTTCCTTCATATTGGAACAAATTCCATAGTATGTCGGATTATTAATAAGAATCGCTTTCGCATCAGGATGTTCTTTAATCGCTTGTTTGACGTCTTCCACCGCCATCCCAAGCGGAATGCCCAGTTCTTTGTTGGAACCCGGATTCACATAGACCGGAATGGCGCCACTAATGATTAACGCATTAATGGCACTCCGGTGTACGTTTCTTGGCATAATAATCTTTTCGCCCGCTTTACAAGCCGTCATCACCATTGCTTGCACTGCGGATGTCGTTCCATTCACCATGAAAAAGGCATGCTTCGCACCAAATGCGTCGGCAGCAAGTTCTTCAGCCTCTCGAATAACAGAAACAGGGTGAATAAGGTTATCCAATGGTTTCATGGAATTGACGTCAAAAGACATACAGTTTTCGCCTAAAAAAGCGGTCAATTCCTCATTCCCTCTACCACGTTTGTGGCCAGGAACGTCAAATGGAACGACCCTCATTTTTTTATATTTGTTAAGCGCCTCCATAATTGGGGCTCTTTGTTGTGAAAGAATGTTCATGATACGCTCCTCTCACTCTTCATATATATTGGAACCACTGAATATTTCAATCATTTCTTTACGTAAGTTGTTTGTGATATATAACCGCTCTTTTGGAGGGATTTCATAAACATCCGTATTGAAAAGATAGTTTTGTAAATTAATGTCTTTAATCAGCAGTTTTGTATGAAAAATATTGGACTGATATACATTGACATCAATGGCATCGTATTTCTGTAACGTTTCGCTATCGATATAGTCTTGGATCGATGTCATTTTATGATCTCTAAACAACTTCTTCCCTCTGTCATCGCGTGTAAACCCACGGACCCGATAATCAGTCGTAATGATATCCGAATCGAAGCTTCCTATTAGATAATCAAGTGCATTGAGCGGAGAGATTTCACCGCATGTGGATACTTCGATATCTACACGAAAAGTGGCGATAGAATTATCCGGATGGTATTCAGGGTACGTATGGACGGTGACATGGCTTTTGTCTAAATGACTTACAACCGAATCCCGGGTTTTTAAAATATCGATTGCCCCTCGATTACACGATTCGTCTATTAAAGCGACAGGTAATGTCTCTTCCGTAATTAGGATTGTGACACTAGCGCCTTGCGGATCGTAATCTTGCTTACTCACATTCAATACATGCGCGCCAATGATCTCTGTGACGTCATATAAGATGTTTGTCAGCCGTTCAGAATTGTACTGCTCATCGATATAGGCAATATAATCTTTTTGCTCCCGCTCACTTTTTGCATAGCTTACATCATAGATGTTAAAGCTAAGTGTTTTTGTGAGGTTGTTAAAGCCGTACAATTTCAGCTTATTTTCCAACCCAACTATCACTCCTTCTATTCGGGTATCAGGCTAGCAAGAACCGTAAAATTCCTGATGAGTAAAATGTGTAAAACTGTCATCTCTTCAAGCATCTCCACATCACTCAATCTTACGGGACAACCATTGCCATTGTAATAAAATCAATCTAATTATAAAGTAAAAAAAGGGTGAGTCAAGATAATTTACAACCGATTAATTAAATAGGAAATTCAATGCATTTTCTTCGTTGAAATTGAAGAAAGTTTGACCGTGAAAATCTGATTACATGAACTAAAAAATTTATCACGAAATTGCGCTTACAGTTAGGGTTGTTTTGGATTTGTAGCTATTAACGTTATAATAATTTCAATGGAATTTCAAGTGATAGCATTATTCAGTTAATATGAAAGGGGCAAACCGAATGTACGAACTAAAAACGAAAGAAACTGATAATAGTGTGATTGAATTTATTGAAGCTGTGGATAACCCGAAAAAACGTGAGGATGCCTATAAGCTCCTTGATATTTTTACGGAAGCTACGGGCTATGAGGCAAAAATGTGGGGGCCGAGTATTATCGGTTTCGGATCGTATCATTATGTATACAAAACCGGTCACGAAGGAGATGCACCGTTAGTCGGGTTTTCTCCGAGAAAAGCAAAGATTAGCCTATACTTTGCTCCTGGAGACACTGCAAGAGAAGAAACACTTGCGAAATTTGGGAAGCATACATCAGGGAAAGCGTGTGTCTATATTAATAAAGTGGCTGACATCGATGTTGATGTCTTGAAACAATTGATAGACCAATCGATCGACTTTTTTCGGAGAACCTATCCTGACGGTAACTAACGATTGTGTTTATAAATTAGATTTGTCAATCTATGTAGGGCGTAAAATTTCAAATATGTCGAGCAACAATGGATGAACGTGTCTGTCAACAAGTTGAGGCTGTTAAACGAGTCGTTTCGTTTAGCAGCTTCTTTTGTTTGCTTCATTTTACGGCGCGTACTTGCATACACTAATTGAAACCAAGCTCCACATTGGAGGGACATGAATGGACATTTTACAGAAGGTTGAACGATTCAGAGATGAAGAGAACAAGCTGAAATGGGAAGGTACCTTTGCACAGTATTTGGACATTTTGCGTGAACGTAAAGAAGTTGCACAAACGGCGCACTCAAGAGTATATGAAATGATAAAAAGTCACGGTGAAACGAAGAAAAATGGGCATACCATCTATCATTTTTTTGAAAATGAAATTTTTGGACTCGAGGACACGGTAGAACGTCTTGTGAATGAATATTTCCATCCAGCGGCTAAGCGGCTTGATGTCCGCAAACGGATATTGTTACTAATGGGACCGGTGAGTGGTGGTAAATCTACCATTGTTACGTTGTTAAAGAGAGGTCTGGAACAATATTCGAAAACAGAGGAAGGCGCAGTTTATGCAATTAAAGGCTGTCCGATGCATGAAGATCCATTGCATTTAATACCTGAGCACTTACGAGATGACTTCTTTGAGGAGTTCGGCATCCGCATTGAAGGAAGTTTATCGCCGCTGAATACAATGCGGTTGGAAACGGAGTACGATGGCCGTATTGAAGATGTGCTTGTTGAAAGAATGTTTTTCTCGGAAGACAAAAGGGTTGGAATCGGAACGTTTACACCATCTGATCCGAAATCACAAGACATTGCCGACTTAACGGGAAGTATTGATTTCTCAACAATTGCCCAGTACGGGTCGGAATCCGATCCTCGTGCTTATCGGTTTGATGGCGAACTTAACAAGGCAAATCGAGGAATGATGGAGTTTCAGGAGATGCTTAAGCTAGATGAGAAATTTCTATGGCATTTATTATCGTTGACGCAAGAAGGGAATTTCAAAGCAGGACGATTTGCGTTAATCAGTGCGGATGAATTAATTGTTGCACATACGAACGAAACGGAATACCGGGCTTTCATTTCCAATAAAAAGAATGAAGCGTTGCATTCCCGGATCATCGTTATGCCGATTCCATATAACTTGAAAGTGAGCCAAGAGGAGAAAATCTATGAAAAGATGATCCGTGAAAGTGATATGCATCACGTGCATATCGCGCCACATGCTTTACGTGTCGCAGCGATCTTCTCCGTTTTGACGAGGTTGAAAATTTCTAAGAAGCAAGGCATCGACATCGTCAAGAAAATGCGGTTGTACGATGGGGAAAATGTAGAAGGGTTCAATTCCGCCGACTTGGAAGAATTGAAGAAGGAGTTCCCGAATGAAGGCATGGACGGCATTGATCCACGGTACGTCATTAACCGGATTTCCTCTGCCATTATCCGTAAAGAAGTCGATGCCATTAATGCATTAGACGTATTGCGCGCATTAAAAGAGGGGCTCGATCAGCATGCGTCTATATCGAAAGAGGACAAAGAAGAATACTTGAATTACATTTCAATCGCTCGCAAAGAATTTGACGAAATTGCTAAGAAGGAAGTCCAAAAAGCTTTTGTTTATTCATACGAAGAGTCCGCGAAAACGTTAATGGACAATTATTTGGATAATGTTGAAGCGTTTTGTAACAAGCATAAGTTGAAAGACCCGCTCACTGGTGAGGAAATGAATCCAGACGAGAAATTAATGCGTTCCATCGAAGAACAAATCGGCATTTCAGAAAACGCGAAAAGAGCGTTCCGTGAAGAGATTCTGATTCGAATATCTGCATATGCACGAAAAGGAAAACGTTTTGACTACCAATCGCACGAGAGACTACGTGAAGCAATTCAAAAGAAATTATTCTCCGATTTGAAAGATGTGGTTAAAATTACGACGTCTTCTTCGACGCCAGATGAAACACATTTGAAGAAGATAAACGAGGTCGTTGCACGTCTTATCGAGGAGCATGGCTACAATTCCATTTCTGCGAATGAACTATTGAAATACGTAGGTAGTCTTCTTAACAGATGATTTATCCGAATATTACAATTAAACGCCAGTCGTTGCATATACTACTAAAAACGAGTGGACTGGGGTAGGTGAAAAGGAATGAATGACGAAAAAGGCGAATCCTATGTCGTTTCCCAAGAGAACTGGTCGCTTCACCGTAAGGGTTACCAAGATCAACAACGTCACTTAGATAAAGTGAAAAAGGCCATTCAAAATAATTTGCCCGACTTGATCAGCGAAGAAAGTATTGTCATGTCCGATGGAAAAGATGTTATTAAAATACCGATTCGTTCTTTAGATGAATATAAAATTCGTTATAACCATGACAAATCTAAGCATGTAGGGCAAGGCAACGGAAAGAGTCAAGTCGGGGATGTTGTTGCAAATGATGGGAGCCAAAATGCCGGTAAAGGAAAGCAAGCTGGCGATCAGGCAGGCAGTGACTATTACGAAGCAGAAGTTTCCATTGCGGAAATAGAAGATCATTTATTCAAAGAGTTGGAGTTACCGAACTTGGAACAGCGCGATCAATACGAGATTACTGACGAAGATATCGCGTTTAACGATATACGGAAAAAAGGGCTGATCGGCAATATTGATAAGAAAAGAACGATCATCGCAGCGTTCAAACGAAATGCGATGGAAGGGCATGCCGATATCTTGCCGATTTACAATGATGATTTACGATTTAAAACGTGGGACCCGATCGTCAAACCACAATCGAAAGCGGTTGTGCTCATGATGATGGATACGAGTGCGTCAATGGGAACGTTTGAAAAGTACGCTGCAAGAAGCTTCTATTTTTGGATGACAAGATTTTTACGGACGAAATATGAAAAGGTGGACATTGAGTTCATTGCGCACCACACATTAGCAAAAGTCGTGTCGGAAACAGACTTCTTTTCAAAAGGGGAGAGTGGCGGAACAATCTGCTCGACTGCATACGAAAAAGCACTCGATTTAATTGAGAAAAAATACAATCCATCGAGTTACAATATTTACCCGTTCCATTTTTCAGATGGTGAAAATATGTCTTCAGATAATGCAAAATGCTTAACGCTCGTGGAGGCATTAATGGAACAAAGCAATATGTTCGGCTATGGTGAAGTGAATGCCCATAGCCGATACTCCACATTGATGAATACGTACAACAAAATCGATGACCCGAAGTTCCGCCATTATGTGTTGAAGGACCATAAAGACGTGTACCACGCATTGAAGAAGTTCTTCTATAAAGATCTGGAGGGATCTCGATGAAGGGACATATAGAACTTCAACGTGCCGTGGAGGAAATTACAGAAATCGCCAAAGGATTTGGATTGGATTTTTATCCGATGCGTTATGAAATTTGTCCCGCAGATATCATCTATACGTTTGGTGCATACGGAATGCCGACAAGGTTCAGTCATTGGAGTTTTGGAAAACAATTTCATAAGATGAAGCTGCAATATGATTTAGGGTTAAGCCAGATTTATGAACTGGTCATCAATTCCAACCCATGTTATGCATTTTTATTGGAAAGTAATACTCTTATTCAAAATAAATTAATCATTGCACATGTCCTCGCGCATTGCGATTTCTTCAAAAATAATGCGCGCTTTGCGAATACACGACGGGACATGGTTGAAAGTATGACGGCCACTGCTGAACGGATAGCCCATTATGAAATGAAGTATGGCAAAGATGAAGTTGAACAATTTTTGGATGCCGTCCTCGCTATTCAGGAGCATATCGATCCATCGCTCGTTAGGTGGCGTGATGGTAATAAAGAAGTCGAGCAAGAAGAATTAGCGCCAGTTTCACGAAAAACTGCGTACGACGACTTATGGGAATTGGATTACAAAAAATTGAATTCACCATCTAATGAAGTGAAAAGAAAAAAAATCCCTGCTCAACCCGAAAAAGATTTGCTCCTCTTCTTGTTAGAGCATAGTCGTGAATTGGAGGAGTGGCAGCGGGACATTTTAACGATGATTCGTGAGGAAATGTTGTATTTCTGGCCACAAATGGAAACGAAGATTATGAATGAAGGATGGGCGACGTTTTGGCATCAGCGTATATTACGCGAGATGGATTTGACAGCTGACGAAACAATTGAATTTGCCACGTTGAATGCAAATGTGATTCAGCCATCCAAAACGTCTATTAATCCCTATTATTTAGGCTTGAAAATTTTTGAGGACATTGAACGCCGCTACAACGAGCCGACAGAAGAAATGATGCAATTAGGTGTGCGTCCTGGAACAGGGAGAGAGAAAATGTTTGAAGTGCGGGAAATGGATTCCGACATTTCGTTTGTCCGCAATTATTTAACGAAAGAAATCATTCAAAGTGAAGATATGTATGTATTTGAGAAAAAAGGAAGTCAATATAAAATCTCCGATAAAGACTATCAAATTGTGCAAGATCGACTCATTGCGCAGCGTGTAAATGGCGGTTTTCCATACATCGTCGTTGAGGATGGAGACTACATTCGTAATGGGGAACTATACCTCGTGCATAAATTTGAAGAGACTGAGTTGGACGTACCGTATTTAGAAAATGTACTTCCGTATATTCACCAGTTATGGGGGCGGATTGTGCATTTGGAAACGTATGTGGATTCTAAACTTGTCGTTTTTTCATATGATGGAAAGAAAGTTCATCGAAGATTTGCCTAGATTGCTAGAAGCCGTTTCATTCATCGATTCATTCGAGAATGGAGCGGTTTTTTTGATGGTAGAGTAGCCGGAGGATGGATTCTTTAAGTGGAGATATTGATAATGTTTAATTATTTCAGATAATGATGTAAAGTAATAGGTAAATCACTTAAAGAATTGAGGAGATTGGGTGGAAATTCGAGAAGCGGTAATAGGGGATGAAGAAGGGATTGCTCGCGTCCATGTGGACAGTTGGCGAACGACCTACAAAGGTATTGTGTCAGATGAATATTTGGATCAGTTATCCGTTGAACAACGAACGGAAAATTGGCGACGAGGTATTGGAAATAATAGTTTGTATGTAGCAGTTGAGGACGGAGAGATTGTCGGTTTTGCTACAGGAGGTAAAGAACGGACTGGCAACTATTCAGCTGATTGTGAGCTTTTTGCCATTTATCTGTTGCAAAAAGTGCAAGGAAAAGGAATTGGTAAGCAATTAATGCAAGTAGTTGCTATGGACCTGAAAAAACAGGGTTCCACAAAAATGCTCGTTTGGGTTCTCGATTTGAATCCCGCTAAGAAGTTCTACGAAGCAGTAGGTGGCCAACGAGTTGGAGAAACAATGATTGAAATCGGTGGCGAAACGTTTAAGGAAATTGCTTATGTATGGGATTTGGAGAAGTTTGTAAACAAATAGGAGGTGCATCAATGAAGATTAGACACGCACAACCGATAGATGCTGAGAGGATTGTAGAATTGATTAAACATGTGGAAAATAGTTCGGAAAATATGATGTTTGAGGCAGGCGAACGGAGCATTTCTGTGGAGCAATTCACTAAACGTATTGCTTCATTACAAGAAAGTGGATCTACAATAGTAGTAGCAGAGACTGGTGAGGATTTGGTGGGCTATTTAATGGTGAATCGTGGAGGGGCAATCAGAACCCATCATTCTGCTTATCTGGTAATCGGAATCTCTAGCGATTATCGCGGACAAGGGATAGGTAAAGCGTTATTCAGTGCTCTTGACGAATGGGCTCGCAACAACCATCTACATCGGCTTGAATTGACGGTACTAAAAACAAATCAAGCTGCCATAGCTTTGTACGAGAAGAGCGGCTTTGTTAGAGAAGGTGTTAAGAAAGATTCGCTCTACGTGAATGGTCAATATATCGATGAATACTATATGGCGAAAATACTATGAGTAAAACATCCATACACCTCCCATGTTCATTTCGAGAAAAAATTGTTAACTGTTTTGGTGTTGAAGGTCGTGAGTGGCTAGCGACATTAGAGTTAAGGGTGCAGCATGTTGCACATGAATGGAATTTAACAGTAGTTGCTCCTGTACCAGATCTTTCGTATAACTATGTACTTTTTGTTGAGAATTCTGATCAAGAAGCATGCGTACTTAAAATGAGTTTGCCGGGTGAAGAATTTGAAAATGAACTGCAAGCTCTACAAATATACGACAGTGTTGGTTGTGTTAAATTACTACACGCTGATGTGTTAAACGGAGCCATGTTACTTGAAAGATTACAGCCTGGAACAATGCTAAGTACGGAACGTGATGAAGATAAAGCAATTTACCTTTTTTGTGAAGTATGGAAAAAGATTCGAAGACCACTACCTGAACGTCCAAGCTTCCCATTCGTAACGGACTGGGCAACTACTTTTACTGCTTATTGTTCCTTAAATAGTTCTGATCAACCCATACCAGTGGAAGTCGTGCAGAAAGCCGATAACTATATGCAGGAATTATCAATGAATGCTCATGATATCCAATTGCTTCATGGAGACTTGCATCATAGTAATATTTTGTTTTCAGAGCAGAAAGGCTGGATTGCGATTGACCCAAAAGGAGTAGGTGGCGACCCGGTTTTTGACATAGTTCCCTTTTTGGTTAATCATCTATTTAAGAATGAAGACCCTCGTTCTGTTTTGAATAAAAGAATAGATCGCATATGTGAAAATTTGGTGTTGCATCGTAGTAGACTGTTGAAAGCGGCATATGCCATGTCAATTTTAAAAGCGTGCTGGTCGATAGAGTCAAAGGATTGGTACTGGAAGGAAATGTACCAATGTGCACAATGGATCGAAAAATTACTACTAGAAGAGCAGGAGGAATGCTGAATGAGTCAAGATACAATGTATATCATTGATCAAAAAGAAGGATTAAGTGCGGAATTCAGTAAGTTGGTTGCGATGATGGAGTATACGAGAAAGACAACACTCGATGAAGTGCAAAATCTGTCGATTGAGGAACTTGATTATTTATATGCTGATGATGCAAATTCAATTGGCATGCTTCTTGTGCATATGGCATCTGTAGAGAAGTTTTACCAAATAGACACTTTTGAAAAACGCGAAATCACAGAAGAAGACGTAGCGCTTCTGAACCCGGGATTGCAATTAGGCGAACGTGCAAGGGAGGAAATAAACGGACAATCCATCAAAGTCTATGTAAATGAACTCGCGGAAGTGAGAAAAAAGACGATCGAAACCTTTAAGTCTTTACCGGATAGTTGGTTATTCGAACAGAAACCATTTTTCGGAGGACACCCGACGAACAACTATTTCAAATGGTTCCATGTATTCGAAGATGAACTGAGTCACCGTGGTCAAATTAGGTTGATTAAGAAAATGATGAAGAAGTAAATGATTGTCTAAAGCATTCAACCGTCGTGAATACATACGACAACGCAGCCGTACCGGTATAATTGGTATGGTTTTTTTCTTGGGAGATGTTACTAAATACAACTTCTCCCCCACTCGTCGAACTTCCAACAAGCTCCTGTTACAAGTACAATAAAAAGGGTAGAGCAGTACAAAATGAATCTTATCCCATAGGAAATTCGTACAATAATATAGAAGCTAAACAGAACAGAGGTGCATACGATGAAACAAGAATGGATGTCAGATGAAGAATTCGACAAAATCTTTGATGAGAAATCAACGGAAATTAATGAGCAGTTAGAGAGTGAAATATTGATTGCCATGATCGGGGATGTGAATGCGGGGAAATCGTCTACGATTAACCGGTTAATGGCGTCAGAAGTTGCGCAAGTTGGTGCAAAACCTGGAGAGACGCAAGAAATTAAGAAATTCGTTTACAAAGACAAAATCATTTTTGTTGATACGCCTGGACTAGATGATATTTATAGCGAGCATTCAGCCGAAACGTTGAAATTTTACAAGCAGGCGGATGTCATCCTGTTTTTCTTAAATGCAGCAGGTACAGTGTTATCTGAAGCAGAACTTCTTTCATTGAAGAAAATTGCTAAAGTGAATAAAGACCTCATCCTTGTGCTGAATAAAATTGACGCAGCAGACGACATTCCTGTGCTTGTGAAATATGTACAAGACCATACCGGTTATGAATATCCCGTCACACCTATTTCATCGCGGACCGGTGAAAATATCCACCTGTTGCAAAAAGAAGTCCTTACTTTATTGGAATCCAAAAAAAAAGACATTTTAATGGCCGCAAACATGGCCGATAAATCAACAATTGCCAACCGCTGGATACTCGGGGCAGGTGCATCAGCTGCTACAATTGGAGCGGTTCCAATTCCAGGTTCTGATTTCGTTCCGCTCACCGCCCTGCAAGTGAGTCTCATGTTAAAACTTTCGACATTGTATGGGAAACCGATCTCAAAAGACAATGCGAAAGAGTTAATAATTGCAACCATTGTAGGAAATATCGGGAAGACGGTTTTCAGGCAAGTTATCAAAATTGTACCAGGGGCTGGTATGGTAGCAGGAGCAAGTGTGGCGGGTGCGATGACAATTGCACTTGGACAAGCAGTTAAATATGCACACGAAAACGATATCGACTTAACACCGAAAGCTTTAAAACCTATTTACAATATGTTTCTGAAAAAAGCTTCGTCTCAAACAAAATCACGGAAAGAGAAGTAGGACGTAAATGTTCTTTTCCCTGAAAGGGTGACTACGATGAATATCGGATTAATTGGTAAAGGTGCACTCGGTACTTTTCTGCTGGAAAAAATCAATGTCGACCAACTCATTCCAGGTTGTCGCATAACGGCAATTATTGATGAGAGAGAACACGCACACATTGACTTGGCGCGCATTGCTCATGATTATGAATGTGTACCGTTTGATTCGATGGATGCATTTCTCGATTCAACGATCGATTTGGTTGTTGAATGTGCCAATATAGACGTTGTTCGTAAATATGGGGAAGCCATCTTGAAGCGAAAAAGCCTTCTACTCATTAGTATTGGTGCGTTTTCTGATGTAGTGCTAAAAGAACGAATGGAAAAGATTGCGTTAGAAAAGGGCCACCAAATTTATTTACCTTCAGGCGCAATAGGTGGGCTAGATATCATAAAAGCTGCAAACTTCGCCGGTGCACTCGATCATGTGACGTTAACGACGAGGAAGCCTGCACATTCTCTTACATCCGTCCAATTAGAGGAGGAACAAGTAATTTTCCAAGGCTCTGCCAAGGAGGCAATCCATAAGTTTCCGAAAAACGCCAATGTCGCTATTGCATTGTCACTAGCGGGGCTAGGCATTGAAAAGACGAACGTCACGATCATTGCAGATCCTTATAGCAAGAAGAACGTGCACCATATTCATGCATCAGGATCTTTTGGAGACTATGAAGGAACAATTATGAACAATCCTTCACCCGAAAATCCAAAAACTAGTTATGTAACGGGTTTAAGCATTTTAGCTACGCTGAAAAATGTGCATGAGCCAATCAAAATCGGTTGAATTTGTCTATTCCATGTCAAAACTCAACTGTATCCACATAACCCAATAAAAAGTTATTCCAAACTATTCCTATTTACAAACCGCTATGGTTAAATGAAGGAAGATAACCGTTACGAAATTACTATATTTCGAACGAATTTAACGTCTTTTATTTAGAAATAGGAATTAAGGTGGGGAAAATGGATGCATTTTATTGAACGGGTGACAGATGACCATGTTGTGAAAGCCATTGAAGAGAATTTGGCAATCATTCGTTTTGACTTGGATCGAAAAGTCGCATATGTCAATGATAATTTTTCACATGCGATGGGGTATTCAAGTGAAGAAATGATTGGGATGCCACATCAGGACTTTTGCTTTCCGGCGTATGTAACGAGTGTAGCGTATGAAAATTTTTGGCGTGACTTAACTAGAGGGGTGCGTCAGCAAGGGAAGATTGAGCGGAAGGACAAATTTGGTCAAAAAGTTTGGTTAGAAGCGACGTATATGCCGATTTACAGTACAAAATTTAGGAAAGTCATTGGTATATCAAAGGTTGCGACAAATATCACAAAACGTCAGACGTCTATTACAAACTTAGTAGAGGATCTTCGAAATATGTCCGAAGAATTGACCAATCGTGCTGCTGTCGGCATTGAGAGAAGTGAAGAAGTACTGCAGATTATTGAGGCAATTGCAGTGGCTTCTGCTGAAAACACATTAACATTAGGAAAACTGGAAACACATGCAGAGGGTATTCAAGACATTGTAAAAACAATCCGAGCCATTGCTGCACAGACGAATTTGCTTGCATTGAACGCAGCAATTGAAGCAGCGCGAGCGGGGGAACATGGTAGGGGATTTGACGTAGTTGCAAAAGAAGTGAGGAAGTTGTCGGCTAACGTGGAACAGTCAATTGTCGAAGTACGAGAAGGTGTTGAATCCATAACGAGTGAAATTCAAAACATATCAAAGGGTACAGCGGTAGCAGAGCAACATATTCAACGTTGCCAAGAACGAATTGAAGTCGCTATGGAAGATTTCCTTGTCATCTCATCATCGGCTTCTGCTTTGGATGATCAGTCTAAAAGAGTATCCGACATTATATAAAAAAATCGACCGAGCGAGATGTCTCGGTCGATTTTTTATAGATCGGGTGTACGAAATGTATCCCCTTCGTTGAGCTTGCCTGACGTAAACCCTCGATAAAACCATTTCTTCCGTTGTTCCGCTGTGCCGTGTGTAAAACTTTCAGGAACACTATAACCTTGAGTTCGTTGTTGAATTGTATCGTCTCCAACGGCACTCGCAGCGTTGAGCGCTTCTTCCAAATCGCCTTCTTCCACAACCCCCATACTGTTTGCGTGATGTGCCCACACACCTGTAAATAGTCAGCTTGTAGTTCTAGTCGAACGGAGTACTCATTATATTCCTCCTCGCTTACTTGCGCTCGTATACTCGCCATTTTATCGCTAGTTCCTACTAGTTTTTGTACATGGTGCCCGACTTCATGGGCCACGACATAGGCCATCGCGAAATCCCCTGGAGCATCAAATTTTGATTGCAGTTCATTAAAGAAACTTAAGTCAATATATAATTGCTCGTCTGCAGGACAATAAAAAGGTCCGACTGCTGAACCGGCTAGCCCACAAGCAGATTGCACACTTCCAGTGAATAAAACGAGCGTTGGTTCACGATACTCGAGTCCTTCCTCTTGAAATACGCGCGTCCACACCTCTTCGGTATCTGCTAATACGACTGAGACGAAATCAGCTAACTCTTTATCTTGCTCTGTTTCTACATAAGCTGTATTTGAAGGTTCGCCAGATAAGTTGCCAAGAAGTTCTCCAGGATCACCTCCGAGGAACATGACAACGAGAACAAGGACAATTCCGCCAATGCCTCCACCGACGAGCGTTTTTCCACCCATCCCTCTTCGGTCCTCCACATTTTGACTTTTTCTTCTGCCTTTCCATTCCATTAAACACCCTCCTCACCAACCATTAATCCATTAGCAATTTGCTTTGTTTTACCCACTTTTAAGTGAATCGAAGCGTTATGAAAAAAAGATATTGAATGCTGTTAAGCAATCAATATCCATGTCATTTTGAAAACATGATTTCTTTGCTGTCATGTCCTTTAAAAGTGATTTCAATTTTTATCATTTTGTAATCAGAGAACTCGAATGCTTCGGCAACTTGCTTAATCAATTCAGTTTCCTCTGTCTCTGGAGTAGGCTTCATTTTCTCAAGTGCATCGTTTATTTTGTCCAACGCTTTTTTACCATGTAGATGTACTTCGTCTTTCTTATGGGAATACTCTGCTTCAGATCGGTCTTTCTTCTCTGTGAAACTGGCGGAAAGCACTTCACTTTGTTCATTCGTATCAATAACGACTGAAAAAGCTGTAATGTCATATGTATCCACAATTTCTTTCGCTTCTTTGTCAGAAACAAGATTTTGATTGCTGCAAGCAAACAACATTGATGAAAGCACAGTAATTATAAAGAATCCAATTTTCTTCATTGTCCATGTCACGCCCTTTCATTCCTTCCTATATACTTAACATAACCGCTAATCTGCGAAGATATACTGTTAGTCATTTAACATGAAACTTCTGTGCAACATGTTCGTAGAATAGACAAGAAAGGGGAGTCATGTATGGAAACGAACCAAACGATATCGCTAAAAGAGTGGATTATAACAATCATATTAATCACTTTGCCGATTGTTAATATTATCATGCTCATTATTTGGGCGACGGATAAACAAGAACGACGAAATACTTTTGCGAAAGCCTATTTGATCGTTATGGGTTGTGTATTTGCATTTATTTTTGTGATTTATGCTGTCATTTTCTTCTTCGCAATTACATTCGGTTTGATGCTTGGACAATAATACATACTAGAATGTATTACTTCATTTCGTACTGTTTAATATTGCAAGAAGAATAGAATTCTTTATAGAAATCAGACAGGTGTCACAGCTACCCACTTTTGAATTATTTGTGACGAACTAACTAGGAAAGTAAAGGATTTTCCAAATAAAAAGCGATAAACGTTTAAATTGTGTCGCTTGAAATGATATGATGGGGAGGATGATAATAGAGAATACCTCTAAGGAGCGTATATAGATGACGAAAGAAATGGATATTACTTTTAACGAAAAAAGTCCTGCGCTTGAGAATGAGCGATCAAGCACACTCATTGCAGATTTGAAATCACTATTTAAAGCACCCGTCCTACTTGCCAATGCGCTACCGGTATTTGTGGGATTTTGGCTTGCACTTCACTTCACGGGTGGATCATTGTTCGCTAACAGTAAGCTGTTTTGGCTAACGATAATCGGGAGTACCATCCTTATGGGCGGGGCACTCGTTTTGAATAATTGGTATGACGTTGATATCGACACAGTGATGAAACGTACGCAACAACGTCCAACTGTTACCGGGCATTTCTCATTAAGAACTGTATTAGGAATCGGAATTACAATGTCTGCAGTTGGTCTCATCATGTTACTGTTCACCACGTTTGAAGCAGCAGTATATGGATTCATTGGATGGTTTACTTATGTAGTGATGTATACGATGTGGACAAAGCGTAAATACACTTTGAATACGGTTATTGGAAGTGTTTCAGGGGCAGTTACGCCAATGATTGGGTGGGCGGCGATTGCACCGGCTTACCATATTGTCCCAATCATGCTATTTATGATTCTCTTCATTTGGCAAATGCCGCATACGTTCGCGATTGCGATGCGTAAATACAATGAATACAAAGCAGCAAATGTTGCAATGTTGCCGGTTGTCCGCGGATTTAAGATGACGAAGCGCCAAATGTTTGTCTATATTGCGTGCTTACTGCCGTTGCCATTTTACTTAGGTTCATTAGGTATGGTGTTTATCATCCTTGCAACCATCTTGAACATCGGTTTCCTTGCTGTATCCATTCGAGGTTTCTTTACAAAAGACGATGATAAATGGGCATATGTCATGTTCATGTATTCAGTTAATTATATTGCGATTCTGTTTTTGTTAATGGTTGCTGTCACATTACCGATCTAATAATGAAGTGTGGAGGATGGGTGCATGAGAAGAAGGACCGTTCGTAAAGAGCAAAATGAACGTTATCGGTTTTCGGATTTTCTGTTAGATGTATTGTTTTTCATCCCAGAACTACTCTTTCTTCCATTTAGATTGCTTGTGTGGTTAGTAAGACCGTTGTTAAGACTTATAAGTGATATTTGGTGATTCTTTTATAAACCAGTGCTCCTTCTCTTCAATCGTGAGAGAAGGAGCGCTTTTTTTAGTTTGAGCTTACTGCAGTGAGTTGTTCGCGTACTTTTTTCGTTGCTGTTAGCATGTTTTCTAACGAAGCGACTGTTTCTTCTTTTTTTCTTGTTTTTAAGCCGCAGTCAGGATTAATCCAGAACTGTTTAACGTCCAGTACTTCTAGACCTTTTTCAATGATTTCCACCATTTCTTCGATAGAAGGGACGCGTGGGCTGTGAATATCATAAACGCCTAATCCAATTCCTTTGTCATAATGGAACGTGTTAAATGCATGCACAAGTTCTCCATGGCTTCTTGATGTTTCAATGGAAATGACGTCAGCATCTAATGCACTGATGGAATCGATGAAATGATTGAAATCACAATAGCACATATGGGTATGGATTTGCGTCGTATCTTGGACGGTAGCAGTGGAAATACGGAAAGCATTTACAGCCCAATCCAAGTATTCATTCCATTCGTCCTTCTTCAACGGCAAACCTTCTCGTAGTGCAGGCTCATCGACTTGAATCATATGAATACCTGCTGCTTCTAACGCTTCAATTTCTTTTCGTAGGGCAAGAGCGATTTGGTACGTCACATCTTTAAGGGAAAGATCGTCACGTACAAATGACCAGTTCAACATTGTAACAGGGCCTGTCAGCATCCCTTTCATCGGCTTGTCCGTAAGAGATTGCGCATAGACCGATTCTTTGACAGTCATTGGTTCGACAAATGCAATATCTCCATAAATGATTGGCGGTTTTACACAACGGGATCCATAGGAAACGACCCAAGCTTTTTCTGTAAATACATAGCCGTCCAACTTTTCGCCGAAGTACTCGACCATATCTGTCCGTTCAAATTCACCGTGTACAAATACGTCTAGGCCAATCTTTTCTTGGATGTCGACCCATTGTTTAATTTCATCGAATACGAAATCACCATACTGTTGCTCCGTAATTTCACCTTTGCGCCATTTCGTACGCGTTGCACGCACTTCAGGTGTTTGAGGAAAACTTCCAATAGTAGTTGTCGGCAATAAAGGTAAGTTAAATGCTTCTTCTTGTTTTACACGACGCTCTGCAAATGGTGTAGGGCGTTTACTTGGTACGTTGCCGATATTGTTGACGGCTTGCAAAACATCTTGGCGATTGCGAGCGGGTAATTGAGCAAGCTGTTCACATGCGTCAACACTTTCACGAAGTTCATGAACAATAGCGTCGGCTCCTTCGCGAACAGCTTTCACAAGAGTTGCTACTTCAACAATTTTTTCATCTGCGAAAGCAAGTGCCGTTTTAATGGTCGAGTCCAATTTTTGCTCGGATGCAATTGTCACAGGAACGTGTTGTAAGCTACAAGAAGGTTGAATCCATAAATTTTCAACTGACACATGTTGCTGAAGTGTATCTAATAACGCCAATTTGTTTTGCAAGTTTGCGCGCCAAATGTTTCGACCGTCAATCACGCCTGCTCCAAATACTTTATCAGCAGGGAAGCCATGCGCCTCTAGACTCTTTTGATTGTTTTTCAATCCGTGTACAAAATCCAAGCCAATCCCATCAACCGGAAGGGCAATTGTCTCTTCGTACCATTCAACTGAATCGAAATACGTTTGGATGAATAATTTACTTTGTGTGACCGCTTTTTGAAGTTGTGAATAGATTTCATGAACGGTTTTCATTTCATCTTGCGAAATGGAAGTAGATAGAATCGGCTCATCCAATTGGATCCACTCGACTCCTTCCGCTTGCAATTCTACAAGTACTTTTTCGTAGAGTGGTAGTAATTGAAGTAAGAAAGCTGGAATATCTTTTGTCTCATAACCTTTAGAAAGCTTCAGGAATGTATACGGTCCAATGAGTACCGGCTTTCCTTCAATGCCAAGCTCTTGTTTTGCTTCACGGTATTCGATGAGGGGCTTGTTTTCGGTTACAGCCAGTTTGCGACCTTCATATTCAGGGACGATGTAGTGATAGTTTGTATCGAACCATTTTGTCATTTCGCACGCAACTGTAGACGCATTGCCACGTGCCATTGAGAAATATGTAGATAAAGGAACTTGCCCGCCATTCCAGCCATAACGTTCAGGAATCATTCCGAACATAACTGCTGTATCCAACACACGATCATAGAGCGTGAAGTCGCCAACGGGGATGAGGTCAATGCCGCTCTCTTTTTGTTTTTGTAAACGGGAAAGACGAATGTCTTTTGTTACCTGCAACAATTGTTCTTCACTTGTTTTGCCTGCCCAGAATGATTCTAACGCTCTCTTCCACTCACGGTTTTCACCGATATACGGATAGCCGATTGTACTACTAATTACTGTCATCTGTCTCGTCTCCTTCAATTTTGGATTTTTGTGCATAAAAAAATACATTTCTACGGAATGTTAGAAATGTACGTGTATCCCGATTTTCGGGTAAATGCATGCTTAAAAAGCACGCAATTCATTTGCGTATCGTCTAACACCTCCCCATTCACCGTAGGTTAGCAGCGTTGTTCAAATAGGCTGGTATCTGGCTTCGGCAATATGCCGTTACAGTGGCGGGACCGCGCCGGATTGAGCACCGGCTTCCCATTTAAGATCTGACCAAAATCAGACCACCTATTTCCATAGCTATTAGATTAGTAGTGATGCCTAAAGTTAGCATAGTAAAAAATATCTGTCAACTAAAGATTCGGATTTAGTAGAATTGCTAGAGGACTGATAGGTACAGGTTGCTAGGTTGTAAACGCTTACTAGAATGGAAATATCTTTTACTAGCACCTACTCATTTGGCATAGAGTAAAGAAACTGAATGAAGAAGGGAGAAGTTCGTTGTATTACCAGAACGTTTTTCGTCAACCGGTAAGGAAGATAACAGTCGTCGGTAATGGGCAGGTTGCTGTTGAACCAGATATAGCAACCATTCAATTTGAAGTGCGTACTGTAGACGAGCAAGTCCGTGTGGCACAAGAAGAAAATGCCGCAATCATGAATCAAGTGATCCAATCGTTCGTACAACTAGGCATTCCTCGAGCGAATATACAAACCGTTTCATATACGATCTATCCAAAATATGATTACGTCGACGGGGAACAAGTATTTAGAGGATATGAAGTAAACAACGCCATTTCTGTGAAATTAACGAATATTGATCAAGTTGGCATTGTCATCGATACAGCGGTTGCGAACGGTGCAAATCGTGTTTCAAGCATCCAATTCAGCGTCGAAGATCCATCAATGTATGAACAAGAAGCCATTGTAGCTGCTTTGCAAGATGCACAGACGAAAGCCCAAACTATCGCAAATTCTATGCAACTGGCCGTTCCTCCTCAGCCAATAAGAATTGTAGAGGAAGTGAATCGTGTAAGTCCTACTCCGTATTATTCTGTCGCCGCAGAAAAATCAACAACACCCATTGAGAAAGGACAGTTAGTCATTACAGCGACGATGCGCGTTGACTATTCGTTTTAATTAATGCCGAATTCGTCAGGAGGGATTCGGCTTACTTTTACTGTTTTACTAGAATAAGCAGGCTTTTTGACAGACTTTGTAGAATGTAGAGATAGGTGAGAAAATTGAGGGGGGAAGTCTATGAATTATGTCGTTCAACAGATTGAGAACTTGCGCACGATTGATATTTCAAGGCTTGTGAAAGAAAGCGAAGATGAAGGATATCGTTTTGTTACTCGTTTAGTGAACGATTATGAAGACAGTTCAAATACATTCGACGAACGAGGGGAAGGGCTGTTTTGTGTTCAAAACAATACAGGTGAAGTCGTCGCTATCGGAGGCATCAATCAATCTCCTTTTTCAGAAAATCACGAGGTAGCTCGATTACGGAGATTTTATGTGTTACAAGCATATCGACGTCAGGGTGTCGGTACGTTGCTTCAAAACGCGATCATCAATCATGCCAAGAAGCACTTTAAAGAGATTACCGTTCGGACAGAATCAGCGAAAGCAGACGCATTTTATCGTGCATGTGGTTTTTCGTTCGATGATTCCGCTTCAGAAACGACGCACATTTTAAATTTTGATGATAAGGAATGAATGAAGTGATGGACTTTGAAGAATATGGTAATGAAAACGCACCTCTCCTGCTCTTTTTGCACGGGGGAGGTGTAGGGGGGTGGATGTGGGATAAGCAAATTGACGATTTCAGTCACTACCATTGTATCGTACCAACCCTTCAAGGACATGGAGTTAGAAGGAATGAAGAAGAATTTTCAATTCGGGGAAATGCAGAAGAGATGATTGACTTAATCAAAGAAAAGGGAGCTGGCAAGGACGTACATATTATTGGCTTTTCAATTGGTGCTCAAATCTGTTTAGAGATGATTGATCTTGCGCCGACTCTTATTACGTCAGCAGTTATCAACAGTGCGACAGTCATCCCAATGAAATTTGTACAACCTTTAATTGCCCCGACAATCCTACTAACTTTTCCGTTGGTCAAAAGCCGATCATTTGCGAAAGTTCAAGCAAAGCAGCTATATATGGATGGAGAATACTTCGAAAAATACTATGAAGACAGTGTGAAACTGAAACCATCAACGCTTATCCAAATGTTAAAGGAAAACATGTCATATGCACTTCCAGAAAATCGATCTAATAGTACAGTGAGAATTTTAGTGACAGTTGGTGAAAGAGAGACGAGAATACTAAAGAAATCGGTCAAACAAATCGTCGAACACTATGTAAACTGCAAAGAACTCTTTATTCCAAATATGGGACATGGTTTTCCAGTCGCACAACCTCAACTTTTCAATGAGGTTGTGGAGAAATGGATAACAAAAGGTAACGTACATAAGTTGTAAATGGGGGAATTACGTTGAAGAAATGGGAAGTATTAAACTCGGAGAACGTCTATCAATCACCATTTGGTAATTTACGGAGAGATACGTGCCAAATGCCGGACGGAACGATCATTCAAGATTATTATGTGAACGAATATGCAGATTGGGTAAATGCAATCGTCCTAACGAAGGAAAATGACATCATTCTCGTCGAGCAATACCGTCATCCTGGTGGAGATATATTCTTGGAAATCCCTGCAGGCAAAGTTGAAGAAGGGGAAACGTATGCGGAAGGAATTGTACGTGAGTTGCGCGAAGAGACAGGATATGTTTCTATGCAACAACCTATTCTATTAGGGGAATTCCTGGTGAATCCAGCGACGCAGACGAATAAAGTAATCACCTTTTTAATCAAAGATGCTTACTATGCGTTTGAGCAAGACTTGGATGAAACGGAAGTAATAGATGTAAAAAGGTATCCTTTTGAAAGTGTTGAAAAGATGATTCGAGAGAGACAAATTACGCAATTGTTTTCGGTAAGCGCATACTATCTAGCTAAGAATTATATAGAAATGAACAAAGGTACTCAACAGGAGGAAAAAGTCTATTGAGTCAACAGCATGTACTAGTTATCGGTGGGACTGGAATGTTAGCTGGCGTAAGCCGCTATTTAGCGAAAGAAGGATGCATCGTTTCAGTTATTGGCAGGACTATTTTAAAATTAGACCAGCTAATAGAGGATTGTCCACCTCATTCAATCTATCCTATTCAAGCGGATTACAATACGAATGAAATTTTCACAAAAGTAATAGATGCCATAAAGAATCGGGGACCCTTTAGTGTAATCGTCAGTTGGACGCCGAATTATCAAACACTTGAAAGGATTTGTGAATTGAATGAACAGGAAAATACCTTTCGACTAATCCATGTTAAAGGGAGCAGAAGGTATTTTGATGATGAAGAAATACGCATTCCACTTAATTGTAATTATGAAAAGGTATTTTTAGGATTCGTGATGGAAGCCGGAAACACCAGATGGCTGACGCATGAAGAAATAGCTGATGGTGTTATCCAACAAATGTTAGCACCAATTGAAGATCGGATTGTTGGTCAATTACATCCTTATAGTCAACGGCCAAGCTAGAAAGGTGGAAAATGCTTGCTGAAACGAAAATATGGAAGCCGGTATGATTGGAAGCGTATTGCGAAAAAAAGATATACAGAATCGTATAAGACCTCTCCACAATTTACAGGGTATATTAGTTTATTTACAATGTGCGAAGTGGTTGAACCTCTCAACATGACTTACAAAGAGAGGACTGTTTGTATTGCGGATAAGGGATACAGTTGGTTGCAACATTTCCCTGAAGGTAAGCGCTATTCTGTAACGACTGTCTTTAATGCTGAAAATCAAATCGTTCAATGGTATATCGATATTTGTAAACAAAATGGTTATTGTAGTGTGAACGGTCCCTGGATGGATGACTTATATTTAGATTTAATTGTCTTGCCAACAGGTGAAATAATAGAGAAAGATCAAGAAGAACTAGACGCAGCGTTAAATGCTCGAATTATTTCCAAACAAGATTACTTGCAAGCTTGGACTGACTTTAGTGAATTAAAAACGATGATTATAGATGATCAATTCCCCCTTCTTGAAATGACCACAACGCATTTTGATGAGCTTTCTATGGGAATTGTGGATGGACAAGAGATTCCCTACTTGCCAATGAAAGAAGGGTAACTATTCGGCAGAAGAAGTAAAGGAAGTGTATTGAATGAATAACGTTAAAAGAGCACTTCAATACCGTGATGAAGGAAAATTGCAGGAATCCAATGAATTGCTTCTTAAACTAGTAGTAAATGATCCGAATAACGCGGAATTGAATTACCAATGCGCTTGGAGTTTTGATGTGCTCGGTGAGGAAGCGAAAGCCGTACCTTATTATGAGAAAGCACTTGAAATTGGATTGAATGATTCGGATACGTTAGGTGCAACCATTGGACTTGGCAGTACATACCGAACGCTTGGCCAATATAAAAAATCGAAGTTAGTTTTCGAAAAGGGAATTGACCGCTTTCCTCACAACAATGCATTGAAAACATTCTACTCAATGACGTTGTACAATTTAGGCGAGAACAAAAAAGCAATGGAAATTCTTCTTACTTGTATCGTGGAGACTACAAATGACACAGATATAGCACTTTATAAGAGAGCTATTGGTTTCTACGCGGACAAACTGGATAAGACGTGGTAATGAAATTATAGGCATACTAATTGCCAAAAAGGACTGATTCGCTTGAATGAAAGATTTACTATTCTTGAAAGTGAAAGAGAGAAAGTATTAAAAAATTACTTTAAACAAGGCGTTGATGGACCGCTCGATATATTTCCAAGTAAAGACAAACGGAAATTTATAATTGCGCAAGAACTAATTAAACGGTTTCAAGTCGGGAAGGAGTATCAAGAAGTAGAGATAAATCGCATCTTGAAAGAGGTATATCCTGACTTTGCGACCATCAGACGCTACTTCATTGATTATGAATTCATGAAGCGGAGTGATGATGGGAAGGTGTATTGGATTGAAAGCGAATAAAATCAAGACGCTGAATGAGGAGAATTTACTGTTTATTGAAAAGGTCTTTGCAAAACATTCCGATTTATATAGTGCCTTAATTGCGAGTGCCAATTCTCCACGTAACTGTGGATTGTTTGAATTTTCATCAGGGAATCGTCGTCCACTCATTGCTTCAATACATGAAAGTGAATGGCATCCTCACTGTGTCTATACGCGTCTTGCTTATGATCTTGATGAACCTGATTTACAGTTGCTTCAATTTTGTATCGAGTTCTTGCGAGATGAATTTGATAAACCATTGTTCTTCTTACTAGATGATCGTTTCAATGCATTGGCAAGCATTCTAGTGGAATTTGGATTCCCAATGATTCGGAAAACTGAAGTTGTACATATTCAACCAGCTACACATCATAGGAATGATACCGCGCTTATAACTGTTGCGCAAATTAGTGAAAATGTCGATTGCATGAACAGTTTAGTAGAATTAAGCAAATGTACATATACAGAAACGCATGTAAGTAATCCTGTCGGCAACCATTCATTCCAATCATGGAGAGAAGTGGTTTTGGATGGATTGCTTTTGGATTATAGCTATGTTGTGCTTGAAGGGGAAAAGGTACTTGCATTCAGCTTGCTGTATGAAGGAGAGGAGAATAATTGGGAACTAGGTTGGGTAGGGGCTAATAATGATTCGAATCTATACTTATTAGATGCCATTCTTGCCCGACAACTTGCAGATGCAAAGGAAAACAAAATCGCCTTCATTGAAAAGGAAGTAGATTCAACTTGTCCTTATTCCCTTCATATTTGCAAATCGGTACCGTATGAAGTTGTTGAAACATTGTTTGCTTATGTCAACTAAACTTACAAAGGATGATAGACGATGAATATCCTCATTACACCACCTCGTAATAGGCAAGCGCTAGCAGCTTTTCTAGAAGAGATGAACACAGATCAAACAAAACACGTCGGCTATTGTGGAAATGTGAAGGAAGAGATTTACGATACGATTTCAACCGATTTTTCGGATTTGGACGTAGATCAATCCTTTGCAGTCGCTTATCAACATGATCGCATTGTTGGTGCAATCGGGCTGGATATCGACGAGGAGGACCTAAGTGCTGAAGTATGGGGTCCGTTTATTAGTGACGTAGCGGACCAGTCTAGTGTAGCTGAAGAGTTGTGGCGTAAAGTACTTGAATTTTCCGGTTTGCAACTATCAAACTTTTATTTTTTCCTCTCCAAAGAAAATCGTTTTGGACAACAGTTTGCTTTGGCACACGGAGGAGTTGAAAATGGTCACCATTCAATTCTACTTGCAAAGAAAAGTGACAAACGTGATGTAGATGGCAGTGGGATCCAGCTTTACATGCCGAAAGATTATCAAGATTTCAAGGAACTTCATGAACGTGAATTTCCGTCTACATACTTTAATGCAGAGCAAATAATTAATCGCCTAAGTGATACCCATAAATTGTTCATTGCTCGTACGAGTGACGGAAAAATGCAAGGCTATGTCTACGTGGAAGCACAACCAACACATCATGAAGGTTCGATTGAATACATTGCTATTTCCAATGACTTTCGCAAACAAGGCCTCGGTACAAAGCTACTAACCTTTGCGATGCAAGAGTTGTTTCAACATGACACCATTGAAGAAATTTCACTTTGCGTAGAAAGTGCAAACGAGCAAGCTCTGAAATTGTATCAAGCTGCAGGTTTCGAGGTGCTCCATGAGTTGATTAGTTATAAAATTAATCGTTTTAGTGGAGTTGTTTTAAGATGATCACCAATGAGTCACTCATTCAACTCATACAAGAAGACGAATGGATGTTGGATATATTAAAAAGTGCGCAGTCACTCAATCTACCGGATTGGTGGATATGCGCAGGATTTGTACGAGCAAAAGTATGGGATGTGTTACACGGATTTAGTAAAAGAACCCTCTTGCCTGATATTGATGTAATTTACTTCGATTCCACGGTGCAAAGTGTTGAACTTGAAAAAGAATATGAACAGACATTGCTTCACCTTCAACCTCATCTCCCATGGTCGGTGAAAAATCAAGCAAGAATGCATATTGTCAATAGAATTCCACCCTATGAATCATCTATAGATGCAATCTCCAAGTTTCCGGAAACTGCTACAGCGCTTGGGGTTAAACTGAATGATCATGGAAAAGTTGTCTTGGCGGCACCTCATGGTATTGAAGATGTCGTGAACTGTCAGGTGAAGCCAACACCGTACTTTACTCAAAGCGAGGAACAAATGGAGATTTACAAAGATCGAGTGATAAAGAAAAACTGGAAGGCTAGATGGAACAAGCTTGAAGTGTTTGGCATGGTAAGTAAGGAGGAATATGTCCGTGAATTTTAACGTAGATCATTCGATAGTATCGACAGTTGTTTCTGAACTTCATAAAGTTTGCATAGCTAGAAGTGTAATTCCGATTCTTTCAGGCATTAAAATTGTGGCAAGTAAAAATGGATTAAAACTAACCGGTGGCAATTCAGAGATATTCATTGAAAAGACAATCCCACTTGAGCTCAATGGTGAAAAAGTAGTTGAAGTCATTGAAGAGGGGAGTGTTGTCGTTCAGTCGAAATTCATTAATGAAATACTAAAAAAGCTGTCGGGGAACGTTCATGTTCAAGCTGACCTGAATAATGCGATACGTATTCAATCCGATGAGGTAGTCATGAAGATTCCAGGATTTTGTGCTGAAGAATACCCAAAGTTACCGGAAGTCCATGCTCAACAATCCGTTGAGTTACCACTTGGAACAATAAAAGAAGCAATTCAACAAACGATCTTTGCTGTTTCAAAAAATGATGTTAAACCTGTTCTTACAGGTGTAAGGATGGAATTTGAAAAGGGCAAACTGATTTGTATTGCGACCGATTCGAATCGAATGTCTCGCTGTGAGCTGCCAATACCATCCGAATTAAATAAAGCATTTGTTGTACCTGCTGCAAGCATGCTGGAGGTTATAAATTTGAAGGAGGCTGACGCTACGATCCTTAGCATACTTCAAGAAGGTAACTTACTTGTAATGGAAACTGAGCATACGAAACTGGTTTCGGTATTAATTGAAGGCAACTATCCAGTAACACAAGGGTTAATTCCAACAGGTTATATGTCCTCTATTACATTACATCGAAAAGCTTTACAAAATGGTGTAGATCGGGCTTGCGTTTTCTCGAGAGAGTTAAAACATAACAATGTGTTATTGAAGCTTTGTGATCGAACAACCATTAGTATTTCTTCAAGTTCTACAGAAATGGGCATGATTGAAGAACGACAGAAGGTTGTACATATGGTGGGGCTGGATTCATTCGAAATCACGCTTGATGGCAAGTATTTAGTAGAAGCGTTAAGAGGAATTAAAGAGGAGTTTGTTGAAATACAATTTAATGGTGCTATGAAGCCGATTGTTATTAAACCGGCACAAAGTAATACATATGTACAGCTCATTTCACCACGCCGAACACATTAAGAGGAGGCCGTCATGGGATACATAGAAGACTTGCGGAGCATTGTAGGACACCGACCGCTCATTTTTGTTGGATCGGTCGTAGTTGTGGTCGATAAAGTAGGGAGAATTTTATTGCAGCAAAGAAAATTTCCAGAAGGCGCTTGGGGCATTCCAGGAGGATTAATGGAACTAGGTGAATCGACGGAGGATGTTGCAAAACGTGAATTGTATGAAGAAACACGTTTACAGGTGGAGGAACTAACATTAATCAATGTCTACTCTGGACCCGAGCACTTCATAAAAGCGGCAAATGGTGATGAATTCTATGTCGTAACGACTGCCTATTATGCAGAGCATGCAAAAGGGGACGTCGTCGTTGATGAAACTGAGTCGTTCGCTTTCCATTATTTTTATCCCAATGAATTTCCTGAAGGAATTGTGAAAAGTCATCAAGCGATATTGGATGAATTTCTGTTGAAACATTATTCGTCTTTACGTGTAGTTGCTAAATGACAAAGAACATACGAGGAGAATGAAAATGAAACAATGGACAAGGGAAATTGAAATTCATGCACCGATTGAACATGTTTGGAAGTACTTGGACGGTTCTTTAGAAAATATGCAAAAAATCATGCCACAAGTGGTTTCAAATGAACCGATTTCAATTACCGAAGAGGTAGTTGGCAGTGTGTATTTGCAAAAATATCGGGAAGGTAAACGTGTCATGGAGTATGAAGTAAAAACGTTGGAGTACATAAATTCTCCTAACGAGAAAAAGATGAAAGTCGGTTTTGCGCTTGCTAATATGTTTGACATTACAGCTCGCTATCAATTAATCAAGTTGAATGAAGAGCAAACGAAATTAATTTATACAGCAACAAATGATCCGTTAAAATGGTTTGTGAAATTATTCTTGATGTTTGCAAACGATAAAGTTGTTGTAGAATTTGTCGAACGTGTAAAACGAGTAGCTGAAAGTGAAAAGTGAGGGGAAACAATCGTGAATGAAGCAGCAAAGACCTACTGGGAAAATTATTGGGGTGACAAAGAACGACCGGAAACTGTAAGTGCTTGGATGTTTGGTGATTCACCAGACGAGCTTGCACAGTTAGTCATTGAGAAGAAAAAAACAGCAACATGCTCAGCACATATTCTGTATGAATTAGAAAATGAACCACTTCCTACAACTGAGGATTACAGTGTAATTCTAAACAGTCAAGAAGAACCCGTTGCAATCATAAAAACTGTGAAAGTTGAAATCGTTCCGATGGATGAAGTGACTGAAGAATTTGCATTGGCGGAAGGTGAAGGAACCTATGAAGAATGGAAAGCCGCACACGTTCGCTTTTTCAAACAAGAATTAAAAGAAGTCCATCGGTCGTATTCGGAGGATATGCTCCTTGTCTGTGAAAGGTTTACATTGATTGACGTAAAAAAATGAGTGGAGGTATGGGTATGAGTCCAAAGTTAGAAAGAGTAGGTACGACATATATTCCGGTAAAAGATGTGGAGAAAGCAGCCCAGTGGTATGTTGAAAAACTGGATGCACAGTTAAATTATCAGGATGAAGACAAGGCAATTATGAACTTAGCCGACCAAAGTTTCTTTCTCGTAAAGTCCAAAGAAAACGAAACGGCGAACTTCTATGATGCAAGAGGTAATGAGCGTTTTTCACTTACTTTTGAAGTAGATGGTTTACAAGCGTTAGAAAGTTTACGTGAACATTTCATTGAATCTGATGTAACAGTAGGTGAGATTGAAAATAGAGGGCATGCCGGCCGCAATTTTGTCTTTCAAGACGTAGATGGCAATCAGTATGACGTGTGGAGCGAGTTAAGTGCATCATTTAAAAGTCGTCAACATTTTAATATAAATGACACTTCATTGTGAAAAAAACCGCACTTCTAAAACGGTTAGAAGTGCGGGTTTTTCCTTATGGCCATCTAACTTGTTTTTTCTTCCTTCTGTCTTGGCGTAATTCTGCAAATTCCTTTGCGATTTCCTCTTGCATATCTTTCGGTTTGATCTTTTGATTTTTAGGTGTCTGTGGCAAGGAACTTGCGTTGTTTCCTCCCGTTTTGTGCTCGTCTTTTCCCACAAGTAACAGCTCCTTTTATAAAGTAGTGTTCAATATAATATGGCTTTGGGGATCGTTTTTTATGCTTAGATGATTTGCCAGCGTATTGGTAGGATAACTAGATGTAATTCATATTGGCATCACTTTCCCATGGAATAAAATCCACATGTGCCTGCTTTCGTTTTACGATATCGTCGTTGGGGTATGCTACAAAAGAGCATACTTTTAAGGAGGTTCGGGATACATGTCACTAAGTGAAGAATTGAAAAAACTTAAAGAATTTAAGTGCGATTCACGTTGTGTGTTGAGTGTTTATTTGAACACAAACCCTGCTGACCCGGAGCAACAAAACGGTGCCTGGAGAATTCATTTGAAAAATGGATTGAAGCGGATCACCGAGTATTTGGAAGCCTCTCAAGATGAAAAGGAAATAAAAGCGTATAAAAAATTGAAAGACAAAGTGATGAAAGAAATTGAAGACAATCAAAACGACTTAAACAAAGGCGTCGTAATTTTTGCTGCTGATGACCCTGAACTGTGGTCCGTTCATTATGTTCAAGTACAAGTGAAGACGAGTTTTCATTGGGAAGACCATCCGGTCGTTGAAGAAATGGAATATATGTTAAAAGCATATCCTGAAGCGGGAATTGTATTACCAAGCTTTGGTGAAGTGCGCATCCTGGACACATCAATGGGCTTTGTAAATGGCGAGAAGTCGTATGCGTTCGATTCAGGATTAGAAGTATGGAGAGAGCAGAAAGGGTTAAATTCATCCTATCAAAGAGGAACTGGTGGCAGCCATTCCGATGATTTGGATCAGCGCTTAAAAGAAAACTTAGAACGTTTTTATAAAGAAATGGGCGAGATTGTTGAGAAGATGAGGAAAGAATTAAAATGGAAAGAGATCTATGTCGTCGGTGAGGCTGAACTTGCCAATTCTTTTGCCAGTTCATTAAAAGAAAAACCAACGAATTGTATTAACAAAAATTTAATTAATGTAGAACCAAGAAAAATTCTACATCAAGTATTTGAGAAATAAGGACACTTATAAACCGTTCCTCATATGAGGAGCGGTTTTGTCTTGGTTGCCGATAGCCGGACGGAATGAAGATTTTCGACATATCATACAGAAATGAGAAGACAAGGAGGTTGAATGAAATGGGGCTATTTATCAATAAGACACATCACCAAAATCTTCTGGCAGGCAGCCGTCCATCTGACGAATCCAATCAACAATCCTATCGGTCTGATTCCTTGTCAGAGCTTTTAAAAGAGCAGAAAAACGTACTGGAAGCGATGAAAAATCAACAACAAGCAATTGAAAAAAAGGTTGGCAAACAGCATCGCCTTCAAACAGACCGGTGGACGACGACGAGGATGCGAATAGATGAAGTGTTGGACAATCAGGAACAACAATTCCAATTCGAACAAGATGCTCTTCAAGCGATAGAGCAATTACAACGGCAAAATATAAATCTTCAAGATGTATTGCAACAAAAAAGTTCAGTACATGACGAACTCGTTCATCAAATTGAAACGTTGACTTATTCGAATGAACAACTAATGAGTCGGTTAAACAAGCTTGATGAGGACCAAGAAGTGATGTTGAGTAAGATGGACGAACAAATAGAAAAGCAAAATCAATTTGCAACAAGCCTACAAGAACAACAAACCGTTCATTCTAGAATTGTTGAGCGATTAGACAATCAAGAAGGATTGATTGATAAAATCTTGAGGCAGCTAGATTACTTTCGTTCGATATTGTACGAACGCACACATTTCATCTCTGAAAAAATTGACAACAGTATTTCGTTCCTGAGTAGTAGAAAAACAGAATCAAAATGAACGATTCTGACCAAGAAAGCTGATGAAATTCGGTATCATTCTCTCTCTACGTCAATATAGTATGTAGAAGGGGAGGGAAGGATTTGTCGACAGAAGAAAGAGAGTCTAGAGAACAAACAGAACCAAAAACAGAGTTATTACCTGCATCTGCAGAAGCAGAGAAAAAAACATCTATTGGATTGACTGAAAATGTAGGAGGGATGCTTAGTTATATTTTCATTATCGGGATTGTCTTTTTATTCATTGAGAAAGAGAACCGATTCATCCGTTTTCATGCATTGCAGTCCATCTTTCTGACAATAGCTGTCTTTTTAGCAAGTGTTGTTTTAGGATTTATTCCAATTATCGGTTGGGTTGCTAACTTGTTGTTAGGACCACTTGCTTTTGCGTTAGTGATTTTCATGATGGTGCAAGCGTTTCAAGGGAAGTTTTATAAACTGCCGTTTATTGGAGAATTAGTGGAGAAACAACTTGATAGTGTTTGATGAGAGAGCTGTCCCCGTTATGAAGGACAGCTTTTTCAATTTGTTAGTATTTACTAAAACTCGTTATAAATAATTTGCAATTGCTATTTATAATTAAGGTTTAAATTATTACACTATTCTCTAAAAAAGTGAAAAGTAGATTAAGATAATGCTATACTTAGTTGCATGTAGGAAATTACCTAAAAAAGGGGATGAAACAATGGTCGTATTTGCACAACCGACAGTGGAACAGTTTTTTAGAACGTATGCCATAACCAATTTTGCGCTGAACAGTGACGAAACGAAATTGATTTTCAATACAAACTTGAACGGAAAGATGAATTTGTGGGCAATGGATCTTCCTGGCTCGTACCCGTATTTATTTGCTCAACGAGATGAATCTTGCAATTTTATAAAATTCGGACCAGTAAATGACTATGTACTTGCTGGGTTTGATAAAGATGGCGATGAAAATTACCAAATCTATGCGATTCCATTTGAAGGTGGGCTCCCCCAACCATTAATAACGGGCGAACCGAATGAGAAATATTATTTTAGTCATTTAAGTGAAGATGGAAAGCGCGTTTATTATGTCACTTCAGAAGATAATCCATCGTACTTGAATACACATATGCGTAACTTGGAGACGGGTGTAGATACACTGATTCACATTGGAGAAGTGTCACCGACTGAGCTTGCTGCTGTGTCGGATGATGAGAAGGCATTTGTTTATTCCCAAGCGTTTGCGAATACGTATGTCGTCAGTTTTGTGAAACTCGGTGAAGATACATTTCATTTAACGCCTGATCCTCAACAAGTACATGTTGCGTATGACGCAGTTTTTACAGACAATGACACGATTCATTTTGTGACTGATTATGAAAGTGATCACAAGTATATCGCGAAATTTGAGTTATCCTCGAAGACCTTTACAAAAGTGCTTGAAGTAGAAGGGGAATGCATTCAAACTATCAAGTGGAGTAAAGAGAAAAACGACCTGTATTTCCTGACAACAAAAGGCGTGGCGGATAAGCTCTATCGTTACTCGATCGGCACAGAGTCTTTCGAGGAATGTAATATTCCTGTCGATGTGATTGATCAGATTCACTATACAAAGGCCGGAAATGTCTATGTATTAGGAAGAAGTGCAACGGTGCCGCAAAATATTTATTCGTCTATCGACGGGAAAGTGTGGAGTCGTCTGACGGAAAATCGAGTACTTGGTGTGAGCGAAGAAGGTATGGTTGAACCGGATGTCGTTTCGTACAAATCATTTGACGGTATGGAAATTGAAGCATTGTTATTTAAAGCGAAGCCCGAAAATGACAATGGTTTTACAATCTTTTGGCCACATGGCGGTCCACAAGCGTCCGAGCGTAAGATGTTCCGTTCAATGTTCCAATGTTTCTTACATCGTGGCTATACAATTTTTGCGCCAAATTTCCGAGGAAGCACAGGCTATGGTTCTGCATTTACAAAGATGGTCGAACAAGATTGGGGAGAAGGTCCTCGCCTTGATTGCCTAGCAGGAATAGACTGGCTCGTTGATAACGGCATTACGGATAGTGATCGTCTTTTCCTTGTCGGTGGTAGTTATGGTGGTTACATGGCATTGCTTTTACACGGACGCCATGCAGAGCGCTTTAAAGCTGTAGTTGATATTTTTGGACCATCAGATCTATTCACGTTTGTCAATTCAGTCCCTCCGCACTGGAAGCCAATTATGGAACGGTGGTTAGGTGACCCTGAACGTGATAAAGAACGTTTCATCAAAGATTCACCTGTTACGTATTTAGACGGAATGACGAAACCAATGCTCGTTATACAAGGTGCAAAAGATCCGCGTGTCGTTAAAGAGGAATCGGATCAAATCGTTGCCAAATTACAAGAAAAAGGCAGAGATGTTGAATACCTTGTTTTGGATGATGAAGGACACGGATTCTCTAAGAAAGAAAATGAGATTAAGGTGTATTCGCTTATGCTTGATTTTTTGGAAAAGCATCAGCAATAAAAGGGAAACAGCTATTCTCCAGAGAAAGGTACTGGAGATAGCTGTTTTTCTTTACCATCAATTTTCGAATACTGACAAGCCTACTTTAATTTTTGGCATGTAATCATCGTAAATGTAAATGGTGGCTTATCTGTATGATTCTTATTTGGTTCAATTAGTGTAGTTTGCTCGATCAAACCGTAATTTTTGAATTCTTGAGTAATGGAGTCTGTGTCATAAAAGAACATCCGCAATCCTTCCATTAGTTCATAATAGTCTTCTCCGAGTTTTTTCCCTTTACCATACATCGGAGCTTCCTTTGAAATCGTGGTGAAAACCATATAACCGTTTGGCTTTAAAGAATGATAACATTCTTGTATAAGCTTTTCCCGATCTTGTTTGTTCAATAAATGAATGAGTGCATAACAAAATACCCCATCGTAAAGTTTGTCGTCAAAGGGCATTTCAGTTACGGACCCGTGGAAAATTCTGTTCGTCACGCCATGTTGTCTTGCTAATTCAATCGCTGTTTTTGAAATTTCTATCCCTGTTACATTGATGCCGTTGTCTGTAAATATCTTTGCATTTCTGCCGTAGCCAAAACCGGGAATTAATACATCCACAACATTCTTTTCAACAAAGAGATTCTTTGTTAGGATGGCGGCTTCTGATGGTTCAAATCCCCACATCAATTGGTTCTCAGTAAAGCTTGATTCCCAAAACTCTGTCATAGTTTGAACTCCTTTTATGTTTTGCACATGTTGTCTGATGAATTATAGTACGTATATCATAGTTAATACAATTACATTGTTTACGCTAGAAATATGAATCAAGCAGTACTAACGGTTTAATAACCATTGATAACCCTTCTTACTCCCAATCTTGTCGCTGTATATCTTCGGCAATTAACTGAAGATCATCCGCTGCAATCGTCAGCACCTCATAATCGCTTTTCTCTGCATAACTGACCGCCATCTTTTTCATGAACTTCGGCGAGCCATCATTTTCTTCGTCGTAAACAATTAAAATGGCATCTGAATTGCGTAATAGGAATTTATCCCGCTCGATGAATTGCCAAGGTGCTTCATAGGGGCGTTTTGTCAAACTGACTGTGTAATCCGCATGTGCGAGGATGAATTCATACGCTTGTTTTTTCGCATCGTTCCAGTTTTTCTCCTGCTCTTCGAATGGTGTGATAACAGCTAGCTGTAGTTCAGGAAAATCGTCTTGCAAGTCAATGACCGTTTCAGCTGCCCACGTTTCAACGCCAGGCTGTCCGCTAATGATGACCCATTCAAGTCCACTTTCCAGTAGGGGAATCATTCGGCTTTCCAATGCTTTCTTTATGATGGTAATCCCTTCATGTTTATCATTGAAAATGCCTAACTCATGTGCTTTGTATCCTGTTATGACAAGTCGTTTGATCATTTGCTCATTCCTTTTTACTTTGTTTAGTACGATTCCAAATGTGAAGGGTGATAGCCTTTCCAAACTACATCCAAATAATGCTGGGCATCCGTATTTCCTTCTGTACTGACGAAGAGTAATCGAGACTCATTGTTAATAGCTAACGCATCGCAAATTGCTTTACCTTCGTCAGTTGTTCGTAAGTAATACAGTAATCCCATCGGTATCGCGCCTGATTCTCCTGAAATGATACGCGGGTCGTTTCCAATCGGATTGCCTAATACCCGCATACCAAGTGCGGCTAAACCGTCTACGCAGGAAAACGATGCAGTAGCGGTCTTTTTCAATAACTCATAAGCATGTGTATTTGGTTCACCACATGACAAACCAGCCATAATTGTCGCTAGGTCGCCAGTCACATGTTCAATGTGGCCGTCATGTGTCGTCAACGAACGGAAATAGCAATCCGCTGCGGCCGGTTCAACTACTAAAATCTTTGGTGGATTAGTTGGGTAGGCATTCATCATCGTCGCAGCAATGGACGCTGCAAAAGAACCGACTCCCGCTTGTAAAATCAAATGTGTCGGAGGTTCTGGTAGCTCCTCAATCATTTCATATACAATGGTTGCATACCCTTGCATGATCCATAATGGAATTTCCTCGTAACCTTCCCAACCTGTATCTTGTACGAGTACCCAACCATTCTTTTCAGCAAGTTGAGCACACATGCGAACCGTATCATCATAATTCATATCAGTTATGTACGCTTCTGCCCCTTCAGCTTGAATGGCCTGCAACCGTTGCTGGGAAGCTCCTTTTGGTAAATAAATGACTGAACGATGACCAAGCTCTTTTGCAGTCCAGGCAACGCCCCTTCCGTGATTGCCGTCAGTTGCTGAAATGAATGTCAACTCGCCAAGTTGTTCGCGGACAGCAGTAGCCGTTAAATCTGAAAATGACAGTGTAGAAATGTCTTTATTCAATGCTTGAGCAATGTAGTTGCCCATCGCATAAATGCCTCCCATTACTTTAAATGCATTCAAGCCAAACCGATTCGATTCGTCTTTTACATGTAATTGGGCGATCCCTAAATGTTTAGCTAGATCTTGGAGTGAAACGAGTGCCGTCTTTGTGTAAGAGGGGTGCGACTGTTGGAACTGGTAAATCGAACGGATTTGTTGATCGTTAAATTGGGATAGTGCTTCATCCATAGCAAGATCTTTGGTATGGAAACGATTAAGCGTCCATTTTAAGTGTGTATTCATCTAACATCCTCCTCATCATCTATCTATGCATCTATTATACTGTAATCCCGTAAGAATGCAGTTTAATGGATTGTCGGATGATTTGCATTATAGTGATTTATCATTATGATAGAAGGTACTAGTGGTAGTTGGGAAAGGGGATTAAGGAGAATGAATAAGAGAGAACAAACTGTTTTTGTGTTAGTAGATGTACAAGGAAAACTGTCTGAGATTGTTCATGAAAGTGAGAAGATGCTAACAAATTTGCGCAAGCTCATTCAAGGCTTACAAGTACTGGACATTCCGATATTATGGCTTGAGCAATATCCGGACGGTTTAGGACCGACAAATGAAAAAATCGCCCGCCTGTTAGAAGGGACCACACCTATCCCGAAAATGACGTTCAGTGCTTTTAAAACAGATACATTTAAAGAGCAGCTACAATTACTGAACCGCAATCAAGTTCTCATTGCGGGTATCGAAACTCATATATGTGTCTATCAAACGGCAGTAGATTTACAATTAAATGGATATGACGTTCAAGTAGTAGAAGATGCTGTGTCGTCACGTACGAATGAAAACAAAGAAGTAGGATTACGAAAAATGGCGGCGTTAGGGGTACAAGTCACAAGTGTTGAAATGGCGCTCTATGAATTGATGGAGCGAGCGGATGATCCTGCATTTAAACAATTGCTCAAGATTATTAAATGATGTAAAACGGTCTGCCTAGAATCGTTGGCAGACTGTTTCATTACGTTAATTTCCTAAAAGGATGAAAGAACAAGCGTAAAAACAGAACGATGAATATGCACATGGAAATAACAAATAGTACACGAATTGGAAACCACTCCGCCCATAAACCGGCTATGAAAAGACCGAATGGTAACGTTAACTTCATGAGCATGGAGGACGTTCCTGCAACCCGACCTAATAAGTGATTTGGCGTGAATTCTTGTCGAATTGTAAAGTAGACAATATTGGACAGTGTCGTTGAGAACGTCCGGATTCCTAACGAAAGACCAATCGCCCACCACGTTTGTGCGAAAATAAGTAACCCCATAGATGCAATATCAAAAAGTAAGGAGTATGTATAGATGACACCTCTACCGAACCGTTTTCGAATGCTGCTAATCACACTTGCGCCAATGAGCCCCCCGATTGCTGAAAGAGTGAACATGAAACCGACTTGTTTTGAATCTGCACCAATTTGATCGGTAGCAAAAAAGATGAGTACACCGATGACGAGACTGGATGCAAAGTTACTAAAAAGCACGGTAATCGTTGGTGTTAACAATGTTTTATTGCTAAAAAGCTCATCGATTCCTTCTTTCATGTCTTTCCAAATGGAATTTGAAGTCTCTTTTTGTTTCACAACGGGTGGAACGTGTAAGAAATGCATACATACATGCATGATGACAAGACAAATCAAGTAAATGGTAAGTGTAGATGTATAGGAAAAAACAGCTAGCAGTATGCCAGCAATTCCTGGACCGATCATCCGAATCAATGTGTCGATAAAAGAAAGTGTTGCGTTAGCAGACGTAAGTTGCTCCTTCGTCACAATTTGCGGAAGAACTGAATGATTGGCGTTACCAAACGTATAGCCAGCCGATGATAAGACAAATCCAAATACATATAAATGCCAAAGTTCAATATGATTTGCAAGCAACAAAGCAATGATGCCGCACATCGAAAGGACTTGTATAAAACTTGTCCAAACCATCATCTTCTTTCGGTTTAGCCGATCAACGAGCGCTCCAGCGAGCATACCTAAAAAAATATTAGGGAAAAATTCGATCGCTCGCATCATACTCATTGATAATGCAGATTTGCTTAAATCGTAAATGAGTAATGGTATTGCAATGCTATACATTTGCATGCCAAAGCTCGAAAGTGTAGACCCTCCCCACAAAAACAGGAAGTTTCTGTTTCTCCATAACGGACGTTGTAAAACTGCAGCCTTCATAGTACCCCCTCCAAATTTTTCAAACGCTTATTGTAAGTGTAGAATAGTAAAAGGTGCATAAAAAGTGACCACTAGAAATTTCGTTGTTCACCTTTTAACAGTTACATGTATGGACGCCATGCGAAAGGAAGTAGATACATATGAAATACGTTGAGTACTTACTCGAATTGACGGGCCATTTTCTAGAAGACGATGAAACAGAGACATCAATTTCTGCGCTTGCAGGTATTTTGAATTGCTCAGAGAGACATGTAAAAACGATTATGCAATCGCTACAAAATGATGGTGTTATTGAGTGGCAAACACAAAGGGGCAGAGGGAAGAAGCCTAGATTGACCGTCAAAGTGTCAAGAAATACTGTTCTACTCATACAAGCAAAGAAAAGAGTAGAAGTTCAACAATATCGTGAGGCATTCAAGCTAATGGAATCGCTGGGGCGTGTAGAGCAAGAGGAGTTTCGTAAATGGTTTTCTAATCATGTGGGGTTAACGCAGAAAAGGGAGAAAGATGCTTATGAAGTAGATGTATTGCGCTATCCATTCTATGAAACAAGCCTAATCATGGACCCCTTATGGACGACATCACGTCACGATGCACATATGGTTCAGCAAGTATTTGATCGACTTGTGGAATACGATGCAGTTTCGGAGCAATTAACGTCAAGTATTGCTCGCCATTGGGAATCAGAAGATGGAAAGCTTTGGACATTTTATTTACATAAAGGTATTACGTTTCATCATGGAAGAGATCTTACGAGTACAGATGTCCAATCGACGTTTTCTAGGTTAATGGATGAAAAGGATTTATTTAGAACGATAGACAAGATAATTAGTTGTAATCGGACAGTAATCCAATTTATGTTAAAGGAAGTAGACTATCTCTTTCCTCGAAGTCTAGCAAGTACAAAAGCGTCCATCGTGCCAGTTGAGATTGTGACAGCCAATCCGGAGAAGTTTAAAGTCTTTCCGATTGGCAGTGGTCCCTATAAGTTGACAGTGCATGACGAAAACCTAATTCGACTTGAAGTGAATCAATCCTATTTCTCGGAACGCCCGTGGTTGGACCAAATAGATATCATTAAAACACCAGCCCAATATAAGGCTGAAGCGGGCCATCCATTTTTATTAGCTGCGCCTGATGCAACGTGGAGGCAAGTGAAACGCGTAGAAGATGGAGCAAGCTATATCTCATTTAACTGTATAAAAAACGGCCCAATTCGCCAACAAACTATTAGGAGAGCGATTTGTTAGCGACTTCAACCAGCGGCTATACGGAACGAAGCACTGGACAAAGAAACTGTTGCAACGAGCTTTATTTGGAAGCAATCAGAGCAGTGCAAATTGAAAATGAAAGTAAGAAGCAATGATTTCACATATAAAGGACCTGCTTTGCGGATTGCTGCTCAGCAAATTCGTCCTGGTGCAAATCATTTGAGAGCTGCCAAGTATCTTCAAGGACAGCTGCATACAATAGGCATTGAATCGACAATTGACCTAGTTGAGGCATCACACTTAAGTTCAAGTGAAAATTTGGCGAAATATGACCTTTTTGTTTGCGGGATATTGTTAGGGGAAGATCGACTTTTATCTCTGCTTGCAACGTTACAATCCACACTTTATACAATTTATCCCACAGTAGATGATCGCACGAAGAAAATAATCGATAAGAAGGTTAGGGAAATTAGATTATCTCAGGAGGAATCTATTCGTTGGATAAAGTACTTTGAAATTGAAGAGATGCTGAAATCGATGCATGCAATTTTTTTCTTAAATCACCGATTCCATGCTGTCTATGAACCAGAAGATAGTCCATATGAGGGCGTACAACTAGATAGCAATGGACGTGTGGATTATCGAAAAGTGTGGAGGAGGTGGGATAATAAATATAGGATTTGACTGTAAAATTATTGTTGTAAGCTGATGCGTTTCAAACAATAATCGTATCTTGCTTCCCATTTAACAAACCAATTGACCAGGCACATCAAATGCTAGTGCTGTTTTAACTGATGGCAAGCGCGGACAATGAAATATAAGATGACTGTAAAAAGTGCCCTGTCCTTTATCGAATGCTGTGCTTGTTATTTTTAACGATTTTAGGAGGTTTTCCTATTAACGGAAGCGAATTAGATGAGTAAGGTGAAAATAAAAAGATGGAGGATATGTTCATGTTCAAAAATAATTTTTTTTGATTTGCGCAGTTTTTTTAGCATTAGTAATTGCGGGCTGTAATGACGAAGAGCCAATAAAAGAAGAAGTTATTCAACACAATTGGAGTGAAAGTCCTCTCTTTAAATCAGGAAGTTACACAATGATCGGTGAAGAAGGACGATTGGGATTTATTTACGATGATAGCGAAGTAGTTAGATTTTATCCGGACAAAGTGCAAACGTATATGTGGCACTTTTGGGGAAACGAAGATGAGTTAATTGGTGATTTTAAGGTTTTAGGAACTCACGAAAACAGTAATGAGGAAATAACAGTTGTACCAACAATAGGGATTTCTTTTCCTAGCCCAAGTAATGGTGCAGATCATCATATCCCAACAAATATGATGCTTCCTAAAAGTGGAATGTGGAAGTTAGATGCTTATATTGGAGATGAAATATTTGGGAGTATTTATTTGAAAGTTCATAAACAATAAAGCCATTAATGAACTAACGAGGCAGTTTAGTTTAGGAGTGCTGTTTAACTTTTGTTCAGCAATCAGGCGCAATTCTCAAAATTTGAATTGCGCCATTCCAACAATAGAGCAAATTGGTTTAATATGTAAAAACTTATTGCGATAAAAAAGGGGAGAAACTTTGATTAATGTTGGTAGAATTAAGAACAATTAATGAAGATAATTACGAGGAGTGCTTGAATTTACGTGCATCGGTTACTAATGATGACTTTGTAGATTCTGTAGCGTGGTCTTTAGCGGAGGCGTGGGTGTTTTACGATGCTTCTCGTCCCTTTGCGATTTATGCGGGTGATGTGATGGTGGGCTATGTTCTAATGTATATTGGAGAAAATAACCCTCAAATCATTAATTTCATGATAGATAGCGATTTTCAAGCACAAGGTTATGGTGCGGCTGCTGCTAAGCTTTGTGTTGAATACCTGTGTAAAGAGTGCAGCGCAAGTAAAATTTCTTTACCAGTTGAACGTGAAAATAGCGTAGCTCAAAGATTTTGGAGTAAGGCAGGATTTGAGATGACAGACGACATGGAGAATGGTTATCTCTTTATGCGGTTATACATACCGGAAAACTAAGCTTGAAGTTAAGTGTTATTAACAAAAGACATGACATACTTTCTTTTTGAGGTTGCACATATGCTACCGAAAGAGATGCAATGTGTACCTCAATCTGTTTTACGGAGAACCACCTTATCGGAGAATATTGGTAATGGTTCCCCGGAAACTAAAGGGTTGCTAAGAGTACGGTAACGAGGAAGTTGAATAAAGTATGCAAAAATCATGTTCATTAGAAAATGAACGATGGGGCATTGACCTACTTTTTTATCAGCTTTTATCAGCAGCTAAAACAATTTTAACCCCAATTGTTTTACAACAAAAAACCACCACCCTAAAAAGGATGATGGTTGCTCATTTGCTTTTAAAAAGCCGCCTTTGCCGTATAGGTTTCATAGAAAGTTTTAAACCACCACTCCTCAAAGTGGGTGTTCGCAAAAACATTCCTGTATGTCCCGATTGATCATTGAACCGGGCCTGCCATTCCTGTTCTTATATAAACTCCCTTTTACAGCTTAAAGGTTAAAACTTAATGTGTATACGAACAATGCAGCTCATACGTATATAATACGCAACATGCGTTTAAATATCAATGAGAAATTTTTCCTTATTCTACGAGTAGGTCTGTCGATGTTTAGTTTTTGCCCAATATAGGAAGAGTTAAAGGAGAGACATAAAAGGAGTGAGTGAAAATGGATGCAAAAGCGACAGCAAGAAAGATTTTAGATGAAAGCTTAGTCGGGACAATGGCGACCGTCAAAGGAAATAAGCCATTCAGTCGGTATATGACATTTTTCAATGAGGATTTCACTCTGTACACAGCGACATCGAAACAGACGGACAAAGTGGAGGAGTTGGAAGCGAACCCAAACACGCATATTCTCATCGGTTATAACGGAGAAGGGTATGACGATGCATTCCTTGAGATTATGGGCACTGTAAAGATTTCTGACGACGAAAGTTTGAGAGAAAAAGTGTGGAACGAGCATATGAAGCCTTGGTTTTCAGGTCCTGATGATCCTGACTTAATCATTTTGAAAGTGACGCCTGAATCGATGCGTCTCATGAATAAAAAAGGCCAACCGCCACAAGACATTCAAATTACTTAAGCTAAAAAATCCCTTGCGTAACTAAATGCAAGGGATTTTTTGGTATTCACTTATTTAATTTCCACGTTGCATAATTTAAACCTAACGCAAAGACAACCCATCCGATATAAGGAATCATCAACGTACCAGCAGTGTTGTCCACTTGATAAAATTCATAGGTCGTCAAGGCAATCGTTGCTAATAAAATTGTCATTTCTATGAGGGCAGTTCCCCGCAATCCCCATTTGAAAAACAGAAAAGACCACAAATAGTTCAACCCTAGTTGAATTTCATATGAGGGAATGCTTGTCGGTTCTTTGTAACCGATCTCCTTTTTTCGTTCAACGCGATATTTTGCCAGCCCCATCATGCCATATAAGGTTGTCCATGCAATCGGAAAGACAGCCGGTGGTGGAGAAAATGAAGGCTTTTCAAGTCTTTTATACTTCTCTTGTGCGTTCCGATTGGCGAGCCAACCCGTAATGGAGCCACCGATGATTGGCAACAATATGCCAACAGCAACCCGTTTACGATCCAAGCGGCCATTCACTTTCAAAAGTTCCATTTTACAACCTCCTCGTACTGTAGAATTCCCTTCTTTTAGATAGACAAACCAGAAGCGCTTTATTTCCGAAATAATAAAAATAGTACTGATTCCTATGTTGGTACGGTATACTAATACAAAATTCAGTGGTTCACTGGGAATGAAGTGAGTGATTAGATGAAACAACGTGAACAATGGACGTCCAAAATTGGATTCATATTAGCGGCAGCGGGAAGTGCCATCGGACTTGGCGCAATATGGAAGTTTCCGTATATGGCTGGAATGAATGGCGGAAGTGTATTTGTGTTACTATTTATTTTTTGTACATTAGCAATTGGATTGCCGATCTTACTTGCTGAATTTGTCATTGGAAGAAGAGGGCAAAGTGATGCGGTCACTTCACTATCAAAGCTTGCTCCGAAAAGTAAATGGCATTGGATTGGTTGGATGGGACTAGGTTCTTCCTTTATCCTGTTGTCTTTTTATAGTGTTGTCGGCGGTTGGATTCTTTCGTATTTAGGCAGGGCATTGTTGTTTAAGCTGGATTTGACGAATTACAGTAACCTTTTTAATACGATTATTGCCAATCCAGTTGAAGTGCTCATCGCACAAGCGGTCTTCATGATGTTGACAATTTGGATCGTCCAAAGTGGCATAAAAGGTGGGATAGAACGTGCTAGCAGCTGGATGATGCCGTTATTGTTCATATTTTTCATCGTCTTAGCGATTCGATCATTGACGCTTGAAGGGGCAATGGAAGGAGTTCGTTTTCTTTTTGTACCTGATTGGTCCTATTTAAATGGAAAGACATTACTAATGGCACTCGGTCAAGCCTTCTTTTCTTTGAGTGTAGGGGTAACTGCAATGATGACGTATGCATCTTATTTATCAAAAGAAGAACGACTTGGCCAATCTGCTTTTAATGTATCCATCCTTAACATTGTTATTTCGTTATTAGCAGGAATTGTCATTTTTCCTGCAGTGTTTGCACTCGGACAATCACCGGCAGAAGGCCCTGGACTTATTTTCGTCATATTGCCAGCAATATTCAATGAAATTCCTTTTGGGGCATTTTTTATGATTATCTTTTTTGTATTAATGCTTTTTGCCACGTTAACGTCTTCGATTTCTATGTTGGAAATTGTCGTGTCGACTGGTATTCGTAGCAAATACAACCGTAGAAAACAAGCAGCTTGGTTGTTTGGAATTCTTATTTTTATCGTCGGCATTCCAAGCGCTTTATCATTTGGTCTGTTGGCTGATATTCAATTACCAGGCGGAACGTTCTTTGATTTTGCGGATATGTTGACAAGTCGCTTCGGTTTGCCAATTGGTGCACTTCTCATTTCTATTTTTGCTGGACACGTGTTAACTTCGGCACAAACGAAAGATGAATTGCGTATGCATCCTTTCTTGCATAGCGCATGGAAGTTCATCGTGCGATTCATCGCACCTGCTGCGATTGTGATAATTTTTATCGCTGCATTCTTTTAAACGAAAGCCGCTTACAAATCAGGTAAGCGGCTTTCTTATGCATCTAGTATGTCGGTGTTTCATGGAAATGCAATGGAGAGAAATCGATGTGTTGATTAAGCTATTTACAAAGCTTAACAAAAAACTCCTTGCGTATATAAGCATATAATTATATGATGTTAATGAGGAGGGGGAGAGAACGATGGATAGGGGAGAAGTCATTGAGTTTCAACGTGCTTCACAATTGTTGAAGTTATTGGGAGATAAAACCCGGTTAACCATGATGAAATTACTTCAAACACATGATTGCTGTGTGTGTGAATTTGTAGCAATTTTTAACATGAGTCAGCCGGCAGTTAGTCAACACTTGCGTAAGTTGAGAGATATTGAATTGGTAAAGGAAGAACGAAAAGGGCAGTGGATTTTTTACTCCATTAATACAGAGCATGAAGATTATCCTTTCATTCAGAGTATCCTTGCTTATCTGCCCGAACAGGATGAATCGATAGCAGCGCTAGAAACACAAGGATTACGCATTATATGCGAGTAGGGAGGAAATAAAGTTTGTATCCAGTTATTATGGCTTCATTGATTTTTATTGTTACGTTAGTTTTTGTTATTTGGCAGCCTAAAAATCTTTCGATTGGTTGGTCTGCCTGTATAGGAGCCGTTGTTGCGCTATTGTTTGGTGTTGTCGATATTGGGGATGTCATTGATGTAACAGGGATTGTTTGGAATGCAACGCTTGCTTTTATTGCTATCATCATTATTTCATTGATTTTGGATGAAATCGGATTTTTTGAATGGTCTGCTTTACATATGGCGCGTATTGCCAAAGGGAGCGGCTTACGGATGTTTGTCTATGTCAGCATTTTGGGTGCAATTGTTGCTGCATTGTTTGCGAATGATGGTGCAGCATTAATACTGACACCAATTGTATTAGCGATGGTGCGTAACTTGAAATTTAGCGAGAAAATGATTTTTCCTTTTATTATCGCTAGTGGTTTTATTGCCGATACGACGTCTCTACCACTTGTTGTTAGTAACTTAGTCAATATCGTCTCAGCAGACTTCTTCGGTATTGGATTTGTGGAATATGCATCTCGAATGATTGTGCCTAATCTATTTTCGTTAGTTGCAAGTATTATTGTCCTCTATTTGTTTTTCAGAAAAAGTATTCCTGGAAACTATGACATGGCGCAGTTGAAACGACCGAAAGAAGCGATTAAGGATGCAAAGATGTTTCGTCTGTCTTGGTATGTCTTAGGTGTGCTACTTGTTGGCTACTTCTCAAGTGAATTTATCGGTATACCGGTATCCTTCATCGCGGGGATTGTTGCGATTTTCTTCTTACTTATGGCAAAAAGAAGCTCGGCAGTCCAGACTACACAAGTGTTGAAAGGTGCACCTTGGGCCATTGTCTTTTTCTCGATTGGAATGTATGTCGTGGTGTACGGATTAAAAAATGCAGGATTGACGACGGTTTTGGCGGATGTACTACAACTTGCAGCCGATCAAGGATTATTTAGTGCGACGATTGCGATGGGCTTCATTGCTGCATTTTTGTCATCCATTATGAATAATATGCCGACTGTTATGATTGACGCATTGGCAATTGCGGAAACAACAACGACAGGACCCATTCGGGAAGCGCTAATTTATGCCAATGTCATTGGTTCTGATCTGGGGCCAAAAATTACGCCAATTGGCTCACTTGCAACCTTGCTCTGGTTGCATGTACTAGCGCAAAAAGGCGTTAAAATTAGCTGGGGGACGTATTTCAAAGTTGGCATCATCTTGACGATTCCAACATTATTGATCACGCTCGTTGGACTGTATCTATGGCTACTCATTATCTAATGGAAAGGGTGGAATGGAATGGCGAAAAAAAGCTTGTATTTTCTATGCACAGGTAACTCATGCCGAAGCCAGATGGCAGAAGGGTGGGGGAGAAAGTATTTAGGTGACGAATGGGATGTCTATAGTGCAGGCATTGAGGCACATGGAGTGAATCCGAACGCGGTGAAAGCAATGAGTGAAGTCGGGATTGACATAACCAACCAAACATCGGATATCATTGATCCGCAAATTTTAAACAATGCTACTTTAATTATCACATTATGTGGGGATGCTGCGGACAAATGTCCATTAACACCTCCACATGTCGAACGGTTACATTGGGGATTCGATGATCCTGCAAAAGCTGAAGGAACCGATGAAGAGAAATGGGCTTTCTTTCAACGTGTAAGGGATGAGATTGGAAGTAAAATTAATAATTATTTTAATGATATGTATTAAGGCGAGTCTGCTTGTGGGTCATTGGATTTATTCAATGTTCCACAATTTTTTTTGTGTAGAAAATTCGAGAGATAAAGATGACCTGTTTTGTTTTCGATTAACAAATGAATGGTTTGGAAAAGATAGAAGTATGTTATGAGTAAAATGAATGACACCAATAGGAGGGGATGACTTGAAAGAACTTCAAAAACTGATAGCGATAAAGGCAAGTTTAAATATGCGATTTGTTGAGCGAGAAAAAGAAATTGAGGGGATGTTAATTTCTCTACTGGCTCGTCAGCATATGTTGTTGATTGGTCCGGCGGGTACAGCAAAATCTGCAATGATAGATGAGCTGATGAAAAGTATTGGAGGGGCAACATTGTTTCAATGGCAATTGACGAAATTTAGTACCCCTGAGGAATTATTTGGCCCATTATCATTAAAAGATTTGGAAATTGGTCTATATAAACGCAATACGAGCAAGAAAATGCCGGAAGCGAATGTTGCTTTTCTAGATGAATTGTTCAAGGCTAATAGTGCGGTCTTGAACAGTTTACTTACTTTGATGAACGAAAGGCTTTTCTACAATGGAGATCAACCCATGAAAGTCCCTCTATTCTCTGTCATTGGTGCATCGAATGAATACCCTGAAGAGGGAGAAGGGTTAGATGCTCTTTTTGATCGGTTTCTATTGCGCTATGAGGTGGATTACATAAAAGAGCAAACCAATTTCCTTGCAATGATGAAACAAGATGAGCAACTGAAAGAAGTACCAACGATAACACTAGAGGAGTTGCATGATTACCAAGAGCTTACGGAGAAAGTAATTATCCATAATGATATTTATGAAGCGCTTGTAAAAATACGACAAGAACTAAGCGATGAAGGCATTCGGCCGTCAGATCGTCGTTTTAAAAAATCATTACGGATTTTACAAGCAAAAGCGTTGTTGGAGCAAAGAGGCGTCGTGCATACGGATGACCTTGTCATTTTGGAAAATGTTTTATGGAAAACGCACGATCAAAAAGAGGCCACTTCTCTTATTGTTCGTAGACACGCTGAAGATGCTGTCATTCGGAAGTTGGATAGTATTCAAGCAGAAGCAGTTGAATTGTTTACAATTGTACTTCAACAACATTGTGTGGACGCAGGAGTGGAAGCATCTCAGAAATTAAAAGCGCTACTGGCAGATTTGATGAAGTTAAAAGAAACGCACCATACTCGTGAAGAAGCAATTGAACAACTTTTATCTAAAGTACAATTGATGCACGAAGAAGTACTAACGTTTTTGTTGGAACCGCTCTATTTTGATGCTTCAGCAAAGGTGAGAGAATTTAAACAAAATATGTCGTCAATGAACTACAAATTGTAAGGAGAGTCTTGCGTGAATGGACAACCTGTCAGTCGTCAACACCGATGCATTTGACCGTAGACGTTTTCAAGAGATTTTTAATATGTCTAATCGTCTTTACCAACTCGAACAAGAAACGGACTATCCATTGTTTAGAGCATTACTCGGTGATGTGTGGGCGTGTTTGTATAAAATGAAACCTGAGATTAGAAAGGGGGAAATTGATAGTCAATTACAGCTAAATTTGCACTTCATCCAGCAAATAATGGCGCATGAACAGTTTGTGTCATTTCGGCGTGTCACTAGACTGGATGATTTTGTTTCTGCAATCGGTGCAATAAAATTTGGAGAGATGATTAATCGCTGGCTTACGGAGTTAAGGGATGCAGATAAAGACTTCGATCGTATGTTTGAACCTAATAATTCACGTTGTGAGTGGGAGAGGTTGGATGATCGAGAGTTGCAAAGAATAGAAGTAGCAGTTGACCGTTCTGTCGATGAAAATAGTCATCGCTTTAACGACATGATTGCGGCAGTCATGCAAGAATCGAAGTGGCTAAAATTCCAACTGCAATCATTGTTGGGTGGCTTAAAGTCGGGTGATGGGGAAGCGTCATTGAAGAAAGTCCCTTTACGTCACCAGTTCATGATAGCGGATAAAATGTTGGAGAATAAACAGTTAAAGGAGATTGCTGAGTGGGCCGGCCGGTTCAAACAAATTGCTCGGACAAAACAACGAACTACAACGCTTGAATCTGTTGAAAAAAACGGCGTGACAATCGGCAACGCAATAGATGCGTTAGTACCGATCGAATACAGTTATTATTCACACCCGTTAACAAAAACGGATTTTTTGCGCCGGTTAGCCGAAGGACAAACGTTGCAATATGAACAACAAGGTAGGGAAGTGTTAGGGAGAGGTCCGATTGTGCTCTGCTTAGACCAATCTGACAGTATGAGTGGTCTTGACGCACCTTCGAAAGGATTCAGTTTAGCACTTTTGGCGATTGCAAAGCAGCAACGTCGTGATTTCTGTATCTTGTTATTTTCAACTACGACACGCATGTTCATCTATAAAAAGGGAAAAGTGAAGTTTCCTGAAATGGTGAAGTTGACGAAAACCTATTTAGGGGGAGGAACAAATTTTTCGTGCGTACTCGAAGAAGCGGTGACTGTCATGAAAGAAAGCCGATTTCGAGCAGCAGATCTAATTTTGGTAACGGACGGAGAGGACGAAGTGAGCGAATCCTTTTTAACTTCGTTCCGACAGGCAAAAGAGGAGAAAGGCTTCCAAGTGCTATCACTCGTTCTTGGCCAAGCTTGTGAGAGCGTGAAGAACTTTTCTGACAGGGTTGTGCAGATTACAGATTACAACGATGAAGGGGCTTTTATTGCTTTTGAGGTTTGATGTTCTATTGTTTTAGAATCCGTGTCAAAAAATGCGTCTATCCTTAACACAGAGAAGTTATTGTAAATCTGAATCTATATTTTTTGACAATCATTGAATATTGCATGCGGTTATGCTCTTACTGTGTAAAGATGAAGGGATTGTTAGAAGAAGTAAACAATATGAAAAAACAGTCCTACCAATAATATCGATGAAGAAAAGTCATCTTTTACATTAGTTTTCAGGCTTGCAACAGAAGTTTCATTCAACCTTTTCAAGTTTAGCTTTTACAAACTACTTAAAACACGCTATATGGATATAAGCTATTTTATAGCATCTGACCAGTCTTCATCATCTTTGAATCCGATGTGTCCAACTGTCACTTTTGTATGATTATTATCCAGTTCGGTAAATGTTACTTCAACAACTGTAATTGCTAAATCAAAAGCGCTGGTAAAGGCGCTTTTTTTATGTGGAAAATCAATGGGTCAATCTATTACATGCATTAAATTATAGGTATTCTGACATTGTGATAAGATATGAATGATTTATTTATTAAAGATGTCTTCTAAGTATATTCTATAAAGACCCTAATGAAAACCACATTTTAAGGTACTTATTTTAAATAGTTGAATCGTTTTTGAGGTTGTTTTTATCTAATAGGTGAGAGAAAGAAAGGAGGCAGCCTGATTGAATACGAAACTCATATCTGTGATAGGTCAAAAAGTTGATGTAGAAGCGTTTCTAACTCTTATCGGTGGAACAAAGAAATGTTGTATAAAATAGTTGAATCGTTTTTGCGGTAGATCTTATCTAATAGTTAAGAGAGGAAAGGAGGGGCGCGATTGGAAACTAAACGAATGCTTGTAGTCCGTGCAAAAAATGGAGATGAGGAAGCGCTTCAAACTCTTCTTCAACAGGAAAAAGAGAAATTGTATAAAATGGCGTATGTATATGTGCAGAACAAAGATGATGCATTAGAAGTGTTTCAAGAAACTGTTTATCAAGTAATCAAGTCAATTGCTACACTTAAAAACGATAATTATTTTTCTACATGGGTCACTCGAATTCTCATAAATACAGCGATAGTGTTTTTGAGGAAAAAGCAAGGAATAGTTCCATTAAGTCAAGATATACTCGAAAACATGGGCGAGCCCTGGCGTGTGAAAAAGGATGAACAACTAGATTTACTTGAAGCAATGGGCGAAATCGAAGAAAAGTATAAAACTGTTCTGCTGTTGCGTTTTTATGAAGATTATTCAATAGTACAAATCTCTAAGTTTCTAAATTGTCCTGAAGGGACAGTGAAGACAAATATTCGCAGAGGATTAGCTGCGTTAAAGAAAAAAATGAAAGGGGTTTATGCAGATGTCAGACAAAATTCCCATGTTTAAAAAAGAAATTGATGACATTCCAGTGCCGGTTGATAAGTTGGATACCATTATTACAAAAGCAGTTCAGAAAGGTATACAGAAAAGAAAAAAACCTAACAAGAAGAAGCTGATGCTGAGTGTGGGTGCCGCTGTTGCTACACTTGCCTTGCTAATCGGTTCAGCAACGGTATCCCCCGTGATGGCAAACATCGTTTCTCAAATTCCAGTTCTTAATTCTATATTTAGTGAGTCTGGGGATCTCGGTTTGAAGCAAGTAAGTGAGTTAGGTTTAACGCAAGTTGTTGGTGAGTCGAAGACAGTTAAGGGAAATACGATTACGATTGATGAAGTATTTTTTGACGGAACCCGTTTAACTGTTGGCTATTCGCTAACATCGGAGAAGCCTCTTGGAGAATTTTATTTAAATAATGGAATGAACGTTACCATAGATGGGAAGAAATTTTCATTTGGGGGGAACAGTGAAGAAACAGAGATAACACCGACTTTTCGAAGGGGCATTTACAATATTGAACCTTCAGATATTGTTGTTCCAGAGGAGTTTAAATTGGGATTATCCTTTGAAGGGGAGGGTGGCGAGCGCTGGAAGTTTTTCATTCCGGTTAATAAGCAGTCTGGAGCGAAGTTTGTCACTATTGATGAAACGCAGCAAGTAGGTGGTGTTGGGCTTAATATCTCGGCGCTTGAAATCAGTCCAGTTGGCCTTCGCATCACTTACAATACAGTAGCGAAAGAAAATGAATTTCTTTCTGGTGCTTATATAAAATTCAAGGCTGTTGATTCTTCCGGTAATGAACTTGCAATTAGTTCGGAAGGTGGAGGTCATTCAAATTTCATAAATGGAAATATATATACAATAGGGAACTCGCTTTTTGAACCAATTGATGAAAATGTGACAGAGTTAACGATTACTCCTTATCTTGATTTGTCATCAGGAGGAGGCGTGGAATTTGATGAGGATGGAAATGAAGTTCCAATTGATTTTGAGCTCCAAAAAGGAGAGAAAATTAAGTTCGAAAGCTTTACTGTAACACTTCCGTAAGAGAAATCACCTACATTGTCTTTAAACGATATAATCTGTCTGACACGAAAATTAAGTGTCAGACAGTTTTTTTGATGAATTAGGGAGTGAAGTTACTTGAAGTAGACGTGGGAATAAGAATTAGATAGCGTAAATAAGCTACAGACAAAATGCGGAGATTTAATAAAAAAACAGCCCCTAGGCATCCGGCCTAATAGGACTGTTTCGGAGAAGTATCGTTGTTCCGACAATACTTCCGAGGGTTTGGCACCCAATGATTCCGACTGGGCTCGAACCAGCGACCTCTACCCTGTCAAGGTAGCGCTCTCCCAGCTGAGCTACGGAATCAGGAGATAGTTGTTTACTGCACAAGTTATATTATAGCGCGTTTGAGTTTAAAGTCAACACTATTTTTAAAAGTTTTTTCTTGAAGCCTAAAAAGGTAGAATGGTGGAAGAGGGAGGTGCGTAGTATCGATATTTCAATTAACCTATCTTTTCGATACGATTATGATCGTGCGCTTGAGCGATTGGCATCCGATCCGGTGCATTCGGTGAATTTAGGGACACGAGAAGTACGAATTCCAATGGAGGAAGGAAATATTGTACGTCTTGTTGGTACGGGTACTACGGAGAGTCCATCGTTTATTTTGCAAAATGTGCAGAATGAAGACCAAGTTGAATGGGTGAAGCGTCGTTTTCATTTTCATCAGTCGCTCGATCAAATAAATACTCATTTTATGCAAACAGATTTGGAGCAATTATTTATCGAGCATGCGGGTACACCACTCGTTCGAAACTTTTCTTTGTATGGTACACTTATGCAAAACATCATCCACCAACAATTAAATCTAGCTTTTTCCCACACATTGACGATGCGATTCGTTCAAGCGTTTGGCTCAGAGCAAGAGGGCGTTTGGCGGTATCCCAAACCTGAAGTTGTCGCTCGTCTGCAAGTTGATGATTTGAGAACCCTGCAATTTAGTGCACGTAAAGCAGAATATGTCATCGGTTTGTCGCAAGCAATTGCCGATGGACGACTAGATCTGAATAAGTTTGAGACGATGGAAGATGAAGAGGTCATACGTGAGTTGGTTGCCTATCGAGGTGTTGGTGCGTGGACAGCTCAAAATTTTCTCTTGTTCGGGTTAGGTAGACCGAATTTGTTCCCGATTGCAGATGTCGGTTTGCAGAATGCTTTGAAGAAAGTGTGGAATCTTACGCGTAAACCGACTGCGGATGAAATTGCAGAGCATTTTCCGAGGTGGTCTCCGTATTTAAGTTACGCTGCGCTGTATTTATGGAGAAGTATCGAATAAAAAAGCTTCCCATTTTCAAGTGGAAAGCTTTCTGGCATGTATTTATTGTGTAGGGTCTTCGTTTGTTTGTTGATCCATTTCACCAAAGTAGAGGAAAGTTTCATCATTTAGGTCTGAGATGCGCTCCTTGTTGAGTCCTAATGAAAGATTTCCTTCAAAAATTGTTTCCCACCAAGTTTCTGTTGTTGTCATGTTCATTTCCTCCATTCGTTTTTCGTTGTCATTGTTGGTATGTGCTATTTCTTTACCCGAGAAAGTGAGTAGTTTAAACTGAATACATGAAAAAAGATCCTAAGGCCTATGTGATGATTGTTGTGTGATTTATCTTTTCTTGCCTTTTTCGACGTGTTTTTTCCTTGGTTTTACGTAGAATGATGACAAGATTTCGATGATTTACGTATACCTAGTATATGTTGTCGTATATTGAACCAAACTGCGTAATTGGTCGGAATTTGGTGGTTAGTAAAAACAGTGCTTTTGCTATATTGACTTTTTTGAAGGGAGATTGATTTTGTGACTGTGAAGAAAAATATGGAGTCAATGATTACGTATCAACAGAATTTTTATGCGACAGGTGCAACTAAAAGCGTTGCGTTCCGATTGGACATGTTACATCGTTTGAGAGAAGCGATTAGTGCCAATGAGAAGAAAATTCAAGAAGCCTTATTAAAGGATTTAGGGAAAAGTTCTTTTGAGGCCTATGTGACGGAAGTCGGTTTTGTTTTGTCGAGTATTACGCATATGATGAAACACCTGGAAGAATGGATGAAACCGGAACAAGTGAAGACGCCCGTTCATTTACAACCGGCTAAAAGTTTTGTTGTACGGGAGCCATATGGTTCAGTCTTGATTATCGGACCGTTCAATTATCCGTTTCAATTGGTCATGGATCCTTTAGTTGGGGCAATTGCAGCAGGGAATTGCGCGATTATCAAACCTTCTGAAGATGCTCCGCACACGGCTGCGGTTGTACGTGATCTTGTGACAGCTACCTATCCACCTGATTTCGTGCGTGTTGTTGAAGGTGGTGTGGAAGAGACGTCGGCGCTCATACATGCTCCGTTCGATTACATATTTTTTACAGGGAGTGCAACTGTCGGGAAAATTGTTATGAAGGCTGCAGCAGAGAGGCTGACACCTATCACGCTTGAACTTGGTGGGAAAAGTCCTGCAATCGTCGATCAGACCGCCAATATACGAGCGGCCGCTGAACGAATTGTCTGGGGGAAATTTGTGAATAATGGGCAGACATGTGTAGCGCCAGACTTTGTCCTTGTCCACGAAAGTGTCAAAGATCACCTTATGAAAGAAATGAAAAATACAATTTGTGATTTTTATGGGAAAGATAGCGCAAAAAGCCCGGATTACGGACGGATTATTAATGAAAAACACTTTGATCGATTAGTGCAGCTGTTGGAAAGAGAGAAAGGACAAATCCTTGTTGGTGGACAAGTAGACCGTCAAGAACTCTATATTAGCCCAACTCTTTTGGATGGAGTGGCGTGGGATAGCCCGTCAATGGAAGAGGAGATTTTCGGTCCGATCCTTCCGATTATGACCTATAAACATTTGGGAGAAGTTATACATCGGTTGCGCCAAATGCCAAAATCGTTGGCGGCGTACCTGTTTTCCGAAAATGATAAAGCACAAGAATACTTTTTAGCGAACCTCTCTTTTGGTGGAGGGTGCATTAACGATACAATTTCGCATGTGGCCAATATCCACTTGCCGTTTGGTGGTGTCGGGGCTTCGGGGATGAACGCCTATCACGGTCAAGCGAGCTTTGAATTGTTTTCGCATAAGAAATCCATTATGAAAAGAAACTCGAAAATTCCTGTCCGTATAGGTTTCCCCCCGTATGGCAACAAGCTGTCGGTCATTAAAAAGATTCTTAAATAATTGAGATGCGTTGACAGCAAGACCAAATCATATAAAGAACCGCATGAACCCTGATTCATGCGGCTTTTTGAGTTTATCTGGTAGTCGGATACGTGTAATCTTGTTTAGAAAATGAACTGATTGGCAACGTAATGATTATTTCAGCCCCTTGTTTCGCCCGTTCATTTATCTCGATTGTGCCGTCATGATCGAGAATAATTTTTTTTGAAATAACGAGACCAAGTCCAGCGGCACCGTCTTTTGTTGTAAAGAACGGTGTAAACAATTGGTCAAACGTCTCTTGGTGGAATCCGGCACCTGTATCTTTTACTGTAATACGTAGCGTGTCATTCGAGATGGTGTTAATAAATGTTATGCTTCCTTTATTCGTATGTGCATCAATTGCATTTCGAATCAAGTTAATAAAAACTTGCTTGAGGCTTTCTTCATTTCCTATGATGGTTGTTTGGTACTCGGCAAGGTAAATATTGCAGTTTATATCATTTGAGATAATTTCATGTTCGAGATGAGATATGACTTCCATGATTAAATGCTCAACATCTAGTTGCTTCCGCTCTTTGATATTGGGTTTTGATAATATTAAAAACTCATTTGCTATTAAATTGATCCGTTTAATTTCATTTTCCATAATCTCGGTAAATGCACGATAAGGATTCGACGGGTCATTGTTCATCATCTGAACGAATCCATTTATAGAAGTCATTGGGTTGCGGACTTCATGGGCGACGGATGCGGCCATTTCTCCAATGGCATTCAGTTTAATGGCTTCCATTTTGATGCGTTCGGCTTGAATCCTTTCTGTCATGTCACGGACAATGACAGAAATTGCTATGACGTTATTGTTCTTGTCCAGAATGGGTGCGAGCGTAGTCGCTGCCTCGAACATCGTGCCATCTTTACGGATCTCTTTTGTGCGTAAGTTTTTGAAATGCCTGCCTTCTAGTAAAAATTGAATCCGGTGAACAACATTCTCTTCTTCAGAAGGGTGGTATAATTGTATTCGTTTGCCAAGACATTCTGCTTTTTTCCATTGGTACAGTTCTTCAAATGCAGGATTGACAGCCAATACTTTTTGATCGATTGAAAATACGGCGATTGCATCTTGAGTATGTTCAAAAAACAAATCCAAATAGCCAGAAGTTGACGTGGATTCGGGAAGTTGATCTTTAAATAATATCGAAAGCTCTGTTGAACGCATTTTGAATGTGATGAGAAGAAGGACAAGCATTCCAATGATGACTGTTATGAAAATAAGTAATGAGGCATTGTTCATCGGTTGTACCGAAAGCTGTACATTTCTAAATAAAACAATACATTCAATAGTTGTGATAAGTAGAAGCGAGAGCGATAATACGGTATGTTTAAAGAGCACAGCTAGAATAATGGGTAAAAGTAAAAAATAGATAAAAATTAATTTATGATCAATAAGAAATAATGAAATTAAGTAGAAATGGCTCGTACTAATAATGATAGGTATGAGAAAGGTCAGCATAAAATTGCGAGAAAGCATATAGTGCAAGCAACCTGTTATAACAGCTCCTACTGCAATGATAGAGAGGTATTCATAATGTTTTAATGATACTGTCAAAAGTAGTTGTGCTAAAACAATGAAACTAAAAAAGTGTAGTAAATACTTAGTTTGTGTGAGGATGAATTGATCGGTTTTCATTGATGCACCTCTCTTAGAAGTAGTATTATATGTATCATACATGATTTATCAACGAATGAAAACAGAAGTTTCAGAAATAGAAAAGAGGTTGAAAGTGCATGAAGCAGTTTAATGAAAAACGTACAGTTACGTTATTAGAAAAGTTAGTAAAGACACCAAGTCCATCTGGTTTTACGGACAAAGTGATGCAAGTTATCCGTGAAGAGTTAACGAGCATTAAAGTACCGTTTGTGCAAACAAATAAAGGTGCGATTATTGCAACTGTCAAAGGGAAAGATGATACGCGTCATCGATTGTTGACGGCTCACGTGGATACACTAGGAGCAATGGTCAAAGAAGTGAAGAGCGATGGCAGGTTAAAACTTGCTATGGTCGGCGGTTTTAATTGGAATGCAGTTGAAGGAGAATATTGTCGTATACATACTGCTAGCGGTAAAGAAGTGAGAGGAACCATTTTAATGCACCAAACGACCGTTCATGTGTATCGCAATGCAGGAATTGCCGAGAGAAGTGCGGAAAACATTGAAGTACGTATAGACGAAAAAGTGAAAAATGCTGCAGATACAAGAGCGCTAGGGATTGAAGTAGGCGATTTTGTTTCTTTTGATGCGCGCTTTGAAACGACTGAAAGTGGGTTTATTAAATCAAGGCATTTGGATGATAAAGCGAGTACAGCTTTGTTGCTGGATTTACTTTGGACAATAAAGGAAGAGAACGTGGAATTGCCGCATACAACGCATTTCTATATTTCCAACAATGAGGAAATTGGCTACGGCGGAAATTCTAATATCCCTCAAGAAACAGTAGAATATATAGCCGTTGATATGGGGGCGATTGGTGATGGCCAATCATCTGATGAGTTCACGGTTTCCATTTGTGCAAAGGACTCTAGTGGTCCTTACCATTACGGCTTGACGCGGCATTTGACAGCTCTTTGTGAAAAAGAGAATGTGCCGTTTAAATTAGACATTTACCCATACTATGGATCGGATGCATCTGCTGCTATTCGGGCAGGCTTTGACGTGAAGCATGCTTTGTTTGGTCCGGGAATTGAATCGTCTCATGCGTTAGAGCGGACACATGTTGATTCATTACGTGCAACGGCACAGTTGTTATATGCTTATGTGAATTCAGATATGATGGATTGAAGGAGAGTCTTGTGATGAATTGTAATGAATTATTTGACGTGCTGCCAATTAAAACAATAGAAGGGATATTACCAGAACAGGTTACTGATCTTGCGGTAAATTCTCGTTCCGTTAATGCGGGAGGTGCATTCGTTTGTATTAAAGGGTTTACAGTCGACGGACATATGTATGCACAAAATGCAGTAGAAGCGGGTGCTCGTGTCATTGTCGCGTCGGACCGGGTCGACGTAGATACGGAACGAGTGGCGGTTGTCTATGTTGACGATACAATGCGAGCGATTGCATTACTGGCTCCTCGGTTTTATCGTTATCCCTCCAAAGAAATGACGATGATTGGTGTGACAGGAACGAACGGGAAGACAAGTGTCAGCAATATGATGCATGCGATTTTGCGTCATATTGGTGAAAAGTCTGCAGTGACCGGGACGATCGGGTTTAACTTGGATGGTGTGTTGTTTGAAACTGAAAATACGACGAATGATGTTTTGACGACTCAACAGCTAATTCGACAAGCGGCGAATGCAAATTGTTCGACGATGACGATGGAAGTATCGTCACATGGTCTGTTGGAAGGAAGGCTGGCAGGTACGGAGTTTGACATTGCTGTCTTTACGAATTTATCGCATGATCATTTGGATTTCCATGGCAGTATGGATAATTACGGCCATGCAAAAGGTCTTTTGTTTGCGCAACTCGGACAAGACTTGGAGAAAAAGAAGTTTGGTATCGTTAATCGTGATGATCTTTGGGGAGAGCGTATGAAAAAGATGACCGCATTCCCTGTCTTGACGTATGGAATTCATCAGTCTGCCGATTTTCGTGCGTCAGACATCGTTTTAAGTGATAAAGGGACTTCTTTCCATTTGGAGTCACCTGAAGGCGAATTTAATGTATCAATGGCACTCATTGGCGAGTTTAATGTTTACAACGCACTTGCTGTAATTGCTGCGTTGTATGCGAAAGGAATTCAAATCGAGTCGATAATTGAAGGTCTAGCTGTTATCCCAGCTGCAAAAGGACGAATGGAGAAAGTAGAGACGGATTTACCGCTCACAATTTATGTCGATTATGCGCATTCTCCGGATGCAATCGAAAAAGCGATTCAAGCTGTATTACCGTATAAAGGTACTGAAAGAAAATTAATCTTTGTCATCGGTACAGGTGGCAATCGGGACAGGTTGAAACGTCCATTTATGGCAGAAAAGGCTTCGATTGCGGACTACGTCATTTTGACGACAGACGATCCGAGAGACGAGCCATATGCGTCAATTCTTTCAGAGCTTGAAGTGGGCATGCAACATGACCAGTACGCGTGTATTGGAGACCGTGAGGAAGCGGTTCGGCATGCAGTTGCAGTTGCTAATGAAGGAGACATCATTATTTTCGCTGGTAAAGGTCACGAGGATTTCCAAATTATCGGGAAGGAAAAATTTCCGCATTCAGATGCAATGATTGCGCTTGAAGAAGCAGAGAAGAAGTTTGGTCATCAAGTTCGTGAGCAATAATAGTGAGAAGGGCTGTCTGTTTAGGCAGCTCTTTCATTTTGATTAATTCCGAAGAAAAAAATGTTGAAAATGGATTGCAATCTGTCTATGCTTAAAAAAGCGGAAAAGAAGGAGTTATTTATATGCAAAAATCGATACATGATGAAATTTTATCCCGGCGAACATTTGCGATTATCTCGCATCCAGATGCCGGGAAAACGACGATGACTGAAAAACTGCTTTACTTCGGTGGAGCTATTCGTGATGCGGGGACTGTAAAAGGGAAGAAAACCGGTAAATATGCCACTTCCGACTGGATGGAAATTGAGAAACAACGGGGAATTTCGGTAACGTCTTCTGTTTTACAATTTGACTATGATGGTAAACGAGTAAATATTTTGGATACCCCTGGCCATGAAGATTTCAGTGAAGACACGTACCGTACATTAATGGCGGTTGATGCAGCTGTCATGATGGTCGATTCGGCAAAAGGGATCGAGCCACAGACGATCAAATTGTTTAAAGTTTGTCGGATGAGAGGCATTCCGATCTTTACGTTCATGAACAAAATGGACCGACAAGGTAAAGAGCCATTGGAATTGATGGAAGAGCTTGAAGAAGTGTTAGGAATCGAGTCGTACGCAATGAATTATCCTATCGGGATGGGGAAAGAATTTATTGGCGTGTACGATCGTTACAATCAACGAATTGAGCAAGCGCGTGTTGAAGGGGAAAGTCATTTTCTTCCGTTAAATGAAGACGGTGAGCTTGCGGTTGAACATCCGATGACAGAGACGTCCTATTACAAGCAAGCGCTTGAAGATGTTTTACTGTTGAATGAAGCAGGGAACGAGTTCGATACTGAACGTGTTGCAAAAGGTGAATTAACACCTGTATTTTTCGGCAGTGCGCTGACGAACTTCGGGGTGCAGACATTCTTGGAAACGTTCTTAAAGTTTGCGCCTTCACCACAGCCGAGAATGACGAAAGATGAACAGGCAGTGGATCCAAAGGCTGAAGAATTTTCAGGCTTTATCTTCAAGATCCAGGCGAATATGAACCCCGCGCACAGAGATCGAATCGCGTTTGTCCGGATTGTTTCAGGCAGTTTTGAAAGAGGTATGTCCGTCACCATTCCGCGTATTTCAAAGACGGTTAAGTTGACGCAAACGACGCAATTTCTCGCGGATGACCGTGAAACGGTGAATGAAGCGGTTGCAGGTGACATTATCGGCTTATATGATACTGGGAACTATCAAATTGGCGATACAGTTGTTGGTGGAAAGTCAAACTTCCAATTTGAAGCATTGCCACAGTTTACCCCTGAACTATTTGTTCGTGTGACGGCGAAAAACGTTATGAAATCAAAGCATTTCCATAAAGGGATTCTTCAGCTTGTGCAAGAAGGGGCTATTCAATATTACAAGACGCTGCATACCGAAGAAGTGCTGTTAGGCGCAGTCGGTCAACTACAGTTTGAAGTGTTCGAACATCGTATGAAGAACGAATATAACGTTGAAGTGCATATGGAACATATTGGTTCAAAGGTGGCGCGTTGGATTGAGAATGAAAGTGACGTGAAAGATTCGATGACAGGACAACGGTCGATGCTCGTGAAGGATCGATACGACAACCTCGTCTTTTTGTTCGAGAATGATTTTGCACTCCGCTGGTTCGGTGATAAGTATCCAGATATTCGATTGTACAATTTGTTATAAGGATTAGGTTTGGCTGGATAGACTTTGAAATGAGTCTATTCGGCTTTTTTGGTTGAGGGGAGAATGCTGCGTTTTGCGGGGTTATGCGGCGAATGGGGAGGAGAATGCGGCGTTTTGCGGATTTATGCGGCGAACGGGGGAAATATGCCGCGTTCAGATGGGTTGCTTTGTTTAGAGGAAAGACATTCGCCGAAGGTAAAGTTAGTTTACATATTTGGCCAGCATAATTGTTCCGTGGATAGCTTGAAGTGTTAGGAAGTAGCAGACGCGCTAAAATGGGTTTTGACAAATTAGGGTTTTATGTTTTAGGTATGGGGAATTTTTGTTTAGTGGATTTTTTGCGGCGAAGTGGGTGGAGATTGCGGCGTTTTGCGGATTTATGCGGCGAATGGGGAGGTAATGCGGCGTTCTGGGAATTTATGCTGCGAACGAGGGAAGAATGCTGCGTTCTGGGGATTTATGCCGCGAACAGGGAAAGAAATGCGGCGTTCTAGGAATTTATGCGGCAAACGGGGAAAGAATGCTGCGTTCTCGGAAGATATGTGCTGAGTGACTTGTTTAAAGTTTGTTTGGTTAGGGGATGTGTGACAGAGTGATGGAATTTTGAGAAGAGAGTTGGGGGATGGTGAGAGTTCGTGTTTGATGTTCATAACTACATTCAATATGATGGATATAGTGATGTGGTGATGTAGAAAGGAATGGGCGCATGAAGATCAGTAATTTTGCAATAAAGAGACCGGTCTTTACGATTGTGACGATGTTTCTTGTCGTTATTCTTGGAGCGGTATCTTTTTTAAAAATTCCAGTGACATTAATTCCAGAATTAAATCCTCCTGTAGCGGTTGTGGTAACAAATTATCCTGGGGCTTCTTCAACTGAAGTAAGTGAAAAGTTGACGAAACCGTTAGAAGATAGTTTATCAACAGCACCTGGATTGAAATCGATGCAATCTTCGTCGCAGGAAGGTGCGAATTTCATTTTATTAATGTTTGATTGGTCTACAAAGATTGATGATGTGCAGCTAGATATTTTACAGCGGATTGATCAAGTGCCAATTCCGGAAGGTTCAAATGCTCCCCGGTTTATGAAATTTGATCCGTCGCAATTTCCTGTCATTCAGTTATCGTTACGGACTTCGACTGAGGATGCGGATATTCGGAATCTTGCGGAGCAACTTGAGAAAGAATTACGCCGGACGGAAGGTGTTGCGAGTGTAACGGTATCCGGCAAATTAGTGGAAGAAGTCCAAGTAGTACTTGACCAGAACAAATTAGGCAGTTACGGACTTGTCCAATCGGATGTCGTGCAAGCAATCCAGGCAAATAATATATCGATGCCAGGTGAGCCAATTGAAACGGATGATGGAAAACAATTGACGACTCGGATTCTCAGCTCGTTAACGTCTGTCGAAGATATTCGTAATGTACTGATTAATATGGATCCGTTAACAGGTAAGAAAGTAAAAGTTGCAGATGTTGCAGATGTTGCGCTTGTTGAACCGAAAGCAACATCTGAAACGAGAGCGAATGATGAACAAGCAGTGCTCATGTCTGTATTGCAGGAGTCAGGTGCGAATACAGCGACAGTATCGACAGCTTTCAAGGAATCGCTGGATGCATTGCTTGCAAAAGAGAACTTTAAGGACATTGAAGCGGATATTTTGTTTGACCAAGGGGATTATGTCAAGTTGGCAATTGGGAACATCGGCCAATCTTTACTTCTTGGTGGTTTGTTTGCAATGGTCATTCTGTTTTTATTTTTACGAGGCATTAAAAGCCCGATTATTATAGGAGTGGCGATACCTTATTCGGTCATTGTCACATTCGTGCTGATGTTTTTTGCCGATTTTTCGTTAAATATTATGACGCTTGGTGCATTGGCACTTGGCATCGGAATGCTTGTAGATAACGCCATTGTTGTCATCGAAAACATTGAACGGCATTTGGCAATGGGGAAAGATCGAGTGGAAGCTGCTCGAGATGGGGCGAAGGAAATTAGTGGAGCCATTACGGCTTCGACATTAACGACGTTAGCTGTATTCGTTCCAGTCATTTTTATTAGCGGATTGATTGGACAAATCTTTACAGAGTTCGCGTTGACGATTTCCTTTAGTTTGTTTGCTTCGCTTGTCGTTGCTTTGACGGTAGTACCAATGATGGCTAGTCGAATGTTAAAGAAACCACGTAAGAACTTGGAAGCAAGGAGACGGCGTTCTAAAACAGTAAACAATTTCGAGCGATCTGTGAAATGGTCGTTAAAACATCGTGCCATCGTATTGACGATGACAGTATTGTTACTCGCTGGAAGTGGTTTTAGCTTATTCAAAGTTGGAACAGAATTTCTACCTGCAACAGATGAAGGGTTCTTCAGTATTGCAATCGATTTGCCAAATGGTTCAGCACTTTCATCCACAAATGAGGTTGTTGAAAAGATTGAGACAAGGTTGAAAAAGGAAGAAGACATTGAGGTGTATGTCAGTCTAGTCGGGGGAACACAGCAAAGTATGGCACAAGGGGGTTCCGAATCCAACACTGCTGAAATGTATGTCAAACTTGTTCCTATGGAGGATCGAGAACGGTCTGTGTTTGAATTTGTAGATGATGTACAACCGGAAGTTTTGGACCTAGTAGGCGAAGATGCACGCGTTAGCTTCAATATGCAAACGGCTGCTGGATCCAGTCCGAACACCTTGTCGTTTTCATTGCAAGATACGAATGAAGAGCGGCTAAACAGTTCTGTTGTCAAACTGAATGATGAGCTGCAAAGGATGGATGGCGTATTAGAAGTCTCTAATAATTTGCAAGACACGATACAAGAAATCCATATTGACGTCAATCGTGAGAAAGCATTTGAACAAGGACTTGCACCTTATCAAATTGCTCAAACCGTCAATACGATTACTCGTGGTGCTTTTGCTACACAGTTTGTAGATGACAAAGAAGACGTCGTTTCTGTTTTGGTGAAGTATGATGAAAAATTTCGGGACAGTATTGAGGCGTTGAAAAATATTAAATTACGAACGCAAACGGGGCAATTCGTTCTTTTGAAAGATGTTGCGACCATTTCAGTCGCTGAAGGTCCTGTGTCCATCCAACGGGTCGACCAAGCGCATTCAGTAACATTTGATGTCAAATACGAATCCTCTTTATCATTAGGTGAAATGACTGCAGAAGTGAATACGCTCATTGACAAAATTGATTTACCTGATGAGACCGAAATGGCTTATGGGGGAGACAGAGAACTGTTTGAGAGTGCGATCAATGACATGTTATTAGCAATCGTGTTGGCTGTCGTGTTAGTGTACATTGTTATGGCTGCTCAGTTTGAATCGTTCAAGTATCCATTTGTCATTATGTTTTCTGTGCCGTTAATGGTTATCGGTGTGGCGTTAGGACTTTTCGTAACCTCTACCCCAATCAGTGTGACAGCGGTAATTGGGGTGCTAGTACTCGTTGGAATTGTCGTCAATAACGGTATTGTCCTTGTTGATTATATTAATCAACGGAAGGAAGCGGGCATGTCATCCTATGATGCAATCATCGCTTCAGTAAGGGACCGTGTAAGGCCGATTTTGATGACTGCTTTGACGACCATTTTAGGATTGTTACCATTAGCACTCGGGTTAGGAGAAGGGACAGAGATGAACCAACCGATGGGGATTGCGGTCATCGGTGGATTGATCAGTTCAACATTTTTGACGCTCTATATTGTACCCATCATTTATAGTTTGTTCGATCGCCAGACGAGAAGACGCGCAGTTGAACCTGAATGAATGAAACCCTTGGAAGCTTGCTCAAAGGTAGCTTCCAAGGGTTTTTTAATGAATTAGAAGTGTAAGTATTCTTTTTGAAAGACTATATATAAGCAGAATCGACGATATCGGTGTTTCAATTCATCTTAGAAAGTGAGGTGGAAAGAACTGTGATTTTTTTTCGTAAGTAATTGTCCTCGAAAACGATTAGTGATATAATGATAGGAGAGCACTCAGCAACTTAATTAAATTTCTTTTGACGGTTGTCAAAGGGGAGTAGCTATAGGGAAACCTATTTCATAGTCGTCAATACATGGGCGTTGTCCATCGGTTATGATAGCTGGATTTTTCGTTTTGAAAATTTCTGACTTAGCGAGACCTTTGCCTTTATTAGGTGAGGGTTTTTTATTTTGTGAAAATAAGGAGGAAATTTAGTTGGAAGCAATTTTATTGGAATACGCATGGGTGCTAGTCGTTTTGATCTTTTTAGAAGGTCTATTGGCAGCTGATAATGCAGTTGTTATGGCGGTTATGGTGAAACACTTGCCGAAAGTCCAACAGAAGAAAGCGTTGTTTTACGGATTGCTTGGAGCATTTGTTTTCCGTTTCGCGGCATTGTTCATGATTACGTTTTTGGTGAATATCTGGCAGATTCAAGCGTTAGGAGCAGTCTATCTATTGTTCATCGCCATTAAGAGTTTAATGGATAAAGGGAAAGGTGCAGATGGCCATGCGACCAAGAAACCACGGAAACAATCCGGCTTTTGGATGACGGTGCTGAAAGTTGAGTTGGCGGATATCGCTTTCGCGCTCGATTCAATGCTTGCTGCTGTAGCGTTGGCAGTGACCTTACCTGAACTTGGTGATTTCCATATCGGTGGTATTAATGGTGGTCAGTTCACCGTCATGTTGATTGGTGGTATTGTCGGCCTCGTCTTAATCCGATTTGCGGCTAGACAGTTTGTCATCCTTATTGAAAAATATCCAGTACTGGAAACAACGGCATTTATTATTGTTGGGTGGGTAGGCGTCAAATTGGCAGTCCTTGCATTAGGACATGAAAAGTTAGCGATCATTGATACGGCATTCCCGCATTCAACACTTTGGAAGGTCATTTTCTGGACTGTCCTTGGAGCGATTGTTCTTTTCGGTTATTTGACTGCACTTGCGACAAAACGTAAAAAGGCATAATGATTGAGAGCTGGTACATCTTAAGAGGTGTATCGGCTTTTTCTTTGTCTATTTATCGAGTTAAAAAAATGATTGCGTTGCAAAGAGACATTTGAGATAATCATTTTTATGTCTGTGGACGGATTTATTGAAACTTTACACCCACTGTTTGCGTACAGTTGAAAAAGGACTTTTTGAAGGATGAACGTGTTGGGATACCGCAATCCTTTCTTTTTTAGGTAAAGTTCTCTAAACTAGATAGATGATTCCTTCTACAAAGAAAGGTACTGATGGCATGAAGAAGCTTACAAAGGAGAGTTTGCATAGATTCACCCCTGCGCAAGTAATCGTATTTTATTATTTTTTGGCAATTGCTTGTTCATTTTTATTACTGAATTTGCCTGGTGTCTATTTGCCTGGCGTTAAAGTTAGCTTTATTGATAGTCTTTTCACCGCTGTCAGTGCTGTCAGTGTAACAGGCTTAACACCCATCAGCATAGGGGATACTTATACCGTTTTCGGTCTCTGTATGTTAATGCTTGTGCTGCAATTAGGTGGAATCGGTATTATGTCGATAGGTACATTTTTCTGGCTTCTCGTGAAAAAGAGAATTGGCTTGCGGGAACGTCAATTAATAATGGTCGATCATAACCAATATTCATTTGCTGGTGTTGTGCAGCTCATAAAACAAATTGTTGGGATTATTTTCATTATCGAAATTACGGGTGGTGTCATTTTAACGTTATACATTATGCGTTTTTATGACACATTTAGTGAAGCGTTGCTTAACGGGATGTTTATGTCCGTGTCTGCAACGACAAATGCCGGTTTTGACATTACAGGAGCATCCTTACATCCCTATTATAATGATTATTTTGTTCAGTCCGTCATAATGGTGCTCATCATTCTTGGGGCGATCGGTTTTCCTGTCCTTATTGAAGTGAAAGGGTATTTTTCTAAAAAAGTTCCAAACTTCCGCTTTTCGTTATTTACGAAAATTACTACGGCAACATTCGGATTGTTGCTCGTTTGGGGCGCAATTATGATTTTCATTTTGGAATCATTTCATTCATTTAAAGGAATGACATGGCATGAAAAGATATTTACGTCTCTCTTTCATTCAGTATCGGCAAGGTCAGCAGGATTGACGACGTATGATATTACAAAATTTAGTGATGCGACAGATATTTTCATTTCATCGTTAATGTTCATAGGTGCTTCTCCAAGCTCAGTGGGAGGCGGAATTCGAACGACGACGTTTGCAATCGCTATATTGTTCCTCATAAACTTTGCACGTGGAAATAACGTCATCAATATCTTTAGGCGTGAAGTGAAGCTTGTGGACGTGTATCGATCATATGCTGTCATCCTTCTTGCGGCAATGATGGTCATGACTGCATTGTTAATATTGCTCGTAACTGAAAAGAATATCCCGGTAGTCGCATTGTTGTTTGAAATCACATCCGCGTTCGGTACGTGTGGGATGTCACTTGGTATTACATCTGATTTATCCGTTGTCGGTAAAGTAATTATCATGATTTTAATGTTTATCGGAAGAGTGGGACTTATTTCGTTCTTATATACATTAGGTGGAAAGACGAATAAAAGACCTTATACGTATCCAAAAGAACGAGTCATTATTGGATGAGGGAAATAATAAAAAAACGCGTGGACCGTTATCCGGTCGCACGCGTTTTTTTATCGGACTGTAATCGAGTCCATGGCTATTTTATCAGTTGAACGAATTGATTCACGCATAAAACGGAATTGTGGTTTGTGTCCACGGCAAAAGAAGGTTATTAAGTAGCCTTTTTCCATGCAGTACGCCATTGCATCATCTCCATTTGGTCGTACATTGATCGGTGTGATGAACGTATGTTTACGGATATTGCGTTCTGTTAAACGTGTGGGCGTGACGATGTCTTTAAGATAATGCTCATCTTGTAAAATACGTTGTTCAAGACTAGTTAATTCATTGGCATCAAGCTCTACATCCCACCAAATATGACGCGGTTGGAACGAATGGTGAGCTAAATAATCGATTTTCATGAGACTACGGATGATGTTCATGTCCCCTCGTTCAGTCTCCTCTAAAAATGCTTGGAGACGTGTGTAGAGGTCTTGCAACTGATGCCCGATTCTTGACCAGCCACGCGTCTCCCAGTAGGTCCCGAATTGTTGGAAGAAGTCAAACGGTGTCTCGAATACATGAGAAACAATATACTCGATTGTTCGTGGCATACGATTGTCATTCCAATATTTTTCGAGTACGTCTTCGGTCTGTTTAATCTGAAGAATCTCATCGAACGTTAACACATTATTCGAAAGGATTTCATAGGGTGCCTCATCGATATACGTATAACCGTATTGTTCCGCTTGGATTCGTAACCCTGTTCCGCGCAACAGCTTAAGGAAACCTAGCTGCAGTTCTTCAGGACGCATCGCGAATACATCATTAAATGTACGTCTAAAGGAGTTGTAATCTTCTTCAGGCAACCCGGCAATCAAATCTAAGTGTTGTGCGATCTTTCCTCCTTCTTTTACCATTGTGACTGTTCGAGAAAGCTTTTCAAAATTTTGTCGTCGCTTCACTAATTCATTCGTCAAATCGTTTGTCGATTGGACACCAATTTCAAATCGGAATAGACCGGCAGGGGCATTCTCATTTAAGAAATTGATGACTTCAGGGCGCATAATGTCACCTGTAATCTCAAATTGAAAAACCGTACCTGGCACATGTTCATCAATTAAAAACTGAAACATTTCCATCGCATAGCTTCGACTAATATTGAATGTGCGGTCAACGAATTTGATTGTTTTCGCTCCATTTTTCATTAAATATCGAATATCGTCTTTAATTGCCTCCCGATTGAAATACCGAACGCCAACTTCGATTGACGATAAACAGAACTGACAAGAAAACGGACATCCTCTGCTCGTTTCGATGTAGGTGACACGGTTACTGAGGTGGGGTAAGTCTTCATGAAACCTAAATGGTGAAGGTACTTCACGTAAGTCGAGCTTTGGTCCAGGAGGAGTTGCTTTGAAGATGCCATTTTCTATGTAGGCAATCCCTTGGACTTCTGTTAAATCTATCTTACCTGCGTAGTAATCTAACAATTGTTTAAATGTTCTTTCGCCTTCTCCAATAACAATTACATCGATTTCGGGAACTTTTTCCAACCATTTATCGTAATCATATGTGACTTCAGGTCCGCCTGCAATGATAATTAAATCTGGGTTCGTCTTTTTCAACGTTCGAATTACTTTTAAGGATTCTTCTATATTCCAAATATATAAGCTGAATCCGACAATTTTTGGTTTTTTTTGATGGATATCTGCTACAATATTTAAAATGGGATCTTTAATTGTGTACTCCGTAAGTACTGGTTCATATTCAGGTTGTGCATATGCCTTTAAGGAACGGATCGCTAAATTCGTATGAATATACTTTGCATTTAGAGTAGTAAGGATAATGTTCATGTTTTTTCACCTTTTTTAGTAGTATTTAAGTAGTGTGTCTTGATACGTGTAATTAGTTATATGTGACTATTTTAATGTGTGTAGGAATATGAAATAATCAAAAATAAAGATAATTATTAAAAATGTATTTCTTCTCATCAAATCTATTCATTGCTCATATTGTCTACAAATGACATAGGAGGTATCAAATTGAGTGATCTTGAAAAAACGAGAAAAAGTTTGTCGTTCCTAGTGGATGACAGCCTTCGACCGGGTCTCATCTTGCATATGGATGGAAACGTCCTGTATGAAAATGAAGCATTCAAACTGTGTTTTGACAGTGTAACGAATCGAAATATCGTCCAATTACTAGATGCATCATCGTATGAAGCTTTCGAAAAATTTACGCGTAAAGCTAAACGATCAGGATGCATGATGATGGAAATGATGCCGAAGAAAGTCATGTTAACCGAAAAGCATCCTGTGGATATGCAGTTACTCTTTGTTCCTGATGTTAATAAAATGATCGTAATGTTTGATGCTGTTCATCTTCAAATGCTCCCCTCAATGAAAACATATGTTAATGCATTTAACCAATCATCCAACTTCATCCTCCTCGTGGACCAGGAGGGAATCATTAGGGACGTTAACGCCATGCATACTGTTTTCATCAACCGAAGACGGGAAGAACTGATTGGCGAAAACATTTCTACAGTCCTCTCCATCATCGATTCTAGAAATACCAATAACTTTGCGGAATTATGTGAAACTGTGAAAAGACAAGGTTGTGTAGAAACATTTAAATCGTACCAACGGACACAGGAAGATACGCGTCATTATCATATTACTACGTATTACGATCAAGAAACAAATATGTATATTATTCAAATGGCCGATTCAACAGAAAAAGAGAACCTTCAAGTCCAATTGGCACATTCAGGATCTCTATCAGCAGTTGGTCAGATTGCAGCGAGCATTGCGCATGAAATTCGTAACCCGATAACAACGTTAAAAGGATTTACACAGTTATTAAAAGCATCCGCTTCAGACGATTCAAAACGGTATATATCCGTTATTGAAGATGAAATCGATCGGATGGAATCGATTCTGGGAGAAATGCTAGTGCTGTCAAAACCGTCTGTAAAGAAGAAGAGTATTTTTTCACTGGAAATTCTAGTAGATGAAATGGTGGCAGTGTTACAACCAAAAGCACTTATGGAAGGAATTGAAATTGATACCGATATTCGTGTAAAGGAAAGTCCACTTCTGCATGGTGACCCAGATAAATTTAAACAAGTCTTATTGAATCTTTTCAAGAATGCCCTGGAATCGATGGAACACGGTGGGATTTTGACAATTCAGCTTTCAGAAGAAGACAAAAAATTAATGTTGACAATTAAAGATACAGGCAAAGGAATGACCTTGCATCAAGTGAATCAAATTTTCATGCCCTTTTTTAGCTCAAAGCCCGGTGGTACAGGTTTAGGTTTACCATTCGTCTTGAAGACAGTAGAAGAGCATGGAGGAACGATTGCGGTAGAAAGTCAACTGGAAATCGGGACAAAATTCGTGTTGACATTGCCAAAAAAGAATGAGGCTGCTAACGAAATGATGAATTGCAAACGGACGATTGTTTCATAACAATGGATATTTTGACACTTCCTTCAACTGAACAGTATAATAGTGTCACAGAGTTAAGGAATAATAGAAGGTGGATTTGAATAATGGCGAATGGTAAGGATACGGCCCGTGCATTAAAGTTATTTATTGTCCTTTCGAGGGCAAGCAAAGTCGTCTTGGAAGAAGCGAACAAGTTAATTGAAACCTATGATTTAAATCCAACTGAATTTGCGGTATTAGAATTGTTGCATCACAAAGGAAGGCAGCCTATTCAAAAAATTGGTCAAAAAATTTTATTACGAAGTGGGTCTATGACATATGTTGTAGATAAGCTTGAAAAAAGAGGACTCCTTGAAAGGGTTTCCAGTATGGAGGATAAAAGAATTACGTATATGTCGATTACACCAGCAGGTACAGCGTTAATTGAAGAGATCTTTCCCTCCCATGAAGAGAATATTGCTGGAATCATGTCGACACTTAGTGCTGAAGAACAAGAACATGCAATTCATCTTATAAAAAAATTAGGCTTATCAGTTAGGGATTTATCTTAAAGTCGAACTTATTATTAATCATACTTAAAAAGAGGCTGGGACATAACATAAAAAAACTGCAATATGGTAGCTAATTCGCCGTCATGCAGTTTTTTTATATTTTTCCAATGTTTCTTTTCGAATCATGAGTGAATCGGAGCGGAAAAAGGCCGACTCCTGCGGGATTGTAGCGCGAATGTTGAGACCCCGCAGGAAGCGCAGCGGACGAGGAGGCTCAAGCGCGCCCCGCGGAAAGCGTGCCTTTTGGAGCGCAGAGTAACGGTCTATTTAGAGTTTTGTCCCACTCTCTTTCCTTTATTCATTGAATGGTTTCGCCCATTTTTAGAAAATCATTTGTAAATTCTCCATCTTGAGCATCAAAAATTGTCAATCTGACAATCATATCCCCTTTTTCAAAAAGCACTCCTGTGACGGGACCTGTAGCGGTTTCTACTTTAAAAGCTTGAACGTTTGACACACCCTCGTTGGAGTTAGTGTAGACATCATTCACTTCTTCGGGTTCAACTCCATCACTTGAGGCTTTTAAAACTTCTTGCATATTTTCCGCAAGGTAATCATACAAGCCATCTTCTGCAGTTTTAGTTTCAATGCGCATAAACGCTGACTCATTGGTATTTGAGTACAAGCTATCTCGGCCAGGCTCTTCACTTGTTAATGTGTAGCCAGGTAACACTTTAAGTGCATAGGGTTGTTCATCGCTTTCTGTCAACGTAGCATCTGCCAGCTCATCGGAAGAGTCCGAAGAAGAAGTTTCTGAATCGTCGCTACCACTTTCCTCGGTACCGTCAGTTGTCGTACTCTCATCAGTCGAACTTTCCTCTGAAGGATTGACCGACTGTTCTTGTTTTTCTTTAGCGGGTTCTTCATTGTTGCTTTCTGTGCCGCATGCTGCAAGGAGTAGGGTTGCGGCAAGCCCGGTGTATAAAATTTTAAATTTAATCTTCATTCATAATCCCTCCCATTTACTAATTGGACGTATCATTGGCTGAAACGTTTCACTGATCACTTCCATGAATAATTGTATACCGTTTATGGTTGACAACTGTTTTTTCTTCCAGCTCAAGTTCATCGAAGTTTTCCATGAATGTCAAATCGACAATGACAGAGTTCTCATTTACTTTTTCAACAATCCCTTGTAAACCATCTCTGAATTCTATAATGTTGCCAACTTCTGCGATTTTCATAGTTCGCCAGCTCCTTAAACAGATTATCTTTTATAGTGTGCCTTAAAATGTTCAATTCGTAAAGGTTTTCACTCAAAAAATTGTGCAATTTCATAAGAAACAACGAGATTGTTAAAACGTTTCTAATTATTTGTAAAATAGGTTATACTAGACTTTTAAAACTATTATTCTCGGGAGGCTAGCGCATGAGATGTTTATTGGAAGAACAAATCGAATTGACGCGTCAAGAGTTGAGTGCGATAGCGTTAGAAAAGGGGATTTCTTCTAAAGAGACGATTGAAGTGAGTGAAGAACTTGATCGTTTATTGAATGCGCTCCAAACAATAGACGAGTTGCCGGGATAATAGATGATTAGGGGAATAGGGAGGATTATGTAAAATGGTGACGTTACAAGAGTTTCGAGAAGAATTGAATGAAGCGGTTGTGGGGAGAGAAAAGGAATTTGATCTATTGTTAATTGCCCTTTTACAAGGAGGGCATGTGTTGCTTGAAAGTGTGCCGGGTTCCGGTAAGACAATGATGGCAAAAAGTTTTGCCAATACATTCAAAGGGATTTTTAAACGTGTTCAGTTCACCCCGGATGTACTACCGTCCGATGTGACAGGTATTCGATTTTTTAATCCACAAACACAGGAGTTTGTCTTAAAAGCAGGACCTGTACAAGCGAATATCCTTTTAGCGGATGAAGTGAATCGAGCGACCCCACGTACACAGTCAAGTTTGTTGGAAGCTATGGAAGAGAAGCAGGTAACGATTGATGGAGAAACGATTGAATTGCCTACTCCATTCATGGTCATTGCCACACAAAATCCTATTGAATCTCAGCAGGGAACTTTTCCGTTACCGGCTGCTCAGTTAGATCGTTTTCTATTTAAATTGACAATCGATTATCCTTCATTTGATGAAGAACATGAGATTTTGCGCCAATATGGTTCTAAACCTGGAGAAATTCGAACAAAAGCGCTTGTCGACGCTCAACTTGTCCGTCAATGGGCAAAAGAAGCCGGAGAAGTGACTGTCCATGAAGATATTGAAAGATACATTCTAAAGATTGTTCGAGCTACAAGAGAACACCCTATGATGGAACTTGGGTTAAGTTCACGAGCTGCACTTGCAATCCTACAAGCCACTAGAGCAAAAGCATATATAGAAGGCAGGAAGTATGCTACACCGGATGATGTGAAAGCGATTGTGGCACCTGCTGCATTGCATCGACTGGAGTTATCGACAGAAGGTATGTTAACACGCTCGGTAGAGGAAGTGTTGAATGAAATTGTCAATCATGTGACTGCTCCGATTGAGGCGACTGTATGATGAATTGGATCCGCTATGAGCATGGGTTCAAGGCGATCTACAACGGCATGCTCCTTACACTTACATTATTTCTACTCTGTGCAGTGTTTGGTTTATCTACACTAGCGGCTTGTTTTGCTTCAGTATTTGCAATGTTGGCTTTTCAGAATTATTATTTCTCCAAAATTGGAGAGGGGTTGACTGTTCGATTCAAAGCGAAACAAAAACGAATCTTAATTGGGCATGACGAAGAACTCATAATGGAATTTGAGAACGGTAGGGTCCCTATTTGGAACGGCACACTTGTTTTGTCAATGGAAGATTCGGTTGCACCGAAAAATTTGTTAATGAAAAACTTTAGTGGAATCTATGATATTTATATTCCTTTTGCAATTGGTCGTCATGAAACGACAGAAATTCGTATTCCGTTAGAAGGGAAAAAACGAGGCAAATCAAGAATAACGAGGGTGTTGCTGGAAATTCCTCATATGTTTGGGGATGGTTCAGTCAATATGGAACTAAAAGATGTAGTCAGTTATAAAAGTATCGTATACCCAAGAATTACGAAGTTAGGAAGAGAGCTGACACCATCGCCTTTTAAACCAGGAGAATTTCAACAACGGCAGTCATTGTTTGTTGATCCTTTCCAACCGATCGGTACGCGTGATTATATGCCCAATGACCGATTTGATCAGATTCACTGGTCAGCTTCTGCGAGAATGCAAAAACTGCAGACGAAAGAATTTCAGCCAATTAGTGCACAAATGATTGTTTTGATGATGAACGCGCTTGAGAAAGACCGAGGTTATCATGACTTTGAAGCAAAAATTGAACGGCTTGTCGCATACGCGGATTATTGTACGAAAAATGAGATTCCTTATGCGGTTGCCATTAATTTGCGTACTTTGGGAGGAAGACCCTACTTGTTCATTCCAAGTGGCTCTGGAAAATTGCACTTTCAAGAGGTAATGGAAATGATGGCGCAAATTTCAGATCGTTATGCGAAAATGCCTTTTGAGGAGATGATGAAACATATGGAGAGTTCAGGTCAGCTCTCTCCAACGATTATACTTATCTCTCATGTTCAAGAAAGGTTTCAAAGGATTGTTCATCAGTGGGAAAGACGTTATACAGTTACAGTCGATACTTCTTTTGAAAGGGATGAAAATGGATGGGAGAAGCCAGAATTGAAGATGACAGGAACCGATTCAGTAATTCCGAGCGCTTGATTGTTGAGTTATCGCTCCTGGCTTACATTTTTGCTTTCTTTCCACAAGAAGTTCATGCGGTTGTAGCGTTTGTATGGATCTTGATTGCGTTATTTGGAGGCATTGTAAGCTATTTCTTGTTTAGTAAGCGTGATTATTCAATAGGGCTGGGTATAGGTTTGGCCTTAAGTTTGACGATGCTAGTTTTGTTTGCAGGTGTTCCGCTTATGAGCGGCTGGTTTATATTCTTGTTTGCATTGTGGCGGATACAAGGGAATTTTAATGGTTCTCGCATTCATGGTTGGCCGTTTTTATTCGTAAATACATTTGTATTTGTCATACTAACAGTTCTTGTTCGGTTATTGTTTCCAATGGATAACCCTGGAGTTAGGATTCAGGAGCAGGTTGTCATCTATCTTGTTATCACATTTCTGTATTTCTTTGTGCGAATGTTGACGATTTGGAGTAATAGCCGCAAATTAGCTAATTTTAAATTAGTCGATGCCAATCGAATATTCTTCTCCATTATTGGGCTAGGCAGTGCAGTATTTGCACTTATCGCATTTGGCTTGAAACCTGTGCGTCTTGGATTATTCATGTTAATGGGTTTTTTATTCAACGGATTGTTCACGCTGTTCGGTAAAGCGACGAGTCCGCTTGTTGAGTATATTAACCGTGAAGCTACAAAAATTCAAGAGGAATTGGAAGATGAGTCGAGTGCCGTTGATTTTGAAATGCAAGAAGAGGCAAAAGTGTTTGGGGACGAAGGAAGTATTTTTGAATATACGATGTTTGCGGTGACTGCTTTTTTATTACTTGCTGCAACAATTTACTTGTTTAGAAGAAAACGAAGAACAAAGCAGATAGAGAAGAAAGAACCGTATACGTTTACATCTAAAGGGAGAAAGCGGAATAACGTGAGTCCTCTTAAACTAACGTATGATTATTCAATTGCGCGAGATGTTGTTAGACAAGCTTTTGAAAGTTTTGAGTTAGAAGCAAAAAAATACAATTTTTCTCGGTTTCAAGGTGAGACTGTCTCTGAATGGTTTGCGAGAATGGGGTGGAAGCAGGAAGTACTTGTTGTAACGCTTTACAATGATGTTCGTTACGGTGCCTATATCCCTTCAGAATTGGAGCAAAACACATTTTTACAAGCACTTGAAAAAATAAAGGAAAACTTTTTTACGAAATAGGTTTAACCTTTGTATGATCAGGGCATAGTATGATTGAACACAGCAACATTCTCATTTCCCCCTTTTGAGGACAGAACCTTTTCAGGTTTTGTCCTCCTTTTTTTGTTGAACATTGTTTATAATGAGAGTAATACATATATTGGAGGGGTCAACTTGGAGAAGGCGAAAATAGCGTTCATTGGCACGGGTGTAATGGGTAAAAGTATTGTAAAGCATTTGTTGCAAGCGGGACATGAAGTCACAGTTTATACGAGAACAAAAGCAAAAGCGGAGGAACTGCTTCAGTTTGGGGCTAAATGGGCTGAAACAGTTGGGCAAGCGGTTGAAGGGGCGAGCGTTATTTTTTCGATGGTCGGTTACCCAACTGATGTGGAGGAAGTGTTCTACGGTAGTGGCGGGATTTTAGAGAATGCTAATTCTCAGGCTTTGTTTATTGACATGACGACTTCCAGCCCTTCGTTAGCGCAGCGCATGGATGCTGATGCGAGGGAAAGAGGTTTGTATACACTAGACGCGCCAGTATCGGGTGGAGATGTTGGGGCACAAAATGGTACACTTTCTATTATGTGTGGAGGGGCTGAAGAAGTGTTCGAAAGGGCGCTACCTTTCTTACAACTATTCGGTAAGCAAATTGTGTATCAGGGTCCTTCAGGGGCTGGCCAGCATACAAAAATGTGTAACCAAATCGCTATTGCGACAGGCATGATTGGCGTTTGTGAAGCACTCGTCTATGGAAAGAAAGCGGGTCTGGATTTAGATACTGTATTACAGTCCATTGCAACAGGTGCAGCGGGATCTTGGTCATTGTCCAATTTGGCTCCTCGAATCATAAAAGGAGATTTTGAGCCGGGTTTTTACGTAAAGCATTTTGTGAAAGATATGAAAATTGCTTTGGAGGAAGCTGATAGGATGGGAGTAGCTCTTCCTGGTCTTCAAATGGCAAAGGATTTATATGCAGAGTTAATAGAGGAAGGGTATGGAGAAAAAGGTACTCAAGTGTTATTTATGAAATATAAGAATTGATTGATAGATGGAGTTAAAGGTACAAGAAACAGAGGGTGGCATGCTGTTTGTATTAGTGAAAAATAGAACAACGCGTGAAAGCAAAGGAAAAGGCCGATTGCTTTTACGCGTTTTTTTCTGTTTGATGTTCGTCACGCAATGTCAACTCTTTGGTGATCCTACACTTACTTCCCATCTAAGTAAGAGGAACGGAAGGGTTGTGTATGTGACATTCGTTTGGTTTTGTGTTCCTTTATTGCAGGTCTTTTTTTAGGAGGAGTTTGGTGTACGACAGAGTCTTCACCAATGAATGATAGCAACAATTCTTTAGCTGCTTTTAAATTCATATGGATTTGAGGGTTTCGGAATTGTTGGTCTTGATTGCCAAGGTGAGGGAGAGATGTGAAGTCTTCTTTTGTTGGTAAGGTATGAAAGAGAAAATCACTGCATGCCACAAGAACTGTTGAGCTTTGTTTGCTTAATTGAGGATTCTCAATAAAATGCAAACCGATTTTTTGGGCATCCCCATTTCGAAGGAGTTGTTGAATCGCTTTGTTTTTCAATGTATACAACTCACGATTATTCGTAGCTGTTTTGGCGTGTCGGTTCACGGTATAGATGGCGATTGCCAATTGCTGTATTCTTTCTTCGTTAGTCACTTTTATCCTCCGCTCAAATATTGTCGTCTGTCCTCCTATCATAGCATAGTTGAAACTAAAATGAAGTAGAGATGAATTTCACACAGATTACGCTACGATTTAATACCAAAACTCATTGATCATCGTCTTAACTCTTCGTGACATATGTGTACGGTACTACGGTTCGTTTACAGAAATTTACGTAGAGACACTATTTTTTTGTCGAATAAAAAGGTATACTTGTAAAATAACGTAGAATAGTAGGAAAACATGTATAATGATCGCCCTTAGCAAGAGATGTCCCCCTACTGCTCGTTAAAAGACAATCGACATGCATGGAGGCATACATGGAGAATAAAACTGTACAAGAACATCATGACGAAACACTGTGTACATATTTACAACAACATCCTCACAGTCTTGCCATCCTGATCGGCAGTATGCACGGCGACGATTGGACGGTTCTGTCCACAAACGAAGAAGCAAAGCGGTTTTTTGAAGAAAGTGAAGGGCTAGACGCGGCCAGCTACTTTGGACCATTCTGGGCGCCTTTACGTAAACAGATAGGTACAATGTGCTCTACACAAACGAGTAAAAACCAGATCGCTTATGAAATATATGAACAAGCTCACATATTTGAGTCAATTATCATTCGCCAAGCTTCAGAACACTATCAAGAAATGTATGTGATTGAATTACGTTCACAAGAAGCGCTATTGGAAGAACAGAAAATCCGTATAGAATTCGAACAAAAATATATGTCAGTAATTGAGCATAATTTAGATCCGATTATTACAATTAATCGCAGCAATCGTATTACGTACGCAAATATATCCGTTCATAATGCGTTTGGTTATCGAATGAAAGAACTGTCCGGACGTTCTGTCATCGATCTTTTGAGTGATGAAAAGAAAGAGGAATTCGATCACTTTATCGCACGGGCTTTTGCCGGTGAGTCATTAGAAATGGAAGGGATATCATTCTTTCATAAAAAAGGAAAGTATGTGACTTCCTATATAAAAGCAATTCCTGTAAAAATTAACGGATCAATTGATGAAATTCACTTGATTTTGCGCGATACTTCTTATCATCAAAAGAATAATGAAAAGTTATTGTTTTTATCTTATCACGATCAATTGACGGGTTTATGGAACCGACGTGCATTAAAAGAACATTTTAAAGTGGATGCCGACTATGCAAAGAAAAGTGATGAATATTTGTCTTTTATTCATTTAGACTTGGATCGCTTTAAAACGATTAACGATTCTCTTGGCCGCAATGGTGCGGATGAAATGCTGAAGATGATTGCCGACAGAATAAAAATGGTTTGTAGAAAGGATTGTAAGCTGTATCGAAATGGAGGGGACGAATACATTATCTCTTTCCGGAACCATTCCATTGACAGCACAGAATCATTGGTACAGCGGATTCTCAGTGATTTTACAAAACCTTTCTATTACAATCATCAAGAGTATTTCATCTCTGCATCAGTCGGTATTTCAGTCTATCCACATGATGGTGTATCACTTGAAGGATTATTGCAGAAGGCTGAGCAAGCTGTTTTGTACGTAAAAGAGAATGGTAGGTCCCATTATCGGTTTTATCGTGAAGATATGAATAGCACATTTACAGATTTGGCTTTAATGGAATCCCATCTTCGTCGAGCAATTGAATTTAATGAGCTTGCGGTTTATTATCAACCGCAAGTAAATTTAAATACAGGGCAAATCGATAGTTTTGAAGCGCTGTTACGATGGAATAATCGAAAGTTCGGTTTTGTTTCACCGATGGAATTCATCCCTTTAGCGGAAGAATCCGGCCTGATTCATACGATAGGTGATTGGGTGCTAGAAGTTGTTTGTAAGCAGTTGAAAGAATGGCAAGACAAACAATATCGTCCGGTTCGAATCGCTGTAAATATTTCTCCGAAACAATTCAGATCTGGAGATTTTGCACTGAAAACGAAAGAATTAATAGAAAAACATGAAATAGATGCCTCTTCTTTTGAAGTAGAAATTACGGAAACAGCATTAATGCACATGAACGATACTTTATTAACCTTGCAAAAACTAAAAGCAATTGGTGTAACTATTTCAGTGGATGACTTTGGAACAGGATACTCGTCTTTAAGTTATTTAAAGCAATACCCCATTGATATTATTAAAATCGATCGGTCTTTTATAAAAGACATTGAACATGATAAGAAGAACGAAGCAATTGCAAAAACGATTATTAACTTAGCCCATAACCTTGGAATGGAAGTTATCGCTGAAGGTGTGGAGAAAGAGTTGCAAGCAAAAATTCTTAAAGCGGCGGCATGCCATAAAGCACAAGGGTTCTTGTTTAGCAAACCCGTTCCCGCTTCACAAATTGTCGATCAATATTTTGACTGGATTTAACTAAAAAAATGAGGTACATGAAAGTGTGTAAGAAGTGACACATTTTCATGTGCTTTTTTAGTGTTCATCTATATCATATACAGAAAATTGTGCTATAATTATGAGTGAGTATTCATTCATAAAGGGGGAGTAACATGTTTGAGGAAAAAGTCATTATTGTAACAGGCGGTTCTAGCGGGATGGGCAAGTATATGGCGAGAAAGTTTGCTGAAGAGGGTGCTCACGTCATAATAACAGGACGGGATGAAGCGAAACTAGAACAAGCAAAATCAGAAATTGGGGAATCTGCATATTGTTATCAGATGGATGTCCGGTCAACTGAGCAAGTGCAGGGGCTAGTTGAGTTTGCAGATGAGAAATTCGGTAAGATTGATGGACTTGTAAATAATGCAGCTGGAAATTTTATTGTCCAAGCTGAAGATTTATCACCAAATGGCTGGAATGCGGTAATTGACATTGTATTGAATGGAACTTTTTACTGTTCAAGTGCTGTTGGCAAGTATTGGATAGAAAAGGGACAAAAAGGGAACATCTTAAACATGTTAGCCACATATGCATGGGATGCAGGCCCAGGGGTTGTTCATTCGGCAGCTGCGAAAGCTGGTGTCATGTCGTTGACTCGAACATTAGCAGTCGAGTGGGGACGTAAGTACGGCTTTAGGGTAAATGGAATTGCACCAGGACCTATTGAGCGCACAGGTGGAGCTGAAAAATTGTTCCAATCTGAAAAAGCGGTTCAACGTACAATCAATTCCGTTCCTCTTGGGCGTGTAGGAAAACCTGAAGAGATCGCTGAATTAGCAGCTTTCATTATGTCTGATAAAGCAGCTTATATGAATGGGGAAATCGTCACATTAGATGGTGGGCAGTGGTTGAACCAATATCCTTTCTAATAGGGATTGCTTTAGTATTGTTTCCATTAAATCGCACACCCTACGTCATAATGAAGTAGGGAGGTTTACTAGTATGATGGATATTTGGACAGTTCCAGTTGTGATTGTCATTCTTATTATCGCTTATATTGGGTGGAAATCTGTGCGAAATTGGAATGAACCTGTAGTTCGACTGAACAATAAAGACCAGCAAATCCCAGAGGTTGTGGAAGAAAACCCTTTTACTGTGAATCCGATTATTTGGGTGATCGCTGTCGCATCTGTGTTCATTCTGTTCGTGATTTTTTATTATTGGGCCTCTTCTTCATAAGAAGAGGTTTTTCACTTTGTATAGGTTGTCCAAATTACTTTCTTTATTTCCAGGCAGACGCGTTGGAAGTGCCCCGCGGAAAGCGTGCGCCGGAACGCAAGCCAACGGGTTCGAAGGAGTTTAACTGTAAATAAGTGAGTTAATCAACAAACCTGCATTGATTTTATTTCTCTTGCCCTTATTCTAATGCTCTTTCGCAATATGATACGCTGTTGGGAGACACTTATGGTATGATAGTGTTGAAGATTTGTTAGACAGCTTAAGAACCGAAGGAGCGATTCATTTATGATTTCTGTAAATAACAGGGATTTTTTGCATGTGCCGATTACAGACTATATTATTCCGTCTGAGAAAGTTGCACATGTGCAAGTTGGGAATAATGCTGAACACGCCCTTCTCGTCCTGACCAAGACTGGTTATTCTGCCATTCCTGTCATTGATTCGAAAAATCACTTAAGAGGTTTACTTGGTATCGGGATGATTACGGATTCCATTTTAGGATTGGAACGAATTGAATACGAACGGCTTTCAGACTTAAAAGTCGATGACATTATGCAAACAGACTTACCTACAATTAAAACAACCGATAAATTCCAAAAAGGACTAGATTTGTTAATTAACCATACGTTTTTATGTGTTACGGAAGAAGACGGGACATTTGCAGGGATATTGACAAGAAGAGTCATGTTAAAAGAGTTTAAAAAATACATTTACACAAAATAATCGATTCGATAGTCTGATTCGTCAGTATGCGTAACAAGTAAGGCTCCAAATTGGGGCCTTTTCCTAATTGTATACATAAATTATGGTTGGGTCATGGAGGGAAGAATATGACGAAAGGTATAACGACAAAACGGCCGCTCGTGCTTGTTTCAGTTATGCTTGCAATGTTCGTTGGGGCTGTTGAAGCGACAATTGTTTCCACAGCTATGCCCGCAATTGCAGCAGAGTTGGGGGGCTTTTCAAGATATAGTTGGATTTTTTCATCTTATTTATTAATGAGTACGGTGACAGTTTTAGTCTATGGGAAACTTGCTGATCTATTTGGCCGAAAGCCAATATTTTTTTTAGGACTTTCGATTTTTCTAATCGGCTCTATTCTTTGTGGTTTGGCGACATCCATGGAAATGTTAATTGTTTTCAGATTCATTCAAGGGTTAGGCGCTGGTGCAGTGATGCCGATTGCTACAACGATCGTAGGAGATATTTACACGACGGAAGAGCGAGCAAAAATACAAGGTTATTTGTCGAGTGTGTGGGGGATATCTGCCGTCTCAGGACCAGTTATCGGTGGTCTCATTGTTCAATACGTAGATTGGAAATATATCTTTTGGGTAAATGTTCCGCTTGGACTATTGGCGATGGCCGGTGTCTATTTGTTTTTGCATGAACCAGCAGTTGAACGTAAAGTGGCAATTGATAAGAAAGGAGCGTTATTACTGACGCTGTCGTTATCGTTCCTTCTTTTTTGGTTGGTTGAAGGAGGACAAGGGTTTCCCCGACTTTCTGCTATTAGCTTTGTCCTTCTCGTTTTGGGTCTTGCACTATTTACTTTGTTCATTTTTGTCGAGCGTGTTGCAGAAGATCCGATGATGCCATTTTCTATTTGGAAAAATCCGGTTATCCTCTATGCCAATCTAGTTTCATTGACGACTGGTGTCATTCTCATTGGCGTTTCGACTTATTTGCCGACTTTTGTAACTGGCGTAATGGAACAACCTGCAATTATTGCTGGATTTACTTTAACGACGATGTCCATTGGCTGGCCTATTGCATCATCTGTTGCTGGGCATTTATTAGTGAGATTTGGACCTTTTCCAGTTTCTTTTGTTGGTGGACTTTCTCTCATTGTTGGTGCTGTTCTGTTCGTCTTCATGTCAAGCGAATCAGGACCGGTATGGGCAGCAGTTGCCAGCTTTTTCATTGGTGTCGGCATGGGGCTAACAAGCACTTCGTTCACTGTCACAATCCAAGGATCTGTTGGTCGGGAAAAAAGAGGTACGGCTACAGCTGCAAATATGTTTATGCGAAATTTCGGCAATACAATTGGAGCAGCTATTTTTGGTGCAGTCCTAAATGGATCACTTTTATCTATTTTTAAGCGAGAGCACCTTTTTTATGAAGTAAATGATATAAACGCACTATTAACCTTAGATGAGCGATTGTTATTGCCAACGTTGAAGTTGCAATCTCTCCAAGAAGCATTGGACAGTTCATTGCAATGGGTCTATATTGTCGTGCTTCTCTTTGCCGTCATAAGTGTATTACTCATTTTACGCATTCCAAGAGGGAGGATGAATGAACGTGACGACAACTGAATTGGAAATTATTAAAGCACTTGCTGAAGAAGGAAACATGCGCAAAGCATCTGAGCGATTATTTCTCTCGCAGCCGGCATTGTCACAACGTCTACAGACGATTGAAAAAGAGTGGGGTGCAATGCTGTTTATCCGCTCACAAAAAGGCTTGGAACCGACACCTGCAGGCGAACTTGTTATCGCGTATGCAAGAGAAACGATTTTAAAGAAAGCAGAAACATTGGAAATGATCGCTTCACTTGCCGATAAAGTACATGGTACGTTGCGTATTGCGTGTGCATCCATTATTGGGCAAACTTGGTTGCCGCAAGTATTAAAAGAATTTGTCAGAATGTACCCCGATGCAAAAGTTTCTCTCATGACAGGTTGGAGTTCTGAAATTATGAAAGCTCTCTATGATGGGGAGGCCCATGTTGGAATTGTACGTGGACAAGTGGATTGGAAGAGCAAGAAAACGTATTTATTTAGGGATAAATTGTATTTAGTCGATCAAGAAATACAATCCATTGATGAATTGAAAAATACAGATCGACCGTTCATTCAATTCAAAAGTGATTCGAATTATTACATGGAAATTCAGAGATGGTGGCAACGACATTTTTCTCAATATCCCGGCCGTCAAATTACAGTCGACCAAATTGAGACGTGCAAACAACTTGCACTGAATGGAATTGGTTATGCGATTTTGCCAAACATTACGTTAACGGGCGATGAAAAAGTAAACAAAATTCCTCTTTTGAATAGTGAAGAAGAATTCGAATTGACAAGGGATACATGGCTGATTGGGTATGATTCCACATTTGCGTTAAAGCAAGTAAGTGCTTTTACAGAAGTGGTTATGGCGCATGCTGAAAAATTAAGAAAAGAATCAGAATAAAGGGGAACTTTCTTTCCTTTCCTACGTACTAATTAAGAAAGCTAAATAGATAAATGGCAATTGCCGATTAGGGGGAGTCTACATGTGGAAAAAACAGTGGGCAATCATAGCAATGCTGCTAACTGTATGCTTGTTCCTGCCAACTGTCCATGCGGCTGCAGCACCAGAATTAAAAGTGAAGGTGTCTGCGGGTTTTGACGGCAAGGCAAAATACGGAAAAGGAGCACCGATTCTAATTGAAGTCGAGAATAATGGAACTTCAACATTTAACGGTGACATGGTCATCGATACGCAACAAACGTATGAATCGGGTGTTGGAGAAGTCTTTCCTTTGTCGATAGAAGCAGGTGAAACAAAAACCGTATCTTTTGTTATTTCGAAAATGTTTGATTTTAATATGTATGGATTAAATACGAAATCTATTTACTTTTATGAAGGTGGATGGAAAAAAGGTAAAGAAATTCAGCATAAAGGTTCTCAACAAATAACGGTTGCCATGTATCACGAAGATACGAAAATCATCACAACGTTTACAGATAACGTTGATCGACTTTCTGCAGTAAAAGGCATCAGATTGAATAATACTTCTTCTACTCAAGTGATTGATAGCACAAAAGTGGCATCCATTAAACTGCCTGATGAAGCTGCTGGATGGGGACCGGCTGATATAATTATCATAGACGAATATCCAGTTGCGGATTTATCTCCATCAGAGCAGGAATCTCTTGTGAATTGGGTTCGAGGTGGAGGCATCATCGTGTTTGGTGGATCGGATCATGTAGATGCCGAGGCAGGTACTTTTGCTGAATTTTTGCCTCTTAAAGTTGCTGAAAACAAAACAATCAGCCCACAGGTTTTTAATGACTGGACAAAAAGAAAAGGATTCACAGAAGATATTCAAATAGCAAAGGCGACATTGAACAAGGGAGCAACTGTTATCCATGCATCTGGTTCAGACATATTAGCCGCTTCCAACCAACTCGGAAAAGGAATGGTCGTACAGACTGCCTTCTCGGTTGGGGATGAACCATTTTCAAAAGTATCTGATGCAACTATCGTGTGGAATCAGATTCTGAATAATGTGCAACAATCATTAATGGTAGGCGGAAGTATGAACTATTATGACCAACCGATGGACTCTTTGCGCTGGACAATCGGTAATGCAAATGAATTGTTTCCTTCTTTTAAAGTTTCCGCTCCGTTAATTTTCGGAATCATCATTCTATATATCATTATTATTATCCCTGTATTATATTTTGTTTTAAAACGGAAAGACAAACGGGAACATGCTTGGTGGATCATCCCAGCCATATCAATTGTCGTTTCCGTATTCATTTTTGCATATGGTGCGCACGATCGTATTGGGAAAGCACAAATTCAACAGACATCTGTTTTCGATGTCAATCAGGACGGAACGATGACAGGGTATTTTGTTGAATCGATTTTAACACATAAAGGTGGAGACTTCGTGTTCACAGCACCTCGTGAGACGATTTTATCAACATTTACACCGTATTCTTCAGGGTTCTTCGGTCCTTCTCAAATGGGGACGAGTGCGCATAAAAGGGCGATACTGGAAAAAGATGCGAGTAGTTTGAACTTGTATGTACGAGACGTCGGATACTGGGACGTTGCGACCGTTTTTGGTCAAACGACATTAAACGAAGTCGGTACGTTTGCAATTGATCTGACCGTAAAAGATAAACAGTTAACGGGTGAAATTACAAACAATTTTCCTTTTCCATTAAGTGATGTGGCGATTTGGTCTGGAACAAAACAAATTACAGTTGGTGATTTAGGTCCTGGAGAAACAGTGAAAGTGAATGAAACGTTAAAAACATCTACGCTCATCAGAAAGCAGTCCTCAAATTCCATGTATATGGGTTATCAACCTGCTGCGACGACGGATGATCTAATGAAAATGCGTAAAGATAGTGTCCTTTCTTTTTCTGGTGATTTCATGAATAACCAACCAAAGCCAGTCGTAATCGGCTACACAGATACAAAGATTATTCCAGTTGAATTGGAAGGCACAAAAGCATCAACAGATGCATTCACGATGGTGTCACAAGCTTTTACACCGAATATCGAATTTAGCGGAGCTTTTTCTGTTGATGCCGAAATGATGACGATGGAGCTTTTGTCTGAAGTGAATAATATGCCTGCACATTCAAGTGGGTACGCAGGGAACATGTATTATTTTGACGAAGATGTATACATCCAATCATGGCATCTACCGAAAGATTTGCTAGAAAAAGCGTTTACGTGGAAGTCCATGGATATCTCAAAGATTAAGAAGAACTTGTATGATGTGAGTATATTAAATATCCAAACAAACGAATACGAACCACTTGAATCGGAAACGAGTTTGACAATTGATACGTTAGATCGTTACCTAACAACAGATGGGGTCGTTAAATTGAAATTGGACTTTATCAATAAACAGCATGGCAATGAGGCACAACCCCCAATGATCAAGTTGCATGGCGAGGTGAAGAAATGATTGACATACAGGGACTAACAAAAAAATATGGCCAATTTACTGCGTTAGATAATTTAAACCTTTCGTTAGATGAAGGGACGGTTTTTGGATTTGTTGGTGCAAATGGAGCAGGCAAATCAACGACATTTCTCATTTTATCGACTTTGTTGCAACCTACTTCAGGGGATGTTTTCATTAACGGAATTAGCGTGAGAAAGAAACCGGATGAAATACGAAAGTTGATCGGCTACATGCCGGATTTCTTTGGGGTATACGATCAGTTAAAAGCGGATGAATATTTGGATTTCTATGGAGCTAGTTATGGAATTCCAGAAGATGAAAGAAAAAAACTCATACCACAATTACTAGAACTTGTTAATCTATCCCATAAAAGATATTCGTATGTTGACTTATTATCCCGTGGGATGAAACAAAGACTATGTTTGGCAAGAAGTCTTATACATGATCCAAAAGTTCTGATTCTAGACGAACCAGCATCAGGACTTGATCCTCGTGCAAGAATTGAAATGCGTGACATTTTAAGAACACTGAAAGGGATGGGTAAAACCATCTTGATTTCATCACATATTTTGCCGGAACTCGCAGAGATGTGTGATGAAATTGGTGTAATTGATAATGGGAAGTTAATTGCACATGGATCTGTAACGGAAATTCAAAAAAAATTGCAAGGTGAAAAGCAAATTACAGTGCGCACAGTCGGTGATCGAGCAGAAGCGATTACATTTTTTGAAGAACAACCTTATGTTAGTACTGTTGAATTGCTTGAGGAAAACGATGGATTCTCTTTCACTTATAGAGGAACGGATATTGAGCAAGCAAATATGTTACGAAAAGCAATGCTTGCAAATATACAAATACTATCGTTCATGGAGCATATTACGAATTTAGAAGATGTCTTTATGGAAATAACGAAAGGGGCGGACTGATTATGCGTTTCAACAATCCTGTTCTTGCGAAAGAGCTGAAATTGCGTTTCCGATCCTTTAAAGGCTTCAACGGCATCTTGTTTTTCTTACTTGCAATGTGTGTGTTTGTCTTTGGATACATTTTTCTCACCGTTAATATTGGTGGTAGCTCTTATTTCAGACCAAGTCAAAGTTTCGTTCTCTTTGCGTTTCTATCCTATATACAATTAGGTCTTGTGCTGTTTACGGCACCTGGCTTGACTGCGGGAGCTATAAGTTCTGAACGGGAAAAGCAGACATTACCGATCCTATTGACGACAGCTCAAAGCTCTTTCCAAATCATTTCTGGAAAGATGTTGTCTTCGGTAGCATTTCTTTTATTACTCATTGTTGCAGGTCTTCCTGTTTACAGTTTGGTGTTTTTGTTTGGTGGTATTTCGCCAATGCATTTTTTAAAAATGCTTCTATTTTTATTTGTGACATTGCTTGCAATCGGAAGCTTAGGCGTAATGTTTTCGACATTACTCCGTAGAACAATTGTGTCGATGATTGTCACGTATGGCTCAATGTTGTTCCTTTCGGTCGTAACTGGCTTCCTTTTCATCATAACGATGCAAATGAAAATGTATACACAAATGGGTTCACCATCTATGTCACCGTCCTATTTAGGCCAGTTTTTGGCGTCCATTAATCCGGCGGTTTTATTTGCTACTTTTTTATCACCTGATATGAATCGAACCATTCATGAGATGACGAATATCGATTTTCCTATTTGGGCAGGTTATTTAATTTTCTACGGTATTCTTACCATGTTTTCTCTTTTCATTGCAGTAAAGAGATTGCGTGTTAATATGAAAAAATTAAAATGAGGTGAACTTTTTGGAAGGGAAAAGAGCATTACAACGATATGTAGATCGTGCGTTACGAGCTCTTCGCTTTGAGCGATCGATTTATCAATTGCAAACAGGTTTGTTCATCTCCATCCTGGTTTATACGGTAATACTTGCCGCTTCCAGATTGTTTATCCTGCCTTACTATGAGCAGATTGCTTTTTGGGCATCTTTTGGCACACTTCTCATCGCCGTCATTGTTATCCTTTTGAAACGAATTCATCGTCAAGAAGCTGTGTGGAGACTGGATCATTATTTACCGCACAATCTTCTTGTTACGGCTTTGGATGTGAACGACCAACAAACAAATTTAGCCGATGTACTAGTCGGTAATGCAAAAGCGCAAGTACCGACTGCGTACGAAAAATTCAAGAAACGGGATAAGCATTTTATCCATGCAAAAATGATAGTGGGTATTTTTGTTTTTTCAATCTGTTCAACGTTGCTCTTTTTGTTCCCGTCAGCTGCACAAGAAGAAGCAGAGGCAGTTGTAAAAGAAAAAGAGATTGTTGAAGAGTTGAAAAAGGAAATAAAAGATTTAGCGAAGAAAGAAAAAATACCGGAGTTAAAAAAAGAACTCGAAGAACTAGCTAATCAATTAAAAGAAAGTCCAACATCTGAGCAGTTGCTGAAGGAGCTAGTGAAAAAACAGAAAGAGCTAAAATTGAAAGAACAAAAGTTAACTGAGAAACAATCTGTTGAAGGGCTGAATGATTCCGAACAAGAGGAGTTGGATCAACTTCAACCTCTCGTTGACCAATTAGCACAACAAGCCGGGAAGACTCAAAGTGCTTTAAATAAAATCGGCAAAGCACCATCATTGCCTGCATTGGCTAATGCCGGAAAATCTACACAATCTGGTTCAAGTAATTCAAGCGGAAACGGTAAACCTGGTCAAGGTCAAGGCGAAGGCCAAGGCGAGGGCGAAGGTCAAGGCGAGGGCCAAGGCGAGGGTCAAGGCGAAGGCCAAGGCGAGGGTCAAGGCGAAGGTCAAGGCGAAGGTCAAGGCGAAGGTCAAGGTCAAGGTCAAGGTCAAGGTCAAGGTCAAGGTCAAGGTCAGGGCCAAGGTCAGGGCCAAGGTCAAGGCCAAGGCCAAGGTCAAGGCCAGGGCCAAGGCCAGGGCCAGGGCCAAGGTCAAGGCCAGGGCCAAGGTCAAGGTCAAGGGCCGGGAAGTGGAATGGGAGCAGGTACTGGAAAAGGTGGTCGTGACCTTTTATCCATTCCTGCAAACAGAATAGGAAAACAAACCAATTCATCTATCGACAGTGGAAAACTTGGTGAAGGGGATTTCATCGAAGAGAACGAGCGGGAAGGGTTAACAGAGAAAGGGACGATACGTCCGTATAAAGAAGTAATCGGAAATTACAAAGATGCGTATCTAAAAGGGTCTGATAAATTGAAACTTCCAGCAGATTTACAACGTGTCCTTTCTGATTACTTTTCATCAATTGAATGATAAATGATAGGGGATGTATACATGTCTTTTTCACCTGAACAATTTGAAGAAATGAGTAGCAAACTTGCTGAAGTGCGGAGTGAGATCGGGAAATTCATCGTTGGCCAGCAAGAAGCAGTTGACTTTTGTCTGTATTCCATATTAGCTGACGGTCACGCATTACTTGAAGGTTTACCAGGTCTCGGAAAAACAATGCTTATTCGAACAATTTCTGAAGTGTTGGACCTATCCTTTGCGCGTATCCAATTTACGCCTGATTTAATGCCAGCAGACATTACAGGCACAAGTATTTTAGAACGTGATAAGGATGGAATTCAACGATTTATCTTCAAAGAAGGTCCGATATTTGGCCAAATGGTCCTTGCAGACGAAATCAACCGAGCGACACCTAAAACCCAAAGTGCTCTGTTAGAGGCGATGGGAGAAAAGACCGTAACGGTTCTCGGTGAAACGAGAAAAATGGCCAATCCATTTTTTGTATTGGCAACTCAAAATCCGATTGAAATGGAAGGGACATATCCTTTACCTGAAGCGCAAATGGACCGATTTTTGTGCAAGATTTTACTTCCGTATCCAACAAAAGAAGAATTGAAAGAAATTATGAAGCGAACGACAGGACCTCGTACAATCGGTGTAGAAAAAGTGATGACAGCTACTAAAATCATTGAAGCACAAGAAATGGTTAGAACTGTCGTAATTGCAGATGAAATGGTCGATTATGCAGTCGATTTGATTGCTGCAACCCATCAAAAAGTTGAAACAGGTAACGAATGGAGCCAGTACGTGCAATACGGAAGTGGTCCGCGGGGCTTGCAGTCCATTATTCGTTTAGCAAAAGCAAGAGCGCTTGTTTCTGGACGCTTCCATGTGTCAATTGCTGATATTAAGACAGTCGCTAAACCTGCATTACGCCATCGGGTCCTCATCAATTATGAAGGTGAAGCGGAAGGTGTCGACGTAGATCAGTTGATCGATAAATTATTGGAAGAGATTCGCCAAGGAGCATCTGTCTAATGGGTGAACAACTCTTTCCGGATGGTTTGACAAAAAGGTTAGGTGCACTAACCATTGCGACAAAATCACGGCGTCTTGGCCACCATAAAGGGACACATCGTTCAACGAAAACAGGTACTTCATTGGATTTCTCTGATTTTAGAGAGTATCATCCCGGTGATGACTTGCGCCACATCGATTGGAATGTGTTTGCCCGTACAGATAAGCCGTTCATTAAACAATTTTTGGACGAACAGGAGATGCGGATACATATACTGCTCGATTCCACAAAATCGATGGGAACGGATGGCAAGTGGGACTTTGCTCGCCAGCTTGCAATTGGATTTGGACAGATTGCATTAAAAAGCGGTGATACCGTTTCCTTTTCAACTTGGACAGCAGAGCAGAACTATTTCTTCAGAAAGAAGGGGGCACTCCATCGGGCTTCCTTTAAAAAATTCGTTTCGCAACTACCAGCACCGTCGTCCCCTAATGGTTTTGCTGATCATGCGCTTCGTCATGTTCCAAAGGCCGTTACGGTATTGTTCATCATTACAGACGGGCTGGAAGAACTGTCAAAGTGGGAGTTGCTTTTTAAAAGACTTCCGGGTATTTGCAGAGACGTCCGTGTTATGACAATACATTCTCGTACAGAAGAAGTGCCGACTTATGAAGGGGATGTAAGATTTATTGATGTTGAGGATGAAGCAATCGTGGAAGTATCACTAAATCACCGTATCGTACAACAGTATCAAGAAAAGAAAAGTAGGCATGAAGCGGAAATACGAGCACTGGCGAATAAATACGGTATCCAGCTGGTGCGTACAGAAGTTACAGATGGCGTCATGGAAGTGTTTACTAAGAAGATGCGCCATATTGGTTGGCTACGTTGAAGGGGGACGGCTAAGTGGGTTTGGATCAATTGAATAATTTGTGGACGGCAATTTTCCCGCTCGCCGTCCTTCTTTATTATTTTTTTCGGAAGAAATACGTGACGACGACAATTTCATCCACTTTATTTTGGGAAAGGTCGATGCGTGAAACGAAAGTATCGCCCTATTTAAAAAATCTACAACAAAATGCTTTGTTTTATTTACAAATGGCTGCGTTATTATTGTTTCTCTTTGTGTTACTAAAGCCTTATGTTGCTGAAGAGAACGTGGTGGGAGAACATTCAATTTTTGTCATTGATACATCAGCCTCAATGGGGGCTATGGTTGACGGAGTATCGTTGTTTGAGCGGAACAAGAAAAAATTACTTGCTCTAGCAGAAGAAAAAGAAGGGGAAGCGATTTCCGTTATCACAACTGGTAAAGAGCCTTCTTTCCTTTTGCGGGAAGAAAAAGATTTACGCTTGATTTTAGGGACGATTGATCAATTGGAACTGAACTACGAACATGAACATATGGATCGGGCAATTGAAATCGTCCAATCTATTGCAAAAACAGGCGGCGCAGATGTTCATATTTTTACAGATTACTTGGATCGTTCATTTTTTATGGAAAACGAAAATGGTATATCGTGGAACGTTCACAACAACGACAAACCACTCACGAATATTGCGATTGAAAAGTTTGGAGCTGTTTCCTCTCAGAATCATACAGAAGCAATTGTCAAATTGAAAAATGAGTCAGCGATGAAGCTGGAAGGGACAGTCCTGCTGAAGAATGAATTGACGGGTGAACAGCTTGCGTCAGAAAATGTAGTTGTAGAAGGGCAATCGGAAGAGCTATTAAGCTTTAAGGAGTTACCAGTAATGACTGTTGTTAGTGTGAAGATAGAAGCGGAAGATGACTATCTTTTGGATAATGAAGCAATCGTGTTGTTAGGAAAAGAGTCAACGGAAGTTATTGTTGACGTTCAGCTCCATGAACTTGTGAAAAAAGCATTTGAGGCAATTGGCTTGACTGTAACAACTGGTTCTACAAATGAATTGAACCTATCAAGAGATCAAGCGATACTTGTCACAAATCAGACCTCTTTTTTAGATGAAGGGACGGAACCAATTTTGTTAATTGGGCGAAATGACGTTTCGGCAGAAGAAGTAGCGGGGGACATTGAGACGGTACCAAACCCATTATTTACAGTTGCTTCGATTGAAGAAGTGTATGTAAGTGAACTCTATCCTCCATTTGAGGGTTTCACAACACTTGCTTCAATCAATGATAGGCCTTTCATTCAGCAGTCTTCTCGAGGGGATATTGTAGTATTAACAGATATCGACTTAACAGATTGGCCATTACATCCGTCGTTTCCGTTGTTTTTTTGGAGTGCTTCAGAGTTGTTGCGAACGGATCGTGAACTTATCGGCTCTTTTACACCAAATGAACGTAAAGCAATTGTGACAGGCGGAGCCGAATCCCTAGAACTATTCACCCTTGATGATCAATATGTAACGACATTCACGGATGGCAATAGTTTTGTTGCCCCTTCAAAACCAGGCATCTATAAGTTACTCGATGAAGGTAATGAGAGCTTTCTGTCTGTACAACTTGATGCTGCAGAAAAAACAGTTGCAGATGGAAAAGGCTATCAACTCGGTTCTACCCAACAGAAAAACCAAGAAGAAGGTAAAAGGTTGATAGGTTGGCTGTTTTTATTGCCAGTTCTCCTTCTGTTAGTACTAGAGTGGGAGGTGCAAAGACGTCGTGGATATCCGAATAGTTGAACCGTTGTGGCTGCTTTTGCTTGTTCCGATTGGACTGTATATGGGTTATACGTGGAAAGCATCAAAATTAAAAGTCATTAGTAAAGGTGCAATTTTATTTGTATTAAGAAGTGCAGTCATCCTTTCCCTTGTATTTGCACTAACCGTTCCCTATATTAATCTACCGCATAAAGAAGAACAAATCTTGTTTGTCGTGGATAGGTCTGTATCGATTGAAGATGCCGGTCAGCTAGCTGATCAATGGATTGCGGATAGTTTAAAAGAACGTAAAGAGTATCAAGCTTCCGGCATTTATTCATTCGGAGGTGGCTTTCGAACAGATCATCAGTTGACAGACCAAGCAGTAACTATAGCATCTCCTGAACCGTTACCTACAGCGAATAAGACTAATATTGCGAACGCGGTCGATTTGTCTGTTGCATTAGCAAAAAGGAATGTAGCAACTCGACTTGTTCTGTTAACGGATGGATTGGAGACGGATGGGTCGATCGAGGAATTGCTCCCGAAGTATGAAAATAGCCATGTCCAGATTGATACCGTTGTATTGAAGAAAACGAATGTGGCAGATGCGTCCATTTCATTATTCGACACGCCGCGAACTGCGTTTGAAGGAGAAAAGCAGCTACTTCGTGTTGAAGTTGAGTCATCGTCTAAGACAGCGGGGCAATTGCTTATTTACCGAAACGATGAAGAGATTAATCGGGAAGAAGTTGTATTGGACGAAGGTGGGAATGTCTTCACCTATTCCATGGAGGCAAAAGGGTCCGGTTTGTTGAAATATGAAGCGAAGCTCATTGTTCCAAATGATGGTCTACTCGAAAACAATCGAATGCTTTCCGTAACAATGGTGGAGCAATCACCGAAAGTGCTCGTTGTTCAAACTGAACGTAATCCATCTGTCATACCTTCTTTGTTGGATCAGAATGCAATGGATGTCGATGTTTTGCAAGCTGAACAACTGCCTGAAACGTTGTCGGGTTATTTAGGGTATGGTGCCATTATTTTTGACAATGTACCTGGTCATCTTGTAGGTGAGCATAAAATGACCGTGATTGAACAAGCTGTTAAAAATTTCGGTACAGGTTTCATGATGGTCGGTGGTGAAGATAGCTTTGGACTTGGTGGTTATTTTAAATCACCAATTGAGAGGGTGTTACCTGTTGAGATGGAAGTGAAAGGGAAAGAGCAATTACCATCTCTTGGACTTGTCATTGCAATGGACCGATCTGGCAGTATGTCGGGATCTAAAATTGTCATTGCAAGGGAAGCTGCTGCCCGAGCAGTCGATCTTCTCCGAAATGATGATACGTTTGGTTTTACAGCGTTTGATCATGAAATTTGGGAAGTCATTCCTGTAGGGACACTGGGAGATAAACAAGATGTTATCGATCAAATTCTTTCTATACCGGTAGCAGGCGGAACTGATATTTTCCCATCCGTTGCAAAAGGATATGAAGACTTGGCAGATTTGAAGCTTCAGAGGAAGCATATTATTTTACTGACGGACGGCCAATCATCGATGCCTTCGGATTATGAAGACATCATTACGGAAGGTAAGACAAATAACGTTACTTTATCTACCGTATCAATTGGCACAGATGCAGATGTTGGTCTATTGGAAGAACTCGCTGAATTGGGGGGAGGCCGATTTTATAATGCAATCGATGAGTCGACAGTCCCTGCTATTCTAACCCGTGAGACTTCTATGCTGACGAGAACATATATTGAGGACAATCCATTTTATATGAATTTGAATAATGTGCCTGAATGGACTTCACTCTTTACAGAAGGAGTTCCACAAATGAATGCATATATCGCAACAACTCCAAAAGGCACGTCAACGATTGTCGCTGAGAGTCCGAAAGAAGACCCTATTCTTGCTGAATGGATGTATGGATTAGGACGTACCGTTGCATTTACATCTGATTCTACAGGTAAATGGGCTGGAGATCTTGCGAGGTGGGGAGGATATGGTGATTTCTGGAACGCGGCTGTTTCTAGATTGCTACCGTCGTATGAAAGTGTCCCGTATCTAATTACGCATGAACGTGGAGGCACATATACAGTGACGGATACTTCGAAAAATTCAGCGTTCCTGGATATTGCCATTGTAAATGAAAAAGGAAATGATGTGAATTTTGTCTCTGAACCACTCGCACCGGGGAAAGTGAGAGTTACGCTGGATACTGATCCTGGACTTGTATTCTTTGGAGTTTCAGACGATAAAGGAGGACTCTTTGAAGCGGGTGTTTCTGTTCCTTATAGTGATGAATTCAAATACGCTGAGCCGAATGTTCAGCTATTAGAAAAAATTTCAGAACGTACAGGGGGGAAAGTACTGGAAGATCCAACAGAAGCTTTTCGTCCTCATCCTTATAAAAGTGCCGATCAGCTACCGATTGCTCAGTGGCTTGTGATGCTAGGAATGATTCTGTTTTTCGTAGATATTACATTGCGTCGTTTTGGTATGTTAGGAGGACTTGTACGAAGAAAGAAAGATGATACGGAGTCTGTCTCCACGCCTTCATCGACCGAAGACCATGTAGGTGCTTTATTAAAAGCGAAAAAGAGAAGATAATAAAATTTGAGCCCTTTACCCTTTAGCATACATGCGAGAGAGTAAGGGGCTTTTTGTTTGTAGATAGTAAGGACTGTAAGTGGAACTTATTAAGTCCGTGTAGTTGCAATGATACTTTTCTTTTTGACAGACCAGACATTAGCAATGGCAAAGCAAATGAGTAAGATCGCAGTTCCGAGTATGTAAGGAAATGTATAATTTATATCAAATATAAAGCCTGCAAGTGCTGGTCCAAACATGTTTCCTAAACTCATATATGCATTCATCATACCTGCTGCAAAACCTTGTTCTTCTCCTGCAAGTTTAGAGACGAGCGTATTGACTGCTGGACGCAAGAGGGAAGTAGCGGTGGAAAACACAGTAGCGACCAATAGAATCGTCCAAAAAAGATCTACAAAAAGAATTGCGAGCATCGCACCGGCTGCAATGAGAAGATTGACAAGAACAATACGCATTTCCCCAAATCGCTTAAACAATGGATTGATGACAAATGTTTGGACGATAACGCCTACAAACCCACCGACTGTGATGAGAACTGCAATCTGGGTAGGCGTATAGCCATATTTTTGATCGACATACAAAGAAATCGTCGATTGAAAATTAGCCAATCCAAATGAAAATACAAACATGACGATTAGTAAGACAAAATAAGGTGTTTTTGTAGATTTCACTAGTTGCTTAAAAAGATGATCTTGTCGTTTTTGCTGTTTTTCCATTGAAATTGTTGGTGTAGGATTCGGTAAAATGATGATCGATAAGAGTGCTGCAAAAAAGGAAGCACCTGCAGCAAAATAAAATGGAAAATGTAAACTAATTGTTGAAAGGAATCCCCCGATGCCTGGTCCAATCATAAAACCTAACGACATGGAAGCTCCTAATAGGCCCATTCCTCTTCCTCTTCCTTCGAGTGTTGTTATATCCGCAACGAATGCCATCATTGGCGGTACAAGAAAAGCTGCACCAAATCCTGAAAAGAATCTTGCGGCAAAAAGCATCCATAATTCTGTAGATAAGCTAAAAGCGAGTTGCGCAGCACCGTATATGAACAAGCCAATAATAATGATTTTCTTTCTGCCATGTCGGTCTGAAAGATCTCCTGACAGAGGAGAAAAGATGAATTGAGCAAAAGAGAAGATTGCGATGAGGAATCCGAGTACCATACCAGCGGCGCCGAAAGTTTTTAGGAATTCAGGCATGATCGGAATAATTAGACCGATGCCCGCCATCGCGATGAACATATTGAACATCAAAACGATAAGTGCGATATTGGTGGATTTTGAACCTGTCAAATGCGCACCGCCTTTCAATATAGTAATTACGTTATTGAAATAGTTTACCATAGTAAATAGCCAAATACACACGATTGAGAAAAGGAAACGATTTGGTTAGTTAATAGGAGATTTAAAGGCATGCGAAGCGTAAAACAAATCAGGAACAGTACATAAAAATGCATGAGGGCGATATGCCTCCATGCATTTTAAGAATTCGTATAAAGTGAACTTTCAAGTCTGAACCGGAATGCAAAACTCCAGTCATCATAATACGATTAATTTGTCTTTAGTTCAAATCCATTTTGAATTCAAGGAACAGTTCATTATAGATTCCTAGTAATTCAAGCCCGAGATTTTTATATACTTCTAATTCACTTCTTGTTTCTTCGTCGGGATAAAACCGTTCATCTGATACAACTTCAGGATCCATAAGGTCCAAAGCAGTTTGATTAGGTGTGGAATACCCAACATAATCTGCGTTTTGAGCCGCTACTTCAGGGTCTAACATAAAGTTAATGAACGCATGGGCACCTTCAATATTTTTACTCGTTCTTGGAATAACAATATTATCAAACCATAAATTTGAGCCTTCTTCTGGAACGATGTAGTCTATATCCTCGTTTTCATACATCATATCTGCAGCTTGCCCAGACCATGTTAAGGAGATTGCGGCTTCATTGTTAATCATTAGTTGGGTTACTTCATCGCCAATCACTGCTTTAACATTTGACTTGAGTGTTTTCAGCTTGTCGACAGCTTGCCGAAGTTCAGCAGGGTTTGTTGAGTTTAGCGAGTACCCTAATGAGTTTAAGCCCATACCAACTGTTTCGCGTGCACCATCTACGAGGATGACACGTTGCTTTAACGAAGGATCCCATAGATTATCCCAACTTTCGAACGTTTGCCCTTCAAGAAGCGTTGGATTGAAAGCTATTCCTACAGTGCCCCAGAAGTACGGGATTGAGTACGTATTGCCAGGATCGAATGGCAAGTTGAGAAAATAAGAATCGATATGTTGGATATTTGGAATTTTACTATAATCAATCGGTAAAAGAAGATCTTTTTCGACCATCATTTCAACCATGTATTCGGATGGGACGGATATGTCGTATGCTGTTCCGCCTTGCTCGATTTTTGCCATCATTCCCTCGTTGGAGTCAAATGTTTCATAAATGACTTTATAGCCTGTCTCTTGCTCAAATTGTTTTAGTAATTCAGGGTCAATATATTCCCCCCAATTATAGACGGTAATTGTATTTTTTCCTGACTTGCTTCCTTCGCTCAATTCTCCCTTAATGAAGAAGAGAACTCCAGATACAGCTAAAATAAGTATTGCTACTTGTAATAAAGATTTCATTTCTTCACCCCCGCAAAAGGAGTCTTTAACTTTTGATTAATGGCGTAGTAGCCGACGACTAATAGGACGGTGACGATGAATATTAGACCGGATAAGGCGTTAATCGTCAAGCTGATCCCTGTCCTTGCCATGGAATAGATCTCAACCGATAACGTGGAGAAGCCATTTCCGGTAACGAAAAATGTAACTGCAAAATCGTCTAATGAATAGGTCAAAGCTAAGAAGAAGCCAGCAAATATTCCGGGTTGAATGAAAGGTAGGATGACTCTCCTCATAATATCCTTTCGCGTTGCTCCTAGATCTAGTGCAGCGTCAATTAGCGTTGGATTCATCTCAGCAAGTTTAGGCAATACCATGATCACTACGATTGGAATACTGAAGGCAATATGTGAAATCAAAACAGATGCAAAACCTAGCTTCACGCCAAGAATTGTAAACAAAATGAGAAATGAAGCACCAATGATAACATCTGGGCTGACAATTAGGATATTGTTCAACGACAATACTGCATTCCGCATTTTTTTATTTCGCATGAAATAGATGGCAAGTGCGCCCATTACCCCAATGGTTGTCGATAATAAGGCAGAAAGCAAGGCGACAATAACTGTATTGATGACGATAATAATGAGTCGTTTGTCTTCGAAAACTGCTGCGTAATGTTCAAGCGTGAAAGACTCGAAGTTTGACATGCCACCACCCGAATTAAATGAGTAGAACATGAGATAAAAGATGGGTGCATATAAAATAATGAAAACGACCGCCAAAAAAAGTTTAGGAAGCTTACCGATTCTTTCCATTGTTAGTCGCCTCCTTTTCTTTAGCTGTTGTTACGAGCATGATAATGAACATGAACAAAATAAGGAATACGGCAATGGTGGACCCCATGCCCCAATTTTGCGTGACTAAAAATTGTTGTTCAATTGCTGTACCAAGTGTGATGACTTTATTCCCCGCAATAAGTCTTGTAATCATGAAGAGTGATAATGCAGGAATAAATACGACTTGAACGCCCGATTTCACACCATTAATGGTAAGCGGCCAAATGACCCGCCTGAACGTTGTCCATGAGTTAGCACCTAAATCACGTGAGGCGTCAATTAAAGCTGGATTTAACTTATCAAGTGCATTAAAGATCGGAAGAATCATAAACGGAATGAAAATGTAAACCGAAACAAAGACGAAACTGAAATCCGTAAACAGAATTTGTTGTTTGCCAATGCCGATTACATCTAAAAATGCATTTACAGGTCCATACAATCCCATCAAACCGATAAAAGCATACGTTTTCAGTAACAAATTAATCCATGATGGAATGATGATCAGTAATAGCCAAAGTTGCTTGTGCTTCGTTTTTGTCAATAAGTATGCAGTTGGGTAAGCAATCAGCAACGAAAAAAATGTAATGAGAAATGCATACCAAAAAGAACTGAGCGTCAACGTCAAATAAACGGACGAAAAGAAGTTTTGATAGTTCTCAAGTGTAAAATTGCCGGTCAAGTCGAAAAATGAATAGTACACAATGAGTGCAATCGGTGCAAGAACGAACAAGATGATCCATGCAGCATAAGGGATCGTATAAACGGGACGGAGTCGATTATTCTTCATGAGCAATCGCTCCGTAGGCTTCAAGTCTTGCATCGTAGTCTTCTTCAGATTCATTCAATCGCATGACGTGAATATCTTCAGGATTAAAATCTAGTCCAATGACAGCTCCAACTTCAGCTTTCTTTGTCGAGTGAACGAGCCACTCATTACCGTCACTGTCGTATGTTGACAATTCATAATGAACACCACGGAACAACTGTGTATCGACAGTCACATTCAATTTTCCTTTATCGACCGTCGTCATTTCCAAGTCTTCTGGCCGCAAAACGATATCTACTTTCTCATTTGGCTGTAATCCTGCATCTGCACAATCAAACCGTTTACCTGTAAATTCGACTACATAATCCTCAATCATTCTTCCGGAAACAATATTGGATTCACCGATGAAATCAGCAACAAAACGGTTAATCGGCTCATCGTAAATATCGATTGGTGTGCCTGATTGTTGGATGGAACCTGCATTCATGACGAAAATTTCATCGGACATCGCGAGTGCTTCTTCTTGGTCGTGTGTAACAAACACGAATGTTTTTCCTAAACGTTGCTGTAATTCCCGTAACTCATATTGCATCTCAGAGCGCAGTTTCAAGTCTAAGGCCGAAAGGGGTTCATCTAATAAAATGACTTCCGGATCGTTGACGATTGCTCTTGCAATCGCTACACGTTGACGTTGACCGCCAGACATCTCTGTAATTTCCCGACTTTCATAACCAGCCAAGTTTACGAATTTTAGCGCTTCTTTTACACGTGTATCGATTTCAGCTTTTTTTACTTTCTTGATGCGTAAGCCAAACGCGACATTTTCATACACGTTTAAATGAGGAAAGAGAGCATAGTCTTGAAATACGGTATTTACTTGACGTTCATTTGCTGGGACCGTATTAATATTTTTCCCGTTAAAGTAAATCGTGCCTTCAGTTGGTTCAATAAAACCGGCAATTAGCCGAAGGATTGTTGTTTTTCCGCAACCTGAAGGTCCTAACAATGTATAAAATTTCCCCCGTTCCATTTCAAACGAGACACCATCCAAAACCGTTGTATCTTCACCATATTGTTTGCTTACGTTTTCAAAACGAATAATTGGTTCAGTTGTCATAATTGTTATCCTCCTTCTTTCATAAATAAGATTCTGTAGCGACGAGTAACAGTTCACTTGGCCCGTCATGTGCATTGAAAATCCGATGATGATCCGACGCATCATAATAGACAGAGTCGCCTCTGTTGGCTGTATATGTACGTTTCCCCAATTCAATTTCCACTTTCCCTGTCAATACATAAATGAATGTTTCTGCTGAAGAGGGTTCAAATTGCTTAAATTCTCCGTTCGATGAAAAAGTGATATGGACTGGCTCCATTTCGTTTTCGTTCGAGCGGGGCACTAGCCAACGTATTTTATAGCGGAGTTCATCATTGACATAGGTTGTTTGATCGTGAGGTGAGTAGACCACTTTCAGGTTTTTCTTCGGATCTTCAAAGAATTCTTTCGGAGTTGTTCCGAGGACTTCCAATAAGGAGAACAATGTTTCAATGGAAGGAGAGGTAACTTCCCTTTCCAATTGTGAGATGTAACCTTTCGTCAAGTCCGTCCGTTCACCTAACTCTTCTTGCGTTAATCCTTTTTTAAGACGAAGTCTCTTGATTTTACTCCCTATTTGCATGGATAACATTCCTTCCTCCAAAAACGGAGTTTAGTAATACTGTACTTTTAGTTTACTATAAACCTTTCTTATTATACAAAAAAACGATTGGAAATCAAGGGTTCCAATGAAAAAAGCTGAAATCCATTTTCAGGACTTCAGCGAAGTGTTATTCATCATCTAAGGAATGTCGCATACTACGCCATTTTTGGCGAAGAATTCTTCCGAAAGTATAAAAAATCAAATAGCCAGACAGGGCAATTCCAGCAAGAGCAGTGATAAGAGAAATCCATTCAAACACCGTATAGGTAGTGAATTTTTTCCAGCCTGAAGGTGACTCCCAATCTGCAATAACTAGATTCATGCCGTAAATGCCAGATACCACCGTGAAAATTGTCAAAATGAATAACAATGTATTAACACGATTTGCTTGGCTATTCTCTTGGCTTTTATATAATTCTTGTAAAGTACTGCTCACTTCGTTGTACAAGCGTTCAATCGAGAATGCTTCTCTGAATAGACGTGACAACTCCTTGCCTTCGCTTCGTGTACTCACTACTTTAAAGTAGTACCAAGAAGAAAATAATGTAATAAGTTTTATCAATGAACGGACGTACTGCTCATCTTTTTTCCACTCGATTTCACTATATTCGAACGACACACGAAGGAGCATGATTTTGTAATAGTAATGAAGGAGCATGTTGTAATAATGTGTACCCATATAATGGGACAATTCAGTAGACAGTTGCTGAATGGGCCGGTTAGAAATCGTTGCAAATGCATGATCAGTTGCAACGATAAACAAGTTGGGTCCCCAACGGTCATGTAATGAAGTTGAGAGAGAGCGCTGCATGTAATTTGGATTTGTTGTTGCAATAAAAGGTTCACCGGCTGGAGTTTTGCCATTTAAACTGCCAAGTCGAAACAAATCTGTATCAGTCAGCTCACGGCCTTCTTCAGTAATCATGAACGTTGTGACGAACATCCTCTCATCTTCAATGTAAGGCAATGAACCAAAGTATCCTCTTAGTCTATCATTTTGTATAACAATGTCTTTTAGGTAAGGGCTTAAACACGTAAAAATGAAATCGTGCATGGATTGCTTCGTATTTTCAGTAGTAATGATATGTGAACCTTTATTTTCATCCAAATTTGACTCGACTGCTCGGAAATGTTGAAGAAAATCGAGTACATCAGAGTATTCGTAGGTATCGGTCAATTCAAGTCGTATCGATAAAAAACCAATACCAAATGGTGCTAATACAATATCAGTACTATGAATGATGAACGAATAAAGGTCAGAGCGAATTTGAAATTGGTACTCCTTTTGTTGGCATTTGCTGAAGCGATGAAACCCTTTGGACTGAATGGAAGTAGGGAAAAGTTTATGCTCGATATATGGATAAAAATATTGTTCCAGTTCTGTTTCTTCCACAACAATCGATTCTCCGTAATAAGAAGGATTCCCTCGCTTTTTCTCATCTCGCAAGCAAAAATATGCATACTGATTTTGTTCCAGCAACTTTGCTACTTCTTTTTTCTTTCCCGATTCGTAACTAAAAGGTAACATAAAAGTTACATGTGTTTGTAAAATAGGTAATTTCCGCTTGATATCAAGTTGCGACAATAAAATCCCTCCTTGTAGAGGTATTCGGATAGAGTGGGCATTACAAAAATACTTCCCGTTAAATATGTAGGTTTAAACATTTTTAGGGTTTTCTTTGAATGGGTTTGTGTTGGGGAGGGGCATGAAGGGTATGGTGCGAAGGGGTAGGTTGCGATCCATATTGGGGGATACCACATACTTTCATTATAATGATCACTCCGTTAATAATGAGAACAACAAAACCATGATTGAGAGAGGAAATTGCAACCAAACGTATAGAAGTTGAGGAAATTGCACAGTATGAACACGTTTATCGAGGAATGAAATGACGTTTTCTACTGTATAAACAATAATGATTATTATCTTCGAGCTATTATAATTGAAATCATATTGTAGATTTGGTATTCTGAATAAGGATTGTTCAGCACTACGAAAAACTGAACGAAGAACTATTGGAGGGATTTATTCATGGTAGAACGTATGGTAGGTAAACAAGCTCCTGATTTTACAATGGAAGCAGTATTAGCGGACAAGTCATTTGGAAAAGTTAGCTTGCAAGAAAACATGAAGAATGACAAGTGGACAGTTCTTTTCTTCTATCCAATGGATTTCACTTTTGTATGTCCAACTGAAATTACAGCGATGTCTGATCGCTATGACGAGTTCGAAGATTTAGATGCAGAAGTAATTGGTGTATCTACAGATACAATCCACACGCACCTTGCTTGGATTAACACGGACCGTAAAGACAATGGTCTTGAGCAATTGAAATATCCATTAGCTGCAGATACAAACCACGAAGTATCACGTAACTATGGCGTTTTGATCGAAGACGAAGGGATTGCATTGCGTGGTCTTTTCATCATCAACCCTGAAGGTGAATTGCAATACCAAACTGTGTTCCACAACAACATCGGTAGAGATGTGGATGAAACATTACGTGTACTTCAAGCGCTTCAAACAGGTGGACTTTGCCCTGCGAACTGGAGACCGGGTCAAAAAACTCTATAATGTTGTAAACAATTGCTTACATCCAAATTTGATCCCCACGCATACTATAGGCAGTGGGGATCTTTTAAACCGGAGGAGATTTGACGATGAAATTACGTGAACAAATGCCTGAATTAACAGGTGCGACAACTTGGCTCAATGGGCAAGTTGAAAAAGCGGATTTAGTAGGGGAAAAGCCTACCCTCATTCATTTTTGGTCAATCAGTTGCCACTTGTGCAAAGAAGCGATGCCGGATGTGAATAATTTCCGGGATGAGTATAAAGATGAGTTGAACGTCATCGCTGTTCATATGCCACGTTCAGAAGACGATGTGGACTTGGACCAAATTAAAGAAGTTGCAGCGGAGCATGATATTACACAACCGATTTTTGTTGATAGCGATTTAAAATTGACGGACGCTTTTGACAACCAGTATGTCCCGGCTTACTATGTTTTTGATAAAGATGGGCAGTTACGTCATTTCCAAGCTGGTGGAAGTGGCATGAAAATGCTTGAAAAACGTGTGAACCGTGTATTGGATGAAATGCGAAAATAAGTACAATACAAAAACGACGGCCATTTTACGGTCGTCGTTTTTGTGTACGAAATAGGAGGATGACATGCTAATAGTAGACTGTAATTGTGGGCTTCTCCTAGGTATGATACACTAATTTCATCCATCAATCGGATTGGAGCGAGCAAAATGAAAAAAGAATTTGTCGTCATTGGATTAGGAAGGTTCGGAGGCAGCATTGTTAACGAACTCGTAGAATTAGATGCGGAGGTAATGGCCATCGATATTTCTCCGGATCGCGTAGAGGAATATGCACAAATTGCAACAACGGCAGTGTCCGCTGACACGACGGACGAGTCCGCGTTACGTTCGTTAGGGATTCGGAATTTTGAGCATGTTGTCGTTGCAATTGGAGAAAACATTCAAGCGAGTATTTTGACGACGTTAATATTAAAAGAGATCGGTGTCAAACATATTACTGTAAAAGCCCAAAATGATTATCATGAAAAGGTATTACGTAAAATCGGTGCCGATCAAGTAGTCCATCCTGAACGGGACATGGGGAAGAGAATTGCGAATAATATGGTGTCCAATAATATCCTCGATTATCTTGAATTGTCAGATGAATATTCGATCGTGGAAATAAGAGCTAATGAAAAACTAGCAGGTTCCACGTTAATTGACTTGGATATACGAGCAAAATATGGTGTCAATATTGTAGCAATTAAGCGGCACACCCAAATACTAGTTTCTCCACAGGCGATTGAAGAAATTGAGCTGAATGATATTCTGATTGTCATCGGTTCTGATGTGGATATCCATCGTTTTGAAAAGAAAGCACTGCATTGACAGTTGCTTAAGCTCAAATGATCATTCGTAATCGAAAAGCCATCTGCAACCGTGTTTACAGAACTCGGTTGCAGATGGCTTTTCTTATTGTGTAGCCTGTGCCTTATTGCATTATACTTCCATGACAACAGGCATTATCATTGGTTTACGTTTTGTTTGGTCGTATAAGAAAGGGGACAATATATCGATAATGTCACTTTTCATAGACCCAGCATCAAATGGAGTGTTTGATAATTGTTTCTGTAACTCTTTCGCAAGTAAATTTTGGGCTTCATTGATCATCATGCCGGATTCTCGCATGTACACAAAACCGCGAGAGATGATATCTGGTCCTGAGACAACTTTGTTGCGTTTTTTATCAACAGTAGCCACGACGATGACAAGTCCGTCCTCTGAGAGGATTTTACGGTCACGTAACACTACGCTCCCGATATCGCCAATACCGCTTCCGTCAATATAAATATCACCCGACGGCACTTTGCCTGCAATGCGAGCGGAGTTTTCGGTTAATGCGAGAACGTCCCCGTTACTCATGATGAAGTTATTTTCAGGTTCAACATCACAGCTGATCGCAAGTTCTTTATGCATCGTCAACATCCGGTATTCTCCGTGAATTGGCATAAAGTATTTCGGTTTAATCAAGCGGAGCATTAACTTCTGTTCTTCTTGAGAACCGTGTCCGGAAGTATGGATGTTATTTAGTGCGCCGTGAATGACTTCTGCGCCTGCACGGAATAGGGCGTTGATTGTTTTGTTGACACTTAATGTGTTTCCAGGAATCGGTGAAGACGAGAAGATGACCGTATCACCAGGTTGGATTTGTACTTGGCGGTGAGTGCCGTTAGCAATTCGGGATAACGCAGCCATCGGTTCACCTTGGCTACCTGTACAAAGAATCATCACCTCGTTCGCAGGTAAGCGATTGAGCGATTGTGTATCGACGAATAAGTCTTTCGGTGCGTTAATGTAACCAAGTTCTCGACCAATTGTGATGGCATTGTCCATACTACGCCCAAATACAGCGATTTTTCTTCCGTATTTTTCAGCAGCTTCAATCACTTGTTGAAGTCGATGGATGTTGGAAGCAAAGGTAGCGAAGATTATTCTGCCATCTACTTTTCGGAAGATTTCATTCAAACTGTCGCCGACTTTTCTTTCAGACATTGTAAAATTTGGGACTTCCGCATTTGTACTATCTGATAACAAGCATAAGACGCCTTCACTTCCGACTTTTGCCATTTTTGCTAAGTTTGCAGGTTCGCCTACAGGAGTGAAATCGAATTTGAAGTCACCTGTGTGAACGATGTTTCCTGATGGTGTTTTGACGACGATTCCAAATGCATCCGGGATACTATGTGTAGTACGGAAAAATGAAATCGAAGTTTTTCGGAACTTAATAATATCTTCTTCTTTAATTTCAATCATTTTTGTCGTGCGGAGTAAGCCGTGCTCCTCGAGTTTGTTACGCAGAAGGCCTAACGCTAATTTCCCCCCATAAACGGGGACGTTGATTTTCCGTAACAAGTACGGAATCCCGCCAATATGATCTTCGTGTCCATGTGTGATGAATAAACCTTTGATTTTATCCATATTCCGTTCTAAGTACGTATAGTCAGGAATAACATAGTCGATTCCGAGAAGATCGTCTTCTGGAAATTTGATACCGGCATCAATGAGAATAATTTCGTCTTGGAATTGCACACAATACGTATTTTTGCCGATTTCACCAAGTCCGCCTAAAGCGAAAACAGCTGTTTCATTGTTCTTGATCAATTTCATAGTGCTCAGACCTGTTCAAGCTCAAAATGTGAAGATGCTTGCTCGTATTCGAGATGTGGACCTTCAAGGAGCTGGATAAGTTCAATGTTATAATTGCGGTCTTTTAGTTTTTCGCGGACGGATTTTTCTGAATCAGCTTCTACATAAACGTGCTTCGTATTTTCGCGAATCGGAACTTGAGTAGCGTTTTCTTGGAAATATACTTTGTAAATCATGGTAAACTCTCCTTTTTACGTTCGTTTGGAATCATTCTCTTCATATTAGCATGTCGGATGCGTAAAATAAAGAAAAGCCCACCAAATGACTTGGTAGGCGTGAATTTATGCAATTGTCTTTCTACCGAGTATGCCGTTGAGCCGCTTTAACAATTTGCGTTTTAGGCGCTTGTACATGGGCATATCACTCCTTACAACCAGTATAACGTTAATTGAATTCTCTGTCAAGTTGTTTTTTTTGTAGGAGAACGGGTTTGTTGTTCAGTTCAATTCCTCTCAAAAGGAATAGCGTTAGGAATGTCCCTGAAAGGTGCTGCCTGGTCGATATGGTCATAAAACATGACACCATTCAAATGATCCAGTTCGTGTTGGAAAGCAATTGCGTGTAAGCCTTTCAATCGCATTGTATATTCTTGGCCATCTGGATTGAACGCTTTAATGGTAATTCTTGCGTATCGTGGGACATATCCTTCTACATCGCGATCTACGGATAGGCAACCTTCTCCAGATGTCAAGTAAGTCATTTCCACCGAATGGCTGATGATTTTAGGATTAATTGCAACGATGCTTAATGGTTTTTTTCCCTCTTCAACAATGTGTAAGGCAAATACGCGTTTAGAAACATTTACTTGAGGAGCTGCTAGCCCGATGCCTGGGCGCAATCCGTATTGAATGCTTAATTCTTCATCTTGACTGTTAATGATATATTCTAGCAAATCATGACATAATTTTTTATCTTCATCACTTAACGGGAAGGTGACTTCCGTAGCTACTGTCCTTAACGCTGGATGCCCTTCACGGACGATATCTTTCATTTCGATCATTTTTATTCTCCTTCTTACTCGTATTTCTGTTATCGTATTATAATCCAAGAAGAAAAGGGTATAAAGAGTTTTGTACATGCTTGAAATAAACACTTACTAACGATATAGTGAAAAACAGATTGGAGGAAAGACTATGAATAAAAAAATCTATAGTATAATTGCGGTTAGCGTAATGGCCTTATCCGCTTGTAGCATTGGTTCTTCCACGGAGTCCCAACTCTCTGAAACTCTAACAAAAATGAATGATTCTGAAGCGCAATATCGCAGTTCCCAAAGTACTTTAACGGAGTTAGAGCAAACAGAACAAAAAACGTTCACCGAAACGATGGAACTAACAAAAGAAGATGTAGATCAGTTACGTAATAAAGTAGCTGAGCTTGAGAAGTCTATTGAAGATAGATTAGCACAGCTAAAGGAAGAAGAAGCTGCAATGCATGAAGCAAAGGGTTTCGTTACAGAACTGGAGTCCATTGCAGAAAAAGCATCTGAAGCTGAAAAGAAAAAAATTGAGGAACTTAATCGCGCTGTACAAGACCGCTACGATTTACATGATCAATTCATTGAAGCATACAGAGCACTCTCCTCCCAACAAAAAGAATTTTATGCATTGCTCGTGAAAGAAAATGTAGAGTTAGCGGATTTAAAAGAAAAAGTTAAAGAAGTGAATGAGCAAAACGAAGTTGTCAAAGACGCGATAGCAAAGTTCAATGAAGCAACAAAGATTGTTAATGATCTTAAACAAGACGTTTTTTCGAGTTTAGAAAAAGAAGAATAAAGGAATTATGAAAAGTGGAGACCGAGCATCTTCACTTTTTTTAATGGCATTTTTTTAGAATCTATTATAATACAGTTTTGATATTGTAGTAGTACAGTTTAGTCGGAATGAATGAATCTCACTTATGATTATGCTGGCCAATCCTACTAAATACAATGATTGACCAATTTGTCTGTCTTCAGTATACTGAGTAAGGAAGAGATTGTATCATTATTGAAAGTGATAGAACATAATACAGATATAAAGGAGAGTTGCCGATATGGCTGCGAAAAAAGACAAGCAGTTTGATCCGGTGGAAACGCTTCATTCTATTGAAGATCAGTTTGAAATGTTCCAGATCTTGAATGAAGAAGGCGAAATTGTAAACAAGGAAGCCGATCCGAATTTATCAGATGAAGAGCTAACAGAATTAATGACGCGTATGGTGTATACGAGAATCTTAGACCAACGTTCAATTTCCTTAAACAGACAAGGACGTCTAGGTTTCTATGCGCCAACTGCAGGGCAAGAAGCGTCACAGCTTGCCTCTCACTTTGCGCTTGAGAAAGAAGATTTTATTCTTCCAGGATACCGTGATGTACCGCAAATCGTTTTTCATGGTTTACCATTACATATGGCATTCCTATGGTCACGAGGACATTATCAAGGAAGCATTATTCCGGAAGGTTTGAACATTTTCATGCCTCAAATCATCATTGGAGCACAATACATCCAAGCTGCTGGAGTTGCACTCGGATTCCAAAAACGTGGCATTAAAGCAGTTGCAATGACGTATACAGGTGATGGCGGTACTTCACAAGGTGATTTCTATGAGGGGATCAACTTTGCAGGAGCTTACCGTTCTCCAGCAATCTTTGTCATTCAAAACAACCAATATGCAATTTCCACACCTAGAGAGCTACAAACAGCTGCGAAAACGCTTGCACAAAAAGGGATTGCAGCTGGTATTCCGAGTATTCTCGTAGATGGAATGGATGCATTAGCAGTATATGCTGCTACACGCGACGCTAGAAAACGTGCCATTAACGGAGAAGGTCCGACGCTGATCGAAGCGATGACTTACCGATATGGTCCACATACAATGGCTGGAGATGACCCGACACGTTATCGTACATCTGAAACGGATAACGAGTGGGAAAAACGCGATCCGTTAATTCGTTTCCGTAAATACCTTGAGGCTAAAGGCATTTGGTCGGAAGAGAAAGAAAACGCTGTGATTGAACGCGCCAAAGAAGAAATCAAGGAAGCGATCAAAAAGGCGGATGCCGCTCCTAAACAGAAAGTGACAGATTTCATTAACATTATGTATAAGGGCGACCTTCCATACAACTTACAAGAACAATATGACATTTATAAAGAGAAGGAGTCGAAGTAACCGATGGCACAAATGACGATGATTCAAGCGATTACCGATGCAATGCGCACGGAGCTTAAAAATGATGAAAACGTCCTCGTCTTCGGTGAAGACGTTGGCGCAAACGGTGGTGTGTTCCGCGCTACTGAAGGTCTACAAAAAGAATTTGGTGTAGATCGAGTATTCGATACACCATTAGCTGAATCAGGTATTGGTGGGTTAGCGATCGGTCTATCATTGACTGGATTCCGACCTGTGATGGAAATTCAGTTCTTTGGCTTCCTCTATGAAGTGATTGACTCCATTAGTGGTCAGTTGGCTCGTCAATCTTTCCGTAGCGGCGGACATTATAATGCTCCTGTAACAATCCGTTCTCCATTTGGTGGGGGTGTTGCGACGCCTGAAATGCATGCTGATAGTTTCGAAGGGCTTGTTGCTTCTCAACCTGGGTTGAAAGTGGTCATTCCTTCAACACCTTACGATGCAAAAGGATTGCTAATTTCGGCAATTAAAGATGAGAATCCAGTAGTTTTCTTGGAGCATATGAAATTGTATCGTTCATTCAGACAAGAAGTGCCTGAAGAGGAATATACGATTCCACTTGGTAAGGCGGATGTGAAGCGTGAAGGTACAGACCTATCAATTATCACATACGGTGCGATGGTACACGAAAGTTTGAAAGCTGCTGAAGCACTTGAAAAAGACGGCTATTCTGTTGAAGTTGTCGATTTACGTACTATTCAACCATTGGATATTGAGACGATTATCGGTTCTGTTGAAAAAACAAATCGCGCAATCGTTGTACAAGAAGCACAAAAACAAGCGGGTATTGCAGCAAACGTCGTTTCTGAAATTACAGAGCGTGCAATTTTAAGTTTGGAAGCGCCTGTTTTACGTGTAGCGGCACCTGATACAGTATATCCGTTCGCGCAAGGAGAAAACGCTTGGTTACCAAATGCAAATGATATTATTGAAACGGCTAAAAAAGTACTGACATTCTAATACAGAGTCTTGCTCTGACAAAAAGAAAGGGTGAATCTTGTGGCATATGAATTCCGTTTGCCAGATATCGGAGAAGGGATTCACGAAGGTGAAGTTGTAAAGTGGTTTGTTGCCAAAGGCGATAAAATCAATGAAGACGACACGCTTCTTGAAATTCAAAACGATAAAGCAGTGGTGGAAATCCCATCCCCTGTTACAGGCACAGTAGAAGAAATCCTTGTGGGAGAAGGGAAAGTGGCGGTAGTAGGCGATGTCCTCATCCGTTTCGATGCACCAGGATACGAAAGCCATTCTGACTCTGAGGAAGGTGCAGAGAAAACTGAAGAACAAGTGCAATCTTCAGCTGAGGCTGGCCAAGAACTCGATAAGAAACAACAGGAGAAAGAACAATCTGAGACAAAGCAATCCTCTACTAACACGAAAGAGTCGGTTGTATCAAAAACAACTCGTGTAATTGCGATGCCATCTGTCCGTAAGTTTGCACGTGAAAACGATGTTGACATTCATGTGGTGGAAGGAACAGGCAAGAACGGCCGTGTATTAAAAGAAGATGTTGAAGCGTTCATGAATGGTGATCAAAAGCCGGCAACGTCAACTTCTTCAACTGAACAAGTTGCGAGTGCAGAAGAAGCAGCACCTAAAACAGAGTCGGCTCCTCCTGTACAACTTGAAGGCGATTTCCCTGAAACACGTGAGAAGATGTCTGGTATTCGAAAAGCGATTGCAAAAGCAATGGTGAATTCCAAACATACTGCACCACACGTGACATTGTTAGATGAAATCGATGTAACGGATCTTGTCGCGCATCGTAAAAAGTTCAAAGAAATTGCTGCAGAAAAGGATATCAAGCTGACGTATCTTCCGTACGTTGTCAAAGCGCTTGTTTCCACATTGCGTGAGTTCCCACAATTAAATACATCACTTGACGATGAAAAAGAGGAAATCATCCAGAAGCATTATTACAACATCGGTATTGCAGCTGATACGGACCGTGGTCTACTCGTACCTGTCATTAAACATGCGGATCGAAAATCTGTATTTGCGATTTCTGAAGAGATTAATACATTAGCAGTGAAAGCGCGCGATGGTAAATTAAGCCCTGCAGAAATGAAGGGTGCATCATGTTCCATCACGAATATTGGCTCAGCAGGTGGACAATGGTTCACGCCGATTATTAACCACCCAGAAGTTGCGATTTTAGGAATCGGCCGTATCTCTGAAAAACCGGTCGTAAAAAATGGTGAAATTGTAGCTGCACCTATGTTAGCATTATCATTGGTATTCGATCATCGAGTAATTGATGGTGCTACAGGTCAACAAGCATTGAACCATCTTAAGAAATTGCTCGGTAATCCAGAACTTTTATTAATGGAGGCGTAAGCAAATGGTAGTAGGAGACTTTCCGATTGAAGTGGACACACTCGTTGTAGGTTCAGGCCCTGGAGGTTATGTAGCAGCAATTCGGGCTGCACAGTTGGGTCAGAAAGTAACAATCGTTGAAAAAGACACACTAGGTGGCGTATGTCTGAACGTAGGTTGTATCCCTTCCAAAGCATTGATTTCAGTAGGACACCGTTACGCATCCGCGAAGGATTCTGACGATATGGGAATTACAGCAACCGATGTGAAATTGGATTTTTCGAAAGCTCAAGCTTTTAAAGATGGTGTGGTCAAGAAATTGACTGGTGGCGTAGAAGGCTTATTAAAAGGCAATAAAGTTGATATTGTTAAAGGTGAAGCGTATTTCGTCGATGCGAATACGGTGAAAGTTATGGATGAAAAGTCTTCTCAAACATACAAGTTTAACAATGCGATTATTGCAACAGGTTCACGTCCGGTAGAAATTCCATCTTTCAAGTACTCTAAACGTGTTATCAATTCTACAGGTGCTCTGAATTTAGAAGAAGTTCCTGGACATTTAGTTGTCATCGGTGGTGGTTACATCGGAACTGAGCTAGGTTCTGCGTATGCAAATCTAGGTTCCAAAGTAACGATTATCGAAGGAGCAGATGATATTCTTGCTGGCTTTGAAAAGCAAATGACGCAAATCGTTAAAAAAGGATTGAAGAAAAAAGGTGTCGATGTAGTAGTGAAAGCTTCTGCAAAAGGCGTTGAAGAATCCGATAACGGTGTTGTTGTCACTTACGAAGCAAAAGGTGAAGAGCAAAAAGTTGAAGCGGATTATGTACTTGTTACAGTTGGTCGCCGTCCGAATACGGATGAAATTGGTCTAGAAGGTCTAGGCGTTAAGTTCCTTGATCGTGGGTTGATTGATGTGGATAAACAATGCCGTACAAGTGTATCAAACATCTTTGCGATCGGTGATATCGTATCTGGTCCACAACTTGCGCATAAAGCATCTTATGAAGCGAAAGTGGCTGCAGAAGCGATTTCTGGAGAAAAATCAGAAGTGGATTATTTGGCAATCCCAGCTGTATGTTTCACGGATCCAGAACTTGCAACTGTTGGTTTAAACGAACAGCAGGCAAAAGATGAAGGTTTTGATGTCGTAGCAGGCAAATTCCCGTTTGCAGCAAACGGCCGTGCGCTTGCATTAAATGCGACAGATGGCTTTGTAAAACTCGTCTCTCGTAAAGAAGACGGCTTGCTGTTAGGTGCACAAATTGTCGGTGAAAACGCGTCTGACATGATTGCTGAACTAGGTTTGGCAATCGAGGCAGGTATGACACTTGAGGATATCGCTATGACAATCCATGCGCATCCAACATTAGGCGAAATTTCAATGGAAGCTGCTGAAGTTGCGCTAGGTAAACCCGTTCATATGATTACAAAATAATAGGTTTGAAAAAGAGGCGTCCGGAGATGATTATCCCGGACGTCTTTTATGTAGCTCGTAGATTTGTGAAGACTTTATGTGTATTACTAAAAATCGTTTTGCAATGTAACGAACTCTTGTCGTGCAATTTCTTTCCAAGTAATATGCTTTCGTTTGTTTGATACGTCTATTGGGTACATGTTAGTATGAATTTACTCAGCTAGAGAAAGAGGAGATGGGATTTATGAAATTGAAAGTAGTATACATAATGTTCGTGCTATTGTTTGTACTCGCTGCTTGCAGCGCTCAAAGTGAAACGGATGAGCAAGCAGACAATGGACAAGAAGTACAGCAAGACAATTCCGTTGATGAGGAACAAGCTGGAGATGAAGCTAGCAAAGTGGATGAGGACCAGGCGAGTGAGACAGATGACGAAGTGAAAGAAGGCGCAGAATTAGAACTTCCGGAGGAACCTCTATATAAAATTAATCCGACAAACTATTCAATTCAACCAATCGGTGAGGCAGATCCGAAAGTTGTGTTATTGACAATTGATGATGCACCGGACAAGCGTGCGCTAGACATGGCGAAGACATTGAAGAGGTTGGATGCACCTGCCATCTTCTTTGTAAACGGGCATTTCATTGAGACTGATGAAAAAAGAGCAATCCTTAAAGAAATCTATGAGATGGGCTTTGTAATTGGCAACCATACGAAAACCCATGCGAACTTGAAGTCGCTTACGGAAGAGGAGCAACGTGAGGAAATACTATCAGTTAGTAATACTGTAGAGGCAGTAACTGGGGAACGACCGAAGTTTTTCCGTGCGCCATTTGGAGTGAATACAGATTTCAGCAGGTCACTTGCTGAACAAGAAGGAATGCAATTGATGAATTGGTCGTATGGCTACGATTTTGTAAAAGAGTACATGACGAAAGAGAAAATTGCAGATATTATAGTGAACACGGAACTGTTGAGCAATGGTTCGAACTTATTAATGCATGATAGGGAATGGACGGCTGATGCATTAGAAGAAATTGTGAATGGTTTGCGAGAAAAAGGATATGAATTTGTCGATCCGAAGTCTATCCAAGGATATGCTGATTAATTCATTAAATGATTGAATGGGGGAATGGGGTTATGGAATGGAACACAAAAATAACTGAACTGCTTGGGATTAAGTATCCGATCATTCAGGGTGGTTTGGCGTATCTTGCATATGCAGAGTTGGCTGCAGCGGTTTCTGAAGCAGGAGGATTAGGGCAAATCACTGCAATGAGCTTACCGTCTCCGGATGCTTTGCGTATGGAAATTCGCAAAGTAAAGGCGCTGACAACAAAGCCTTTTGGTGTGAATTTTGCAATTGGACAACATGGTAGACCATATGAACATCTATTGGACGTGGCGTTAGAGGAGAAGGTTGAAGTGTTGTCTGTGACAGGGGGAAATCCTGCGCCATTCTTTGACTATGTGAAAAATGCATCCGTCAAAAAGCTAGTACTTGTGGCTTCAAAGAGGCAAGCGGTAAAAGCTGAATCACTTGGAGCGGACGCAGTCATGGTTGTTGGCCAAGAAGGTGGAGGGCATTTAGGTAGGGACGATGTTGGCACGATAGTTCTTGTGCCGCAAGTCGTTGATGCTGTTAACATTCCAGTCATTGCTTCAGGTGGGATTGGGGATGGACGTGGTTGGATGGCTGCTCATGCACTTGGAGCTGAAGGAATTGAGATGGGTACAAGATTCATCGCTACAAAGGAGTGTGTTCATGCTTCAAAAGCGTACCAAGATGCTTTACTCAAAGCAGACGAGACAAGTACAGTGGTTATTAAGCGATCGCTTGGAGCACCTGCACGAGCATTAGCAGGTGTTTGGACTGAAAAGATTCTCTCTATGGAATTAGAGCATGCGGATTATGCCCAACTTAAGAACTTTATTAGTGGAGAGGCAAATAGACGATTCATACATGAAGGAAGTTCAAAAGAAGGATTTGGGTGGTCAGGTCAAGTAGCTGGAATGATTACGGATGTCCCGTCAGTCGAAGATTTATTTAAGCGGATGGTGAATGAAGCAGAAAGCATTCGTCGAAAATGGTTGTAAGAGAGGTGTAGGTGAAAGATGGAGTATAATTATCCGATTCGTCATGATTGGTCGACTGAAGAGATTATAGATGTCGTCGCATTCTTTCAAGCGGTAGAGAAGGCGTATGAAACAAAAATTGAACGAAAGCAGTTTATGGAAGCGTACCGCGCATTCAAGAATGTAGTTCCTTCAATGGCCGAGGAAAAGACATTATGTAAGGAATTTGAAGAGGCAAGTGGATTTGTTTGCTATCGAATCGTGAAAAATGCAAAGGATGCATCGGACGGTGACATGATTCAAGCGAGGTAGTGAGTAAATAGGTGGAAGGTGGACGTAACGTGATCCACCTTCCATTTTCTATTGTGCATTCTTATTTTAGTTTTGCAGTCATAATATCGTATAGAGGTAGAAGATCATGAATGGTCTTCTCAGCCATACGAAAGAATTCCTCTTCTGTAAAGCCCGTCGCTATTTCTCTTGAGAAATGCCTTCCAAGGACAAGCTCGGCTTTCTTGACAGTTTTTAAACGCTCCAACATCCCTTCAAGTTCCTCACGATCCATGTTAGCGAGTATTGTTGCATCAGGCTTCATATGATCACCGGAAATTACGTACTGGTCAGGCAAAGACGTGAGCATGTCCAGGTTAGTGGTGAGGCGTTCTGAAATTCCTTTTTTGTCTGGATTTTCATAAATGACTGCTAAGATGATAAATAGGTGTGTTTCCCATAGGCCTACTTGAAAATGTGGTAACGCCTTATATCCACGTTTCGCAGGAGCAAAAGCAACCCAACTGTCTTTTGGAGGATTAACCGTCCTTCGTGCGTGTTTTGCAATGTGGGGGAAAAACTCACCCTTGCCGTGAGCAGACAAGTAGCTGGCAAGACGTTCGCCAATAACGGCAAACTTTGGCTGTATAGTCTGTTGCAAAGCGTCCATCCTATTTTCTAATCCATCAATCGTGAATACATCAAAATCTTTTGAATCCCAAAATCGTTCTTTCAATTCAATCCCTCATTTCATTCTATACGTTTATCGTAACAGAAAATGGGGAACAATTTAATACAAGAAGGCTTATAACTAACCAAAGCGGAACTAGCCGCATACGTTAGAAGTAAGTAAATGCATCGTTGAACGATATTCTAATAAAGGGGTGTTACGTATGAAACAGGTCGTCCATATTATCCGAAAAGCGGAAATTGAAAAAGAGTATGTGAAGTTGCTTCAACTTGAATTGGATTATGAGTTAGCAACGTTATATGATGCCATGCAACAGGATGATGAAAAACAAATTGATAAAAGTAAAGTAAGACTCACGGAAATCCATAGTGAGCTGGAGACATTCAATGCTTTTGCATAAACAAGCACTACTGTTCCATTATTTGCTCCTCTACTGACCTCTCGCAATACAGGGGGGACAGTGTGAGGGGCATTTTGTTTGTCGTAAAGTATTTGTGTTATACTTAGATAATACGCAAGTAGTTGGGGTGATGGAATGAATTGGGGAACAATCGATAAATATGCAAAATCATTGATTAAGGAAGCAGGTCACAAAATCCGTATGTCCTTCTTTTCTTCGATTGATATTGATTCGAAAGCGGATGCGAACGATTTGGTGACGAACATTGACCGACAAATTGAACAGTTTTTCATTCAACGGATTCAGCGAGACTTTCCTGGGCACCGGATTTTAGGGGAAGAAGGTTTTGGCGACGAAATCACCGCCCTAGATGGTGTCGTTTGGATGCTTGATCCGATTGACGGTACGATGAATTTTATTCATCAGAAAAGAAATTTTGCAATTTCACTTGGTATCTATGCAGATGGAATCGGTATGTTAGGTTATATTTATGATGTGATGAATGACGATTTTTATCACGCGGCTTTAGGCGAAGGTGCGTATTATAATGATGAAAAACTGCCGATTCTTGAGAACACACCGCTCGAAAATGCGATAATTGGCGTTAACGCAAGTTGGGTCGCTCCCAATCGTCGGATTGAAAACGAACCGATAGCGAAAATGGTACATACATGCAGAGGGACACGGTCATACGGTTCGGCTGCGATTGAATTAGCTTATGTTTCATCCGGTAGAATTGATGCATACATGTCACTGCGCCTGTCCCCATGGGATATAGCAGGAGGGATGGTGATTGCTCAAGAAGTTGGAGCAATTGCAACAAATATGCTGGGGGATAAGCCTGAATTACTTGGACAAGATACGTTTCTTGTTGCGAAACCAGGCTTACATGAAACGATTTTAAGCAACTACATTCGTTTGAAATAAAAAAAGGGGACTGCTAAACGCATGCAGTCTCCTTTTGCAAATTATAGTAAGCCTTTTTCGCGCATCTTCTTTTTCGTTTTAAAGCCGTTCCCCATTACGAAAATAAGTGCTAGCATAGCAATGAGGGCAACGGGAATACTACGCATGGCAACAGCAATTCCAATACCACACATCGCTAAAACTGCCGCAATAGAATAGATGACAAAAACCCATTTGATATTCTTCAAAATGTAACCTCTTTCGAAATAAATGTTTTTTTATACTGTTCCCATGTGCTATAATAACACAGTTAATCATCTGATAAAAGATAACGGAGTGAAAAAATGACAAACACACGTAGCGATTTACGAAATATAGCAATTATTGCCCACGTTGACCACGGAAAAACAACATTAGTCGATCAACTATTGAAACAATCAGGTATTTTCCGTTCTAATGAACATGTGGAAGAACGTGCAATGGATTCTAATGATCTTGAACGTGAACGAGGTATTACAATTTTAGCAAAGAACACGGGTATCGAGTATAAAGGTACAAAAATCAACATCCTTGATACACCAGGACACGCTGATTTCGGTGGAGAAGTGGAACGGATCTTACGAATGGTCGATGGTGTTATCCTTGTCGTCGACTCCTTTGAGGGATGTATGCCGCAAACACGTTTCGTGCTGAAAAAAGCATTGGAAACGAATTTGAAACCGATTGTTGTTGTAAATAAAATTGACCGTGAATTTGGCCGCCCCGAAGAAGTAGTTGACGAAGTACTCGAGTTGTTCATCGAGTTGGATGCGAATGACGAACAATTGGAATTCCCAGTCGTATACGCATCGGGCTTTAATGGTACTGCGAGTCTTTCACCAAACCCTGCTGATCAGGAAGAGACATTGGAAGTATTGTTTGATTCCATTATTGAAAATATTCCTGCTCCTATCGACAATCGTGAAGAACCTCTTCAATTCCAAGTATCGTTGTTGGATTACAATGACTACGTAGGACGTATTGGAATTGGTCGGGTATTCCGCGGTACGATGAAGGTAGGTCAGCAAGTTACAGTGCTCAAACGGGATGGTTCGACAAAGAACTATCGTGTAACAAAAATGTATGGATTTTTAGGGTTGAAACGAATTGAAATTCAAGAAGCTTATGCAGGAGATTTGATTGCCGTATCCGGTATGGAAAACATCGACGTCGGTGAAACGGTTTGTCCTGTTGATCACCTTGAAGCGCTACCGGAATTGCATATTGATGAGCCGACATTACAAATGACGTTCCTCGTCAATAACAGTCCTTTTGCTGGTAAGGAAGGTAAATGGGTAACGGCACGGAAAATTGAGGAGCGTCTTGAACAGCAATTGCAAACGGACGTTTCATTACGTGTCGATCCGACAGATTCTCCGGATGCATGGGTCGTATCTGGTCGTGGTGAGCTTCATTTATCGATCTTAATCGAAAATATGCGTCGTGAAGGTTACGAACTTCAAGTTTCCAAACCTGAAGTAATTATCCGTACAATTGATGGAGTAAGATCTGAGCCGGTTGAACGTGTGCAGATTGATATTCCTGAAGAATATACAGGTGCAATCATTGAGTCAATCGGTGAGCGTAAAGGTGAAATGCTCGACATGATCAACAATGGTAACGGTCAAGTTCGATTAATATTCCTTGTACCTGCACGTGGACTTATCGGGTATTCGACAGATTTCTTAACGTTGACGCGCGGATATGGTATCATTAATCATACGTTCGATTCTTACAAACCGGTCGCGCCAGGTAAAGTCGGTGGACGTCGCCACGGTGTGCTTGTCTCAATGGAAACGGGTACTGTTACTGCATACAGTGTCATGCAATTAGAAGACAGAGGCGTCATGTTTGTGGAAGCAGGAACTGATATTTATGCAGGTATGGTCGTTGGTGAGAATACACGTGACAATGACTTGACAATCAATTTGACAAAAGTGAAACACGCTACAAACGTACGGTCAGCGACAAAAGACCAAACGGTGTCGACGAAGAAACCTAGAATTCTTTCGTTAGAAGAAGCGTTGCAATACTTGGGTGACGATGAATACTGTGAAGTGACACCTACTTCCATCCGCTTACGTAAAAAGATTCTTGATAAGAACGAACGTGAACGTGTACAAAAGAAGAAAAAACTTGGTGAATGATGTAACTCATTAATGCTGTAAAATACAAATGCGTAAGATCGCTTTATTCAGAAGGGAATGTGCTATATGAATGGTACTATCGGGGATGCAGAAACAATCGAAGCGATGTCTCCTGTAGTTCGGATGATTTATGAATTGACTTCTTCATCCGTTACAGGAATCTTGCTGTTCGCGGTCATTTTCATCCTTTCGGCCATTGTATATAAGTTAGGATTCGCTAGGAAGATAAAGTTATGGCAGAATGTTGTCGTCTATAGTTTCCTTTTTGCTGGATGCATCATGTTGACGTTTTTTGCGATTTTCCTTCCGATTGTGGAAGGACTTCTAGTTGCAGCGCTCATATTGATTATTTACAGAGTTCGAAGGATGAATGAACACAAAGAAAACTCCGCTGTATAATGGCGGAGTTTTTTCTTTGTGATTTATGCTTTAAAATTCGTTTTCTGCAGGATGCGAACTGCGGTGAAATGAAAATTTTCCGGTCGACAGACGAGAATGGGTTTGTTCCGAAATGCGTTCATTGCAGTTGTCGCACATATACGTATTAATCGGGTGATTCCTTAACTTTTTCGCGAGTGGATGATCATCGGGGAGTTTCCCGATTTCGTCACAAAGTACACACTTTACACGCAAATGACCAACTCCTTCTATTTGTCAAAAAATGCTCAGTGGATCGTAATCTCTTTAACATTGCGAATAGGCTTTTCCTGATTTGAGCCATCCATGAAAAGCACATGTACGGGGCCATCATCGGTCAAAGGTTTTCCATCTTGACTAAATTTAAACAATAAATTTTTCGCTTCGGAAACAGGGAAACTATACTCTTCATCTTCTCCTGTTGAAAAAGTGATTGTGGTTGCATCTTCATTCGGTACTGCATTCTTTATGAAATGTTCAAGTTGTATGCCGAATGTGCCGGTCACCATTTTCTTTCTATCAAATTTTTTTTCTGTCTTCAATGTTGGAGGGAATGTTGCGCCTTCCATGATTTCTCTGGACCAATGTTTGCCCATTTCTTGCTTATATTCTTCATCTTCATCTTTTAAGGTCAGACCTTCAATGAAAAAAGATTGTAAGTCGATTTTTCGATCATCAAAAATCCAAACAGTTGGATCTAATGTTATAGAATGTTGTACGTTCCCTTTGATCGGAATAATTCGTTCCAATTTAATAGCCTCCTACAAACAAATATGTATCTTCTTCATTGTTATCTAGTATACCTCTTTGAAGGAAAAGTGAAAAGGTATTGAATTGACACTTGCAAATGAAGGGAAACACTTGCAATTTAGCTGCTCAAAAGATACAATTTATTCATAATCACCATAGTGGAATAAAAGGTGAATGGGGGCGTCCTCATATGGATATTGAACTACAAGAAACGTATCAAGAAAAAGCACTCTTGCAATTACAAGCCGATGCAGACAAAATTGCACAACTCATAAAAGTACAAATGGATCATTTAACGATGCCTCAATGTCCGTTATACGAGGAAGTGTTGGATACACAAATGTATGGATTATCGAGGGAAATCGATTTTGCTGTGAAGCTTGGCTTGATTGATCGAGCAAAAGGAAAAGAAATTCTTTCCTTGCTTGAAAAAGAGATGAATGTCTTGCATGAGCTATATACAGAAAAATAAACGAAGAACTCAAACTCATTAACGGTTTGAGTTTTTTATTTACTAAGAAGAGGTAATGACAATGGCAAACTACTTTAGAAAAATGATAAGGAATTTTGATTATCCGTTATTCCTTGTTTATGTAGGACTGTGTCTTTTTGGATTGGTCATGATTTATAGTGCCAGTATGGTCGTGGCGGTCAATCGTTATGACTATCCACCCGACTATTTTTATAAGCGACAATTGACCAACTTGGTCATATCCTTTCCGGTTTTCCTAGCCGCGGCTTTTTTTCCTTTCCAAAATTATAAACGGAAAAATTTAATGGTATTATCTATTGTTGTTATGTTTACTTTATTGGTTCTCGTTCATTTCATCGGATTTGGTGGCGACGTTGGCTCGCAAAGCTGGATCAGATTACCGAAATTAGGGAGTATTCAGCCTTCGGAAGTAGCGAAGATTGTAATCATTATTTACTTTTCTAGTGTCTTTGCTAAGAAATATGAAGCCGGAACGCTCGACTCAATAAACAAATCAATTGGACCACCCGTGCTGATTCTTATGTTTGCGGTATTGTCCATTATGAATGAAACAGATATTGGGACATCACTCATCATTATTGCAACAGCAATTGCGGTAATTGCTGCAAGTGGAATAAAAGTAAGGACATTCATGAAGTTGAGTGGAATCTTGGCAGCTGCAATGGTCCCGATTGCGCTAATTCTCTATTTTGGTTGGGATTCGATTATGAATGAGAGTAGACAAGGCCGTTTTTTAGCATTTTTAAATCCTTTTGATTATTTACAAGGATCCGGCTACCAGATTGCTAACGGTTATATCGCAATTGGAGCAGGTGGTGTACAAGGGTTAGGACTAGGGAACTCAATTCAAAAAATGGGGTATCTGCCTGAACCGCAAACGGATGTAATCATGGCGATTATTTCTGAGGAGTTAGGCATTTTTGGAACAATTATTGTTATAGGTGGTTTAGGCTTCATCGTCTTACGTGCACTATCCATTGCAATGCGAACAAAAGACCCGCAAGCTCGTATGTTGGCAGCTGGGATTGGAAGTGTTATTGGAATTCAAACTTTTGTCAATCTTGGGGGATTAACGGGTCTTCTCCCGCTCACAGGTGTGCCTTTGCCGTTTATTAGCTATGGCGGAACCTCTCTTATTCTGTTATCTTTATCTTTAGGAATATTGATGAATGTGTCAATGTTCACAAAATACCAAAAGAATAAGTAGATAAGGAGTGCATTAATGGTGGAAATGGGTCGTATTAAGAAAATTCTCGTAGCAAACCGCGGTGAAATTGCAATACGTATTTTTCGTGCATGTACTGAACTTAAGATTCCTACGGTCGGTATTTATTCAGCAGAAGATAGAGGTTCTTTCCACCGTTATAAAGCAGATGAGTCCTATCTCGTCGGTGAAGGGAAAAAACCGATAGATGCCTATTTGGATATTGAGGGAATCATTTCAATCGCCAAGGCGAGTGGTGCAAATGCGGTTCATCCAGGTTATGGATTTTTAGCGGAAAATGAGCAATTTGCTCGTAGGTTGGAAGAGGAAGGAATTATATTCATCGGTCCTACATCCAAACACCTTGACATGTTTGGTGATAAAGTCAAGGCGAGGCAGCAAGCGATCGACGCAGGGCTACCTGTCATTCCTGGCTCTGACGGACCAGTAAAGTCCGTTGAGGATGTGTCTGCGTTTGGTGAGACATATGGTTATCCAATTATCATTAAAGCTTCTTTAGGAGGCGGAGGAAGAGGGATGCGTATTGTCCACTCCTCTGACGAAGTGCTAGAGGCGTATGAACGAGCAAGATCTGAAGCGAAATCAGCTTTCGGTTCGGATGAAGTATATGTTGAAAAATACATTAACAAACCGAAGCATATTGAAGTGCAAATCCTAGGTGATACATACGGGAATGTCATTCATTTGTATGAACGGGACTGTTCCATTCAAAGACGTCACCAAAAAGTGGTGGAAATCGCGCCATCCATTTCACTAAATGAACATTTACGAAATGAGATATGCGAAGCTGCGGTTGCGTTAGCAAGGAATATTTCATACACAAATGCAGGAACGGTTGAATTCCTAGTTGCTGACGGAAAGTTTTATTTCATCGAGGTGAATCCTCGTATTCAAGTTGAACATACAATCACCGAGATGGTAACAGGGGTTGACATCGTACATGCGCAGATCCATATTGCAAATGGTGGTAATCTGCATGAAGGGGAAGCTGCAATTCCGTCGCAAAAAGAAATTCCGTTATTTGGGTATGCAATCCAGTCGAGGGTGACAACTGAAGACCCGTTGAATGATTTCATGCCGGATACAGGTAAACTAATGGTCTATCGCTCTGGAGGAGGTTTCGGTGTCCGTCTAGATGCCGGAAATGGCTTCCAAGGAGCTGTCATTACGCCTTATTACGATTCGTTGCTTGTTAAAGTATCGACGTGGGGCACTTCATTTAGAGATGCAGCTGCAAAAATGGATCGAAATTTGCAGGAATTTCGTATTCGTGGTATTAAAACAAACATTCCGTTCCTAGAAAATGTCGTTCGCCATGAAAGTTTTTTAACAGGTAATTATGATACCGGTTTCATAGACACGACACCAGAACTTTTTGAGTTTCCAGTTAAAAAAGACAGAGGAACGAAAATACTGAACTATCTAGGTAATGTCACGGTAAATGGTTTTCCGGGTATCGGGAAACAAGCTAAGCCTGTTTTCCATCCTGCGAGAAAGCCTGAAGTAGACTTGCTAACACCGCCTCCAGCTGGAACGAAACAAATTCTTGATGAAAAAGGTGCCGACGGATTAATCCAATGGATAAAAGCACAGGATGATGTCCTTTTGACAGACACAACATTCAGGGATGCTCACCAATCACTACTAGCAACGAGGGTTCGTACATCAGATCTATCAAATATTGCTTCGGAATCGGCAAGACTTATGCCGAACCTCTTTTCATATGAAATGTGGGGAGGGGCAACATTTGACGTAGCTTACCGTTTTTTAAAGGAAGATCCTTGGGAAAGATTGTTGAAATTACGTGAACAAATACCAAATGTATTGTTCCAAATGCTGTTCAGAGGGGCGAATGCAGTTGGGTATTCAAACTATCCTGACAATGTCATTCGGGAGTTTGTCAAAACATCAGCAGAAAATGGTATAGATGTATTCCGGATCTTTGATAGTTTGAACTGGATCAAAGGAATGGAAGTGGCAATCGATGCAACCCGTCAAGCAGGTAAAGTTGCTGAAGCGGCCCTCTGTTATACGGGAGACATTTTAGATCCTTCTAGGGATAAATATACAGTAGAGTACTACAAAAAGATGGCGAAAGAGCTGGAAGCAACTGGTGCCCATATATTGGCGATCAAAGACATGGCTGGTCTGTTAAAGCCAGAAGCTGCGTATCGACTCATTTCAGAACTGAAAGCAACGGTCGACATTCCGATTCACCTTCATACCCATGATACGAGTGGAAATGGCATATACATGTATGCAAAAGCTATCGAAGCAGGAGTCGACATTGTCGATACTGCACTTGGAGCGATGGCGGGATTGACTTCGCAACCTTCCGCTAGTTCTTTGTATTACGCTTTGGAAAATGGCAAACGCCAAGTCCGTTCCGATGTTTCATCGTTGGAAACACTGTCTCATTATTGGGAGGATGTCAGAAAGTACTATCAGCATTTTGAAAGTGGCATGAATAGCCCGCATTCGGAAATCTATGTTCATGAAATGCCAGGTGGCCAATATTCGAATTTGCAACAGCAAGCAAAAGCAGTAGGTCTCGGAGAGCGATGGGAAGAAGTCAAATCGATGTATTCCAGAGTTAACATGCTCTTTGGTGACGTTGTGAAAGTGACGCCTTCCTCCAAAGTCGTTGGTGATATGGCGTTGTTTATGGTTCAAAACGAATTGGATGAGCAATCCGTGATCACACGCGGCGAGACAATTGATTTTCCTGAATCGGTCATTGAGTTTTTTGAAGGGTATATTGGTCAACCATACGGTGGTTTTCCAAAGGAAATACAACAAGTGATTCTGAAAGGACGTCAACCGATTACTGTTCGTCCTGGTGAATTACTGGAGGATGTTGACTTTACAGTGCTCCTTCAGAAGACCGAGCAATTACTTGGTGAACCTTCGACGATGAAAGATGCATTAGCGTATGCGCTGTATCCGAAAGTCTTTGAAGAATATGCAACAATGAAAAAGGCATTCGGCAACATTTCTGTCATTAATACACCTGAGTTCCTATTCGGTATGCGCTTAGGCCAAGAGATTGAAGTTGAAATCGAAAAAGGTAAAACACTTATCGTAAAACTCGTGTCGATTGGAGAACCACAATCGGACGGAACGCGTATCATTTACTTTGAATTGAATGGACAACCTCGAGAAGTACTAATTCAAGACATGAGCGTTGAAACCGATGTTGTTCGAAAGCAAAAAGCTGACCCGGCAAATGATTCACATATTGCAGCAACAATGCCAGGAACTGTGCTCAAGGTTGTTGTCTCTAAAGGTGCTAAAGTAAAGAGGGGAGAACACTTACTCATTACAGAAGCAATGAAAATGGAAACGACGATACAAGCCCCGTTTGATGGAGTTGTAAAAGAAATATACGTGCAAGCGGGTGAAGGGATTTCAACAGGAGATTTACTCATCGAGATTGAACATTAAGAACAAAAGAAGCATTCGACATATTGGTTGTCGAATGCTTCTTCCTTATTTTTTGTTACTTCTTGAAACGAGTAATACCATATACGTCAACAAACCGAATAAGAGCGTAACAAATAACGAATGTAAAAGAGCTAAGTAAAGATTTAAACGAGTTATGATCACAGCGCCACCAGCTAGTACTTGCAAGCAGACCAAGATGAAGGCGATAATCCAACCCCAATAAATGACACGTTGATTCTTGTAATGTTTGATAGCATGATAGGCAATGATTCCAAGCCAAATGAAAATAATTGCAGCTGCAGTTCTGTGACTCATCTGCACCCATTCCCAGAAGTTCGCTGGTAAAGAAAAGTCGCCATTTCTGCACATCGGCCAATCTGTGCAACTTAGTTCAGATTCGGTATGACGAACGAGGGCCCCAGAGTAAACAACAACATACGAATAAATTGTTACACCGATAGTATGGAACTTCATTGTCTTGCCGATTTTAAGTTTATCGGCATCATACTTTTGGTCGACTTCAAAGATGAGCAATGTCAACAACAACACTGAAGCGAATGAAATAAGGGAAATCCCGAAGTGCAGTGCTAGGATGAAGTCTCCTTGTCCCCATAAAACTTGGGCTGCTCCAATAAGTGCTTGTAGAATAAGAAAGAACAACGCTAGAAAAGCCAGTAATTTTGTTTCTCGAATATGGCCAATTGCTTTCCAAGACCATACAGCAAGGACGACAATTAAGATGCCAACTGAACCAGTAACGAGTCGATGGGAAAACTCGATGAGCACTTCTGGTGTTATTTCGTCCGGTATCAACTGCCCGTTACAGCCTGGCCAGTGGCGACCACACCCCATTCCACTATCGGTTTTCGTAACGAGTGCTCCGCCTAGTAAAATTAGAAGCATACCAATTGTCGACGCAACACCGAACCATTTAAGGTATTTATTATAGCGCAAGAATGACACCTACTTTTATGAATGATGTGTTAAAGAAGGTTGGTGGCCATGAACAATCAAAGACATCCCTTCTTTGGTAGTTGGTTGAAAATAAACGTGTAACAGTGTAGAAAAAATATTTCCTATTAATAGTTGATTCGTCAATATTAATGCATAGTGATAAACGATCGGTAAAAGATCTCTGCCTTGTTGATGATAGCGAAGAAATGACAAAAAAACAACGGATTTAGGTATAAAATGATTTTTTGTACGGTTATTTCACAAATTGTTCATAAAAAAGACCCTTTAACTTCACAAAAGACCTAGGGAAATGATTTACTATAGATAGGGCATAGCTATACAAATAGTTTGTATACTTTCTGTTTCGGGCAAAATTCGTGATATGTATAGAAATTAGTGACGAATTTCGATATAGTAAAGTATAGCGGCCTTTGCCGACAACTCTGAAAGGAGGGTACATATGTCAAACGGTCGAGCGATAACTTCATCCGGTCCATCGGATATGGCTTCGACTTCTCTTGTTAAGGATTTCCTGGCACTTATAAAAATTGGAATTGTTAATTCGAATTTGATTACTACTTTTACCGGACTATTCCTCGCGTTTCAATTTACTGGAACAAGTTTTATCCAGAATCTTGATTTGTTATTGTATGGGTTAGTTGGGACAGGTTTAATCATAGCGGGTTCTGCAGCCTTGAATAACTTGATTGATCGAGATATTGATCCAATTATGGCAAGGACAAAGTCACGCCCAACGGTAACTGGAAGATTTAAAGCACCGGCTGTCTTGTCTCTGGCGCTCACTTTCATAGTAATAGGCGAACTTTTACTCTTAGCAGCGTCACCAGCCGCTGCCATGTGGGGACTTGCCGGCGTGTTCAGCTATGTTGTACTCTATTCAATGTGGTCTAAACGCAAGCATGTAAGCAATACGATTGTTGGTAGCCTATCAGGCGCAATCCCTCCACTAATTGGATGGGCAGCTGTCGAACCATCTCTTAGTATTAGTGCATGGGCGTTATTCTTCATAATGTTTGCTTGGCAGCCACCACATTTCTATGCGCTCGCAATGCGAAGAACGAAAGAGTATGGTGCAGCGGGTATTCCAATGCTCCCAGTTGTCAAAGGATTTGCCAGGACAAAGAAGTCCATTTTAGGATGGGTACTGTTGTTGTTCCCTTTACCATTTCTTCTATCTGGATTAGGAATCGGTTTTCTAGTACTTGGAACGGCATTGAATATTGGATGGCTTTATTTATCATTAAAAGGATTCAAGACGAAGGATGATCTGAAGTGGGCAACGACTATGTTCATCTATTCCTTGAACTATATGACGATTCTTTTTGTTGCAATGATTATTTTTTCAATATTCATCTAGTAAGTGGAATTCTTTCTTTTGACAGGAATTCATCATAGAGAGGTCAACAGTCCTCATTTGAAAAAAACATTTTTTTAGAAAGAGAGGTATTAGTTAGTGATGATGAAAGGACTCAAAAAGTGGCGTCTCTTTTCTCTATTGGCAGTACTAACAGTTTTCCTTGCGGGATGTGGCCAAGAACAACTTTCAACGCTTCTTCCTGCCGGTCAAGTAGGAAGAGACCAGTTTAACTTGTTACTTCTAGCGTCAGGAATTATGTTACTTGTTATTATTGTTGTTGTTGCGATTTATCTAATTGCGTTACTACGTTACAGACGTTCGAAATTAGGTGAAGATTTTATTCCTGAACAAGTTGAAGGCAGTCATAAACTTGAGTTGGTCTGGACAATCATTCCAATTCTGTTGATTTTGCTTCTTGCTGTTCCAACTGTCTACTACACATACAAATTAGGTGATGTGTCGGCGATGGGTGCTGTTGATGAAGATGGCAATGCAGAACACCTAGTTGTAGACGTTACAGCAAAGCTTTATTGGTGGGAATTTGAATACCCAGAGTTAGGAATTGTTACTGCGCAAGAATTAGTAGTGCCTACAGATGAAAAAGTGTATTTCAATCTGATTGCTTCTGACGTTAAGCACTCCTTCTGGATTCCAGCTGTTGGTGGAAAACTGGATACAAACGTTGAAAACGTGAACAAATTCTATCTCGTTTTCGAGAAGGAATCTAAAGATCTAAAAGATGGCGTGTTTTATGGAAAATGTGCGGAGCTTTGTGGGCCGTCACATGCCTTAATGGATTTCAAAGTGAAAACGATGCCACGACCAGAGTTTGATAAGTGGGTAACTGCGATGCAAGCGACTGCTGAAAAACAAAATGTAGCAAATGAACAAGGTGAAGAAATCTTCAATCAAAGCTGTATCGGTTGCCACGCAGTATCCGGTGTAGGGGAGAGTAACGAAAAGCAAGGTCCAAACCTTGCGTCGTTCGGAGACCGTAACCGTGTTGCAGGCTTCATGGATCATTCAAAAGAAGGTCTTATTGAATGGCTTACAGATACACAAGAACATAAGCCTGGTAATAAAATGCCATCATTTGGTGGACAGCTTTCTGACCAAGAAATGGATGCGTTAGCTGAATACTTGATGGGATTATCAGTTGAAAAATAATTTTGACGTGATTTGAAGAGGAGGTAAACAAAGTGAGTTCAGTTGCTCAAAAAAAGAGTTTTGGTGCAACGCTGTGGGATTGGCTGACAACAGTCGACCATAAGAAAATTGGGATCCTTTACTTCCTTGGTGGCGGATTCTTCTTCGTAGTCGGCGGTATTGAAGCAATGATGATCCGTTGGCAGCTTTACAAGCCAAACAACGATTTCGTGAGTGCAGGATTATACAATGATTTGATTACGATGCACGGAACGACCATGATTTTCTTAGCAGCGATGCCAATATTATTTGGATTTATGAACGCTATTGTACCATTACAAATCGGGGCACGTGATGTTGCGTTCCCTTTCATTAACTCATTAGGTTTCTGGATGTTCTTCTTTGGAGGATTGTTCCTGAATATTTCATGGATATACGGTGAAGTGCCTGATGCAGGTTGGACGTCTTACGCATCTTTATCACTTGCATCCGAAGGTCACGGAATTGACTTCTATGCAATCGGACTTCAAATAGCCGGTGGTGGTACGCTAATGGCGGGGATTAACTTCCTTGTTACAATTATTAACATGCGTGCACCAGGTATGACGTATATGCGTATGCCGTTATTTACATGGACGACTTTCGTTGCGTCTGCAATGATTTTGTTCGCTTTCCCTCCATTAACAATCGGTTTGTTCTTCTTGACGTTTGACCGTATGTTCGGCGGGAACTTCTTTGATCACCAAATGGGTGGAAACACAATTATCTGGGAGCATATTTTCTGGATCTTTGGACACCCTGAAGTATACATTTTAATATTGCCTGCTTTCGGGATTTTCTCTGAAATCTTCTCAATCTTCTCCCGTAAGCGTCTATTCGGTTACCCATCGATGGTCTTTGCAACCGTTCTAATCGGTTTCTTAGGATTCATGGTATGGGCTCACCACATGTTTACAGTTGGTCTAGGACCAACAGCTAACGCAATCTTTGCTGTTGCAACGATGGCAATTGCTGTTCCTACAGGTGTCAAAATCTTTAACTGGCTCTTAACGATGTGGGGCGGAAGTATTACAGTTACAACTCCGATGCTTTATGCGCTCGGTTTCATCCCATCCTTCGTAATGGGTGGTGTAACGGGTGTCATGCAAGGGGCTGCTCCTTTGGACTATCAATTGCATGATTCTTACTTCATCGTTGCTCACTTCCACTACGTTATCGTTGGTGGGGTTGTGCTTGCGATTCTAGCTGCAACGCATTTATACTGGCCGAAAATGTTCGGTACGATGTTGAATGAAACACTTGGTAAAGTGACATTCTGGTTCTTCTTTATTGGATTCCATATGACATTCCTTATCCAACACTGGCTTGGATTCTGGGGAATGCCACGTCGTGTTTGGACGTACATGGGCGACCAAGGTTGGGATCTTGCCAACTTAATCAGTACAATTGGTGCTTTCTTCATGGCAATTGGTGTAATTGTTCTCGTGATCAACGTAATTATTACATCTGTGAAAAATGTTAGAGTTGCGAATGATCCTTGGGGAGATGGACGTACACTTGAGTGGGCAATCGAATCTCCACCGTTGTATTACAACTTTACGGCAACTCCACTTGTACGTGGACTTGATTCTGTGTGGATCGAGAAAATGGAAGGAAATGAAACAGGTTTGACACCTGCTGAGCCGATTAAGGACATTCATATGCCTCACGGTTCCATCATTCCATTGTTAATGACACTTGGTCTATTCATTGCTGGATTCGGTGCAATGTTCCATTCTGAAACAAACTGGGGTCTTCCAGTCTTAATTTTTGGTCTGTTATGGACATTTGTTTCAATGGCAGTTCGTTCGTTGCAAGATGACTTGGGCTACTACATTAAAAAAGAGGAAATCCTCCGTGATATGAAAGCATTGAACAAAGGGGGGCAAAAATAATGGATTTGAATAAAAAATTCACCCCTGAAACATGGCCAGAACATCCGGAGCGGGCGACGCTCGAAGCAAAGAATAAGTTTGTCGGCTTTTGGTTGTTCCTAGGTGGAGAGACGATTTTGTTTGCGACGTTGTTTGCGACGTACATTGCGTTGAAAAACTCAGGACCAAGCGGTTTTGGCTTCTCTACACAAGAACTTTATGAATTACCACTTGTATTTGTCATGACGATGTTGCTGTTAACATCCTCGTTAACGAGTGTGTTTGCAATGTATCATTTGAAGAATTACAATTTCAAGAAAATGCAATTGTGGCTAGCCATTACAGCATTTTTAGGACTTGGCTTCCTAATGCTTGAAGTTTACGAGTTCTCTCACTATGTAAAGATTGGATTTACATTTAGTAACAGTGCATTCAGTTCATCCTTCTATACACTTGTAGGAACACACGGCTTCCACGTTGCAGTAGGTTTAGTTTGGATCACATTGTTGATTTTCCGAAATGCTAAGCGTGGTCTAAACCTTTACAACGCTACGAAGTACTATACATTCTCATTGTATTGGCACTTCATTGACGTTGTATGGGTGTTCATTTTCACAGTAGTCTATTTGATGGGAGTGATAGGTTAAGATGGCTGACATCCAAGTTTACAAACGTACACCAGCTGAGCAGTCACTAGCTAAACGACGTGCAAAGTTAGCAATGCGTAATCAGGTAATGATGTTCTCGCTAATGATTTTCTTGACTCTCGTTTCATTTTCCATGGTTGTCGCATTTGAGAAAGATGTACCTGGTTTCTCCCAGTACTTCATCATTCCGATGATTTTACTATTTGCAGCTGTGCAAGTAGGTCTACAATTGTATTATTTCATGCATATGAATGAAAAAGGACATGGCATTCCTCAAATGTTCATGTATACAGGAGCTTTATTTGGTTTCCTAATTCCTTTGACATTCGTCACGATTGTATGGTGGTAAGTGTATTTTCAAGAGCCTGTGGATAAAAATCCACAGGCTTTTGTTTTCTACATAAAATATTTCTCTTAACTACCGCTTTGTCAAAGTTCGTTCATTGTGTTCAAGCGTTGTACAACCTATAATAGAGAAAGACCTACTTGAAGGAGTGATGGCAATGATGCCTTTAAGCATATTTGGATTTCGGGCAATGTGGAGTCCTTATTTTTTCCTTTTCATCGTACTGCTTACCGTTTTATATTTTTTATTGACGAAAAAGTGGAGGCATCGTTTCGAAGGAACAGAGCCTGTAACAAAACGTGAAATCAAGTTCTTTTTAGGCGCTATGGTTTTGTTATACATCGTCAAGGGATCGCCCGCTGATTTACTTGGACATATTTTATTCTCAGTCCATATGGCTCAAATGGCGCTATTGTTATTAGTCATTGCACCGTTTTTGATTATTGGAATTCCGAACTTCATTTGGAAGAAAGTTTTCAGTGTAAAGTGGATTGATAAGACCGTTCGGTTGTTTACAAAACCAGTGATTAGTCTTCTCGTCTTTACAGTGATGTTTTCACTGAATCATTATCCAATGGTGCTGGATTTCATTAAACTTAATATTGTTGTCCATTCAGTCTTCACGATTGCGGTATTTTTATCCGCCTTGTTCTTATGGTGGCCGATTGTGAATACAATGGATAGTCATCCAAAACTGCATGGCTTAAAGAAAATTGGTTATGTGATTTTAAGTGCTATACTGATTACTCCTGCTTGTTCACTAATTATCTTTGTGGACGTACCGGTTTATGAAACATACAGCAGTGGGGAAGCGTGGCTACAAGCAATGGCGTTATGTGTACCTGCTGGAACGTTGACGTCTTTATCGGGCCTTTCAATTTCCGGTCCAGAACTCTTTACGAATATGCCAACGCTTTATGACCAACAATTAGGCGGAATCATCATGAAAGTGATTCAAGAATTGATCTATGTTGTTGTCATCGGTAAGATTTTCATTAAATGGTACCGTGAAGAGCAATTGAATGCTGATGAAATTACGAAGAGAGATCTATTAGAGAGACAGAATTTAGAAATGCACAGTTAATGCATATATAATTAGTGAAGGGGTATTTCGAAATGGGTGTTCCTTTTTTACCTACAGTCAGTACACTACTAATTGTGCTTTCCGCCGTGTTTGTTGCAATCGGTTGGAAGTTCATTAAAGAGAAAAAAGTTGAAGCGCATAAGAAAATGATGATGGCTGCGGCTGTTTCAGCTTTGTTATTTCTAATCATTTATATTTCACGGACGGTTTTCATCGGAAATACAGCATTCGGTGGTCCAGACGAATTGAAAATCTACTATACCGTTTTTCTTATTTTTCATATCGTTCTTGCGACAACTGGAGCTGTATTAGGAGTAATTACAATTCGTTCAGGCTTGAAGAATCGATTAGATCGACATCGTAAAATCGGCCCGATTACTGCTGTCATCTGGCTATTTACAGCGATTACAGGAATTGCAGTCTATTTGTTGCTATATGTATTTTACAAAGGCGGCGAAACGACATCGGTCTTTAAAGCAATACTTGGATTTTAATTAAATAAGTGTGATGAAAATGAGCCTGGGACAAAGCTCTACATAGACCGTTCCTCTGCGCTCCAAAAGGCACGCTTTCCGCGGGGCGCGCTTGAGCCTCCTCGTCCGCGTCGCTTCGCTTTGCTTCCTGTGGGGTCTCAACATTCGCGCTACAATCCCGCAGGAGTCGGCCTTTTTCCGCTCCGATCCACTCATGAATATGAAAAAGAAACATTGTAAAAGCATAAAAAAATGCATGCCGGCGAATTTGCCTCATGCATTTTTTTATGTTTTGTCCCAGCCGTTTTTTACTTCTTTAACCAAGTCATATAACTGAGTCATGAGCAGAGGAACAGTTTAAATATAGTTCCAGTGGTAGGTCATATCTTAAAGTTTAACTTGATAATCCCAGCTTCTCGGGCTGTATTGAATAAGATGACGATCATCGGGCCGATGAAAAAGCCGAGAACCCCGAAAAGTTTTAAGCCGATGAACATGCCTATCAATGTAGGTAAAGGTGATAACCCAATCTGATTCCCCATGACTTTCGGTTCAATCGTTCTACGAATGACAAGAAGAACAATTGCTAAAATCGTTAATTTTGTTCCCATTGCGATGTCACCACTCACAAATTGATAGAGTGCCCATGGAGCTAAAACGATTATGGAACCTAAGATTGGAATCACGTCAATGATCCAAATAACGATCGACATGATTAACGCATACTTTGGTGCAATGAATAAAAGTCCAACAAATGCAACTGCAAGAATGATGAAGCTAACAAGTAATTGGGCTTTCATGAAACCGAATATGACGGAGTTCAGTTTCACAGTCATGTACCGCACTTTTTTTGCTGTATCCATTGTTAAGTGTCTGAAGACCATTGCTTTAAGCTCAGGCAATTCAAGCATAAATAGGAATAGAGCAATCATGAATACGATTAGGCTTACTAAAAAATTTGGTATTTCTGATGCGAGTGAGACAATTTTCTCGGAATTGAAAAATGAGAGCAATGAATCTCTAAATGAGTTTAGAATATCATTAAAGCCGTTTTGCATAGACTTTACAACATCTTCAGGAAGTCCGGACGTATACAGGAATATTTTGTTTTGGAAGTCAATCCATACGCCTGAAAGCTTATTCAAGTATTCAGGTGCGTCTTTTGTAAACTGAATGATCCTTCCGATTAACGATGTCACGGTATAATAGATGATGATTGCCAACATTGCTACGATGAAGATGTAGACGGAGATGACAGAAACTTTCCTTTTGCATTTGAATTTTAACTCTGTCAGTTTAACGAGGGGTTCAAATAGCAAAGCAGTAAGAAGGGCTAAAATAATCGGTATTGAGACGGGAAGTATAAAAATAGCGATCAATACAAGAATTAGCAAAAATAGAACTACCATAAAATTTCTTTTTGTAAGCCAACGCGACAACGGTCATTCCTCCAAAATATTCATTGGTCTTATTATAACCAAAAGAGGCAGGAATGAATAGCCAAAATGCCGAAGAAGTAGAACTTCTCCGGCATTCTTTCAATAAACGATTATTTAACTAGAACATAAGGTTGAAGTTCTTCAAATACTGCTTTTAACGTAGCTTTGCAATCTTTTATTAAACCTTCAGGGAAAATTTCATCTTCACCATATTCTACCCCATGTGGATAGTAGTGTTTACCAATAACCGGTTTTTTCAAATTCATGATGGCGTCTCTTGTATCAACATCACCATCAGTTGTGTAGCCGAATACACGTAAGTAGTACGTACCTTCTTTAATGACGTACTTCTTATCATATGTCACTCTTTCATAATCCCATTGTCCAGCACGCACAAGATCATGCTTCAGCATAATTTCGTCAAGTAAAGATAGATCAGCAACAATTTCTTCAATGCCTGTATTTTCAATATACATTGTGTCGTATCCTCCTTTAAATATATTCCGTCGATATAGCCTATACTTATTTATCATAGACCAAATTGGTGCGAGTTGCAATGACAAGATTGTGTCATCTAGTAGCTTACAAGTTAGAAAAAGAACGTCATACAATCAGAATAATGGGTGACTTTATACCCTCTATTCGGTAAGATTGTCTTATACGATTAAACAAACTAGGAAAGAGGGCGAGGAGTTATGAAAGTGTTTTGGAAAATTGGTTTATCACTTATCGTCCTTCTTACCGTTTTTTATTTTTTGGACAGTCGAGTAAAGGAGAATGAACCTCTGGAATCTCCTGTCAACCACGGTACTGCCATACCTGTCATAGATAAAGAACTTGAAGGGCAAGTAGTAGGACCTGAACGACCGAAAACTGGCTTATCCACACTCGTAGGGCAGTCGACAGCAATACTTTTACAACAATTTGGAGAACCTGATCGAATTGAACCTTCTACTTACGCATATGATTGGTGGATCTATAACACGACTGTTAATATGATGGTCGGTATAGAAAAAGAAAAGGTAAACCAAGTGTTCAGTGCGGATGTAAGTGCAAATTTATCTCCTTTTGAGGTAGGGCAAAATGTTCAGGATATATTCCGATTTTCAATTATAGAATCAGAAGTTAATGTACAAATTGAGAATAATTTGTACACATTCTCTTTAAGCAATCAGGACATTATGGATCGGATGCTTATAAAATATGAGGATTTATTCGCTCAAGTGTATGTAGATGCTGAACAACAGAAAATTGTCGGTATACGTTTTATTGACCCGACGACGTTAATCATCCATCAGCCTTACGATATGGAGTATATGGGGGAACTCGTCGCCAGCCAACCACCATCCTCTACGATACAAATTGAAGTGGATCGAGCAAATGAACGTCAAATTGTCGAACTGACGAATTATTTTAGAGATCAAAGCGGGGTTCCCGTTGTAGAGTATGATTACTGGCTTACTGTATTAGCGCAGGAACATAGTAAGGATATGGCTATAGAAAAATATTTTTCACATGAATCTCCTTCATCAGGGAACTTATCCGAGAGGCTGAAAAGCGCTGAAATTGAACATAAAAAAGCAGGGGAGAATATTGCAACCAATTATGTGGATGCAATTGAGGCTGTCCACGGTTGGTTAAATTCTCCCGCTCATCGGAGTGTATTATTGGATCCTGATGTAACGGACATTGGAACAGGTGCATATGGGAAATATTATACACAAGTGCTCATCAAGACTGAGAAAAAAGAGAAATCGGACTCCAATTTCATACGGAATTAATTACGGCTTTATCCAAGTGCCTGTTTCATTTGAAGTGATACCTCTTACATATAGAGGTATCGCTTTTTTCATTGCGTACAAAGCGGCTCGCTTTTGAATGACCGGCCGTTCTGTATTCAATAAGGGAAGTAATTGGCGAAAAGAAATGTGATCAAGCTTTGTTACGTTGTGACCCGTTTTAGGATCAGAGGACATAATGCCAGGAACATCTTTGAAGAATTCGACATGTGAAGCCCTTAACGCCGCTCCAAGTGCGATTGCTGTTAAGTCACTTCCACCTCGGCCGATTGTCATCACTTGCCCGAACTCATTCATTCCCTGAAACCCTGGTATGATGACGCATCCGGTCTGTTGTAAACTATCTGATATCATCGTTGGATCTATGTCACTTATCGTTCCATCACCAAACTCACCGGATGTCCAAATACCCGCTTGAATGCCATGAAGTACTTTGTTTGCAATACCTGCTTGTTCCAATTCCGCTGACAGAATAGCAGAGGCGATAAGTTCACCGCAAGATGCAGCAAGATCGCTTGCCGCTTTAGATACACGAAATGCGTCAGTAAGCCTTAACAAGCTATCTGTTGAATAAGGGTCCTTCCCTCTACCGATAGCTGAAACGACTACGACAACGTTCGTATACTCTTCTAATCCAGCTTTAATGTGACCGATACAAATCTTTCTAGACTGTTCATCTTTCATTGCGACGCCGCCAAATTTTTGAACTATCATGCAAACTCCCAACTTTCTTCGTGTCGTTCGTTTCAACTTCTTCATACGATAAAGTATGGTTCGCTTTCAATATATTCGTTAGTAGCCGATTTTGTTCGGGAAGGGGAGAGGGCTTTTGTTACTTTCAGAGCTTGTAAAAGATTGGCCCTGCACTGTGAAAGGGAGTATTGGTGTAGATGTTTTAGGTGTTACTGAACGATCGGGAGCAGTGAAACAAGGTGATCTTTTTGTTGCGAGAAAGGGAAAGGCTGACGACGGGATTTTTCACGTTGAAGAAGCGATCCGAAGAGGTGCAATTGCCATTGTCATGGATCGTAATTGCAAAGCAGAGCTGAGCAGATACCCTACTGTTCCGATTATTACTGTTCCAGATGGGAGGAAATTCTTATCACATGTAAGTGCAAAACTTTCAGGAAATCCATCGGAATTATTGACAATCATTGCGGTTACTGGAACGAATGGCAAAACAACAGTGACCCATTTTGTCGGTCAGTTACTGCATGAAATGGGCGCGAAAGCTGCAGTTATTGGAACGACAGGTATCTATATGAATGGTGAAAAATGTGTGATGGATTTGCCGGATATGACAACATTACCAGCGGAATACCTCCATCCACTCTTAAAGAAATGCGTTGAAGGCGGCATTACTCACGTCATTATGGAAGCTTCTTCGCTAGGATTATCGACTTCTAGATTAGATCATTGTGATATTGATATTGGCGTTTTTCTGAATATTGGTGTAGATCATTACGAGGAGCACGGCAGTAAACAGGCTTATTTAGCAGCAAAGCAATTACTTGCAAATTTATCGAAGGAAATTATTGTTAATCAAGACGACGAGATATGTATCGAACTTGTTAAGAATGCAAGTAAACCTACCTACAGGTACAATGTCAATATGACAGCTGATGTAGCTGTTCCAAAAGAGCTTTATCCAACCGCCTTATTAGGAAGACATAACAAAAGTAATGCGATGGCTGCAGTTAGTGTGTTAATGCGATTAGGCTATGACCAAAAGGAAGTCTTGGCTCATTGTCATAAACTCATTTTGCCTGAAGGACGCTTGCAGCAGATAGAGCATGCTGGAATAAAAGTTTACATTGACTACGCACATACACCCGATGCACTTCAAACAGTCTTACAATCTTTAATAGAAGAGTTTACGGATTGTCCCATCATTACTGTTTTTGGATGCGGGGGAAACAGAGATCGTGGAAAACGCCCGGAGATGGCGAAAGTGGCAGTATCCTTATCTACTAAAGTAATGATCACATCTGATAATCCGCGGTATGAAGACCCAAATGCTATCATTCGCGACGTCTATTCCGGAATAGAAGGTGAATCTAGTAACGTTTTTATTGAGCCAAATCGTAGGAAAGCAATTGAAACTGTCATTGCAGCAGCAAAAGAAGGGGATATCGTGTTAATCGCTGGAAAAGGGCATGAAAAGACTCAACTAATTGGGGGGGAATCATTTCATTTCTCGGATTATGAAATCGCTAAAGAAGCGATTCTCGGAAAAAAATAATTTTCTATGCGGATTTGTGCACGAGACGGTAGTAATTTGGTATGATGAAGTGGAATGGAGGGATGCTATATGATGATGACAGACGAATGGCTGTCAATCATTGAGCAATCTGAAGAACTCTCTGCCATGTTACTCTCTTCAGAAGTAATTGAAACGTATAGAAGAGCGAATCATGCTGTTTACTCCAACAAAGAGTTGGCTCGAACGATTAATGATTTTACGAACATGAAGGAGCGTTATGAAGAAGTTCAACGTTTTGGAAGGTATCATCCTGACTACCAAGTAGTCATGAAACATATAAGAGTTCAAAAGAGAGAATTAGATATGAATGAAGACATCGCTGCATTACGGCTTGCAGAGAATGATGTGCAAGACTTGTTGAATGAAATAAGTGCCATCATTGGCCGTTCTGTATCTGAATCGGTGAAAATACCAGCAGGCGATGGATTTTTCACGAATTCCTCATGTGGAGGAGGGTGTGGTTCGGGAGGAAGTTGTTCCTGTTCTGCATAGACGTAAATTAAAGTAGACAAAAAACGTTTGCCATCTGAACAGAAGGTAAACGTTTTTTGTATTAGTAAGACGTATGTTTTTGGATGATGTTTAATGCGATTTCAGGTTCGTTTGTCAATATACCTTTTGCGCCGGATTTCAATAGCTTTTCAATGGCGCTCGAGTTTACTACATCTTGATAAAAAACAGCTACATTCAGTTTAGAGAGAAAAGTAATGAAACCTTCAGAGTTCAAAGGAAATACACCCATCTTCTCAGAGATATTGAATACATCAGCTCTTGGGTTGTATAAGTGGCCTAATTTACTGGAATAGGCTGCATAAGCTTTCTTAACTTCATCATTCCCTGCACCTGTTGCCACCTTTTGTTGAGCATATAAATTAAAACGGTCTGTTTGTTCATCGTAAACGCTCATTACGATGATTCGATCTTCAGCACCTGTCTCTTCGATGAGTCGCCACAACTTAGACGGCATCAGACTGCCTTCATATGTGTCGGGAGAATCTTTCAGATTGACCGCAATTAGTAACTGTGGAAACTCTTCAATGAGTTCTCGCAAAGTGACAATCGACTGTCCAGTATTCCGGTAGATGTATTGTCCGGTTTCGTCTGCAAACATATACCCTGCGTCTGCTTGTTTAAGCTCCTGACATGTATACTCTGACACTTTACCGGAAAAATCCGTCGTTTGTTCAACGGTTTCGTCACGGAAAATAACAATCTCCTCATCTTTCGTCAGTCGGATGTCAACAGCGAAACCATGGACACCGATTTCAGCCGCTTTTGAGAACGCAGCCATTGTATAATCAGGTACAGAGCTCATATTTGCACACGTACACAAAACAACTGGATCCTTGTAAGCAAGAGCTTCTTTAGAAGGGCGTGGTTTTGGTTTAACGACTACTTTAGAAGCAGCCCATGCAGCGACTCCCGCGGCACCTACAGTAAGGGCTACTTTGGTTTTTCTTCCCATCATCGTTTCCTCCTATCCTTGTAACAACCTGTCCTTCCTACATTATAGGCGAAAAAATGGAACCTGTCAGCAATGTTCGGTTGCAGCTTATTTCAGACATATGGTATTGTATGGGGAAGGAAAGAGGGGAAAAACATGATTGATCGACAAGGGATAATTATCTATCTCCATCATTTAAAGCAAGCAAAGTCCCTACGAAAGTACGGCCATGTCCATTATATTTCTAGGAAAATGAAATACGTCGTCATCTACTGCGACCAAACAGATACAGAAGACACCATCCGTAAAATTGAACGATTGCCTTCTGTTAAAAAAGTACTTCCATCTTATAGACCTTTTGTAAAAACTGAATATGAAAATGCAAAACCGGATAAAGCTAAGGAATACGATTACAAAATAGGTCTGTGATGAGTAGGACCAACCTGAGGAATCTGCCTCCAGTTCCATATGACGAGTATTCTTTACTCCTTTATCTTGACTAGGAAGCACATCAGCCTAGTGGAGGTAAAAGATGATTCAATCGAAGGATGCCCGTTATGTATTGGAAGAAAAGTTGTGTATCTGCAAACTCAGAAGAATGTTTCATGTCAATGAAAATCGGTGGATGACCGAGTTGTTCTCCTAACTCTTCAAATAGAATTGTTCTTTTAGACTTTTTCATTTCGGTTTGTTGAATGCCTTCCCTGCAAATGTAAATGGGCATGAATTTGCTGTCACTTGCAGGAGTGAATGCAGCGGCAAGGGAAATCATCTGTTTGTCTTGAATGGTTGATGAGAAGATGAAAGCACGGTGAAGACGGTCTTTATTCGTTTTCATTAGCTCGAATAACTCGTAGACATCACCAAAACCTTCACCTAATTCAATAAAACGCTGTTGATACAATTATGACACTACCTTTCGTATTAAGGGATAAATTCATAATACCATTTGCTTTACCAATACGCATTCATCTTAGCATACAGTGAGGTGCGCAAGTGAAAAATAGTAGCAGGATTGTTGGTTTATTACTACTAGTGAACATTGCTCTCGTATATATGCATTATAGCCTGATGGCTGATGCGAACGAGAGTACTGAATATCCACAAACTTATAACCAAGAAATTGAAGTAATTAATCGTGCGGACACGATACTCGTCAAGCAACATTTTACAAACTTACATCCAGGTAGACATGAGCTCGTGTTTCCAAAAAATGTGCAAAATATTGCTTGTTACAAGGAAAAAGATACATCTTGTTCTCGTTTGAATGATAATTCTACTGCTTTTATCGAAGGAGAGCAATCAGCGCAGTCCATATCCTATGAAATCCCTACGGATAGCAAGTATGGAGCAAGTTTATTCATCAAAGACCCATTTGTCACAATTAGGAATGAAACAACTAACAAATCATTACTCCACATAACGGACGAACAAGGTATTGGAGGTATGTGGTTAAGTGGTTTGAAGCTGATTGGCAAGAAACATACCGAGTTGATAAACTATGCCTTCTACAAAGGTAACGGACCAATTACAGAGCTTTATTGGCAAAAAGACCCCTTGCCAGTTACGCATCAAGCTAAAGAGCTAACCATTTATGGTCAAAAACTTGATAAGGAACAAGGGGAGCAACTCGCAAATTCGTTAGCTGAAGTAAAAACGGATCACTTGGATGTGATCATCGGAACGTCGAAGAAACACGTTCAAGGCGACCGAATTGTTGTAGTAGATGAACTCAATACAACTTCCATCCATCAATTATATGAAAAGGCAATTCGCACACAATATGCTTTACCACGGGAGGAACTCGTTACAGCACAGTTGACAACTTCCATTCTTCTTGATGAACCCGTGGGAGCAACTCGATCAAAAAGAGCTTATGAGATGCTGAAAAACGAGTTGACTAAAGTAGAATTTGATCAGTTGCAATTGGTGTTGATGAATAAGCGTGGAGGTCAAATTGATGCTGCCGGTCTTGATGGGATGATTGGCGAGCTGAAAGGAATGTCCACTTCTTTTGTGCAGAAAAATGTCAATGAGTCATTTCCTTTCGTCTTTGAAGAAACAAGAGAAATTGTGCTCAACGGTAAGGAACAGGAAGGGATTCCTGTTGTGATGAAAGGGAAGCAGACGTTGTATGCGCTAAATGCATTACTTACCGCTATGGGTTATGAGGTATCTTCGAATGAACGCTCAATTTATGTGCAGGGTACTCAAGAGGATTATCGCTTCTCATTAAGAGACCCGTTTTATGTCCACAATGAGAAAAAGCATACGCTGAGGGAAGCACCTTATGTACGAATCGGGAATGCGTATTATTTTGACGAAGATGCACTTCGCCGGATTTTCCATTTATCGATACAGAAAAACGATGAGCAGATACTAATGACATCGTTGAATGGAGGGGAATCTGAATGAGGGTAGTTGCTGGTTCAAGAAAAGGAACACCACTGAAATCAATTGCAAGCAATCAAACGAGACCGACTTCCGATAAGGTAAAGGAATCCATTTTTAATATGATTGGTCCTTATTTTGACGGGGGAGTTGCTGTTGAGCTATTCGGAGGCAGTGGTTCATTGTCCATCGAATCATTGTCTAGAGGAATCGATTCAGCTTACATATTTGAGAAAAATCCAAGAGCATGCTCGGTCATTAAAGAGAACGTTGAAAAGTGCCGTTATACCGAACAGGTGAAAATGATTCGTGGGGATGCGCGAAATGCTGTAAAAACGTTGCAAGCCTCATCTGTTCAAGTGGATTTGTTGTTTATCGACCCGCCTTATGCAGAAACGAGTTTTTACGAGCTTGCAGAAACGTTTGTCCAAGCTGGACTTCTGACGGAACAGGCAATCATCGTATGTGAGCATGATAAAAAACTTGCACTCCCAGAAAATTATGGTGACTATTGTAGAACGAAAAATCCGATTTACGGAAATAGCGCAATATCCATCTACATGAAATGAGGTACCATTTATGACAAAAATAGCAGTTGTTCCAGGTAGTTTTGATCCCATTACAAACGGACATTTAGATATTATTGAACGGGCCGCTAAAGTATTTCCTGAAGTGAGAGTTGCTGTGATGCACAACTCGTCAAAAAATCCTCTTTTTACAGTAGAGGAGCGTATCGATTTGATTCGTCAAGTAACCGCTAAATTTCCAAATGTCCTTGTTGAATCCTCATCTGGTTTACTCATCGATTACGCACATAAAGCTGGAGCTTCAGTGATTGTAAGAGGATTACGCGCAATTTCCGATTTTGAGTATGAAATGCAAATTACTTCGATGAATCGGATGCTTGATGAAAGCATTGAAACATTTTTCGTCATGACCAAAAATCAATATTCATTCTTGAGCTCGAGTATTGTGAAAGAAGTGTCTAAATATGGCGGAAACATTTCTGCGCTCGTTCCAACAGTAGTGGAAGAAGCATTACATAAGAAATTCCAGTGATTGATACGGATTTTAAGGTATAATTGAACAACCGTGCACATGAGGGTACAGTGGTAGTAAAAAGAGTCCAATGGTTATGACGTTTCGAGTCATAACCATTTTTTACATTAAGAAATACAAGAGTAGTGGAACAGCGAAGACACACCATAATCTTGACACGATATAAGGAATTAAGGGTATATTTACTGCTTTTGCAATGACAAAGACTTGCATATGAATGCTTAGACCATTGAAAGAAATGATTGCAGCGATTAAAAAGGGAAAACTGGCATAGGAGTAGAAATGATCAGTAGCGGATTGAACGCCTGACGTCATCTCAAAAATAGCAAGTAAAGCTGTTTTCGTAATGCCAAGATCCACTGGTATTGCAGTAGCTATTGCGGTTGTGAGAACAGTGCCTAATGATGAAAAGAAAATTACAGTTGTTGCTACAAGAATAATGACATTCGAACTTTCTTTGATGGATGCCAAAAATGGCGAAGTAGAAGTTTTAGGTAATTGTATAGATTGCATGGACAAGTTTTCGGGCTGATCCTTTTTTAAAAGTGTCATCGCCAATAAGAAGAATAGGAGATTAGCAATGTGAATGGCAGTTAGTAACTTCCATCCTGCTACCGGATTTCCAAGTAATTCTGTTCCGACAAATCCCACTATGAACATGGGGCCTGGTGCATGGCAAGCAGCAAGAAGATAACCACTTTCTCTTCTTGATAACTCTCCATTTTTCATCATTTCTGCTACCGTTACAGCACCAACTGGGAAACCACCGAAGGAACCTAATATATAGGCTTTCATGTATCTCTGCCAATTATTTGTTGCTTTTCGCTTCACAGGCATTTTTAAGAGCCATTGGGTTAAAATAATATAGGGAAGCAAATAAGGCAGCAATGCGTGGGTAAACAATCGTGCACCTGCTTCTGCTCCATCATGTGCTATACCAGGCTGTAATATAAATAATAGGATTAATGCCCATATAATGCCGATGCTAATCATACTGTAAACAGATGCTTATTGGTGAGCGTTAAAGTCATCTATGCGCCTCCTTTGGTTTGTCTATGCTCAATCATTGTTGTTATTGCTTTATTATGATTTTTTTCGATGGTACACTGTTTAACAGTGATTGTGATGATAAACACGGGTGATAGCGCTTGTCTGGCCTACGCCACCCTTCGCTTGGGCCCACAGGATGTGGGTCATGCAACCGTTGCCGCAGGACGCGGCGAACTTAGGTTGCGTTCCCTTATTGTCTAGCTTCGGGTGGCAGTTCCTCGAGTCGCTTCGCACTTGGAAGAAAAGGCAAAGAGCGCCTTTTTTCCAAGTACTCCAGCGCTTGTCGGACCTAACCGCCACCCTTCGCATTTCTATACTATGTTGTGTCTGTACAGGCTATTAATGGAGGTTTGGTCTTATGAAGATGAGGAAGTACGGTTTGTATGGGGTTGTTTTGCTTTTTATTGCTTTTTTATTTATTTATCCATTGGATGCATATGTATCGAAACCAGGTGGGGCATATGAATTGTCACCGATAGTGGAAGTGGAAAATGGTGATGAGGATGACGTTGGGGCATTCAGTCTTATGACAATTGCGATTGGAAAAGCAACTCCTTTCTCCTATGTAGCAGCTACCTTTTCTGACAAAATGAAGATTTTGCCGGTCCATAAAGTCCGAAGGGAAGGCGAAAATGACGAAGAATATAATGTGAGACAGAAGAAACTTATGTCTGATTCGCATTTTAATGCAATTACGACTGCATTCAAAAAAGTAGGGATACCCGTAGAGATAAAATATGACGGCGTTTTTGTCATGTCTGTTCTTCCTGGCGGTGCTGCAGAAGGAAAGCTGAAATCGGGTGATAAGATACGAGAAGTCGATGGTGTTCATTTGCATGAGGTCGGTCAATTCGCAAATCTTATTTCTTCAAAAGAAAAAGGGGACCATCTTACAGTTTTAGTTGAAAGGGACGATGAACTGAACGAGGTGGAACTGACTGTAGGTGAGATACCTAATTCAGAGGGCAGGATCGGTTTAGGTGTCCAATTCCAAGAAGATCGGGAATTGAAGACAGAACCAGCAGTCACTATCCATACAGCAGACATCGGTGGCCCTTCTGCAGGTCTAATGTTTACGCTTGAGATCATGAACCAATTAATGGAGGAAGACTTGACGAAAGGGTACAATATCGCTGGTACAGGAGAAATGCTTGCGGATGGTACGGTTGGACGTATCGGTGGAGCTGATTTCAAAGTTATTGCTGCGGATCGTGAAGACGTAGAAATCTTTTTTGCACCAGATGATGATCTCCCTCAAAATGTACGTGAATTAAATCCAGGAATTATGACAAACTATGAGGAAGCTGTAAAAACCGCAAAAAAAATAGGTACGAAGATGAAAATCGTACCTGTCAAAACGATTGATGATGCATTAGCTTATTTGGAATCGTTGGAACCGAAATGATGCGTTCTAATTGGTGGTGTTAAGTAATCAAGCCCGATTTTAGGGACGTGTTGACAATTGCCAAGTGCCATTGCATAAAGATCTGCTGCGCGAATATCCATTGTTAAGGAATCATTGGACAACGTGGCAACTTTGCTGATTAGAGGCAATGTTAAATGCTTCTTCACCGAACGCAAATAGGTCTGTCCATCCCCCGTCATACCGAGTAGACGTAAGTAGGAGGGGGCTGGCATTGTTTCTCGTTGCTCAACAGTGAACCCAGTCAAAATGTGCGTTAACATACGCTGGATTCTTGTCCAAGTGTAACGTTTAGATTTCACTTGTGCCATGAAAGGTTGAAAGGCATCATGCTTCAGGGCAGCGCGGTAAATAGCATTTTCAATGCCTTCAGTAATGTCTGCAATGGATGCTAAGCGTATGGGTCCTTCACGTAATATCGTATACCGTAAGTATGGATAAAAGGTCTCCCAATTCCCGAAGTGCCCCCGTTCGGCTTGCCAATCAAACAAAATGTCTTTTGTGGCTTGAGGAACGAATGGTTCCATTTCATCCATTGAACCGGTGGAGAAATACGATTTACGAATACCTGTTGCGCTCGCAACTTTATGTGCGTGTAAATCTGCTTCATGGTAATCTGCCCCACGTCTTTGAATGGTTGTCGGCTTCATCATAGAACCTATACATTGTGCTGCCTCCATGTAGTGAAAGCCTAATATATTATTCGGTTTTGTCAAATCTGCGAGTTGCGTTTGAGACGTGTTGTCTTGAATGCTTGTGTATGCTTCTTTTAATGCATTTGGGTAACTTCTGCCATCTTGAATCGCTTTTTTGATAACTGTTTCATACACGGTTTCTGTCTGGTTGATAAGTGATAGGCTATTGGTGAATGGAGTGATATCCCCGTCTTCACTTCCAAAACAAAAGGAAGAGCATCCAACAGCATCCAATAGCGTAATCGCTCCTCTTGCAAAAATGGGTGCATGAGCAGTGGCAAAACGATAGGGCAACTCAAAGACGAGGTCTACGCCGGATTGCAAAGCCATCTTTGTTCGGGCCCATTTATCAACAAAAGCAGGTTCGCCTCTTTGAAGGAAATTACCACTCATCACGGCGATGACGACGTCTGCTTTACTTGTCTCCCTAGCTTGTTGTGCATGATAGACATGTCCATTATGGAGCGGATTGTATTCAACTACGATGCCTGTCGCTTTCATTGTTCCCACCCTTTCGATATAATCTATTTGCATTATACGTCGATGCGTTTTAGGTGACAAGAAAATATCTTGACATCCCTTTTTATCCATTATATAATCAACAGTGTTGTCTTGAGGTGATATAGACGTGAAATGGTCCATTCATCAATTACAGAAATACAGGCAAGGTGCGATGCCGCTTGACGAAGCCATCAACCTTGACTCCGTGAAAAAACGGAATCCGGAAATCCGGGATATTCAGCCTGTCCACGTAACGGGTAGCTGTGTAATTGGTTCTAAGAAATTGACTTGCCATTTCCATCTTGAAGGTGAGATGACGTTGCCGTGTTCCCGTACTTGGGAAGACGTCAAACTCCCATTTTCAATTGAAACGGACGAGCAATTCAGTTGGGATGAAGCGACTTTGGCTGCGGATGATTCGATTCATCCTGTAATCGGGGAAGTTGTCGATCCAACCCCTGTTTTTGAAGAATTGATTCTTCTTGAAGTGCCTTTACAGATTTTTAGCGAAAAAGCTAATGAGATGAAAAGTGCAGAGGGGAAAGGTTGGTCCTATACAACTGATGAAGAATATGATGCACAGCAACGCGAAGGAAAAGAAAATAAAGTGGATCCTCGATTAGCAGGATTGGCTGGATTTTTTGATTCTGAAAAGAAATAGGCGATCATAAGGAGGTGCCCAAATGGCAGTACCAAAAAGAAGAACTTCTAAAACAGCAAAAAGACTTCGTCGTACACATTACAAATTACAAGTTCCAGGCATGACAACTTGCGATAATTGTGGCGAAATTAAATTGGCACACCGCATCTGCAAATCTTGCGGTCATTACAAAGGAAAAGAAGTCGTAGGCGAATAAGTTAGATTCCCCTACATAAAATCACCGAGAGGCCATGGCTCCGGTGATTTTTTTTGCGTTAAACTTCTTACTGGAGTTCGCTATCATCACTTGTACGCTGCAAACTCTCCTTTTAATTCAATTTATATCCATTAATCAAACTAGATTTTATTCGAAAAAGATGTACACCTTCTTCCTACTTGGTAGAATAGTAGAAAAAGGAGGGATTGAATTGGTATCCATTCAAACCGTTGAAAACGGAATTGCGATGTTTCAAATTAATCGACCCGAAAAAATGAATGCTATTAATTTTGCTGTCATGAACGAGCTGGATGCATTTTTAAATACGATCGAAGCAAATGAACAAATAAACTATGTGGTCATTACGGGAAGTGGTGATCGTGCATTTTGTGCAGGTGGTGATTTGGCTGCATTTCATCAAATCCAAACTGCAAAAGAAGCGTACCCGATGCTAAGCAGAATGGCTGGTTTGCTCTATCGTTTAGCTTCTTTGCCTGTACCTGTTATTGCTCTTGTCAATGGTACGGCAGTTGGTGGCGGGTGTGAGATTGCGTCAGCATGTGATTATCGTATCGTTTCCGCTAAAGCGAAAGCTGGTTTCATCCAAGGGACACTTGCTATTACGACCGGCTGGGGAGGCGCAACACAGCTATTTGAAAAATTGCAGCGACCAGACAAAGTCATGCAGTTATTGTCTGAAGCAAAAATACATACTGCTAATGAACTTCTACAAATTGGTTGGGCATCTGCTGTATATGAAGGGGATTCAAAAAAGGGACTTGCAAAATTCCTGGAGCATATGATGACCATTCATCCAAATGTCCATAAGACGTACAAAAAGCTGGCCATTGCAAATTGGGAAAGAGCTGACGTGGAAAACCGAATGTTGCATGAAGCTCAAGAGTGTGCTCGACTATGGGAAAGTGATGCGCATCATGAAGCTGTAAATCGATTTATAAACAAATTATGATTAGTAGTAAATCGTGATTGCATTACGGTTAATGAACTTTTTCGGCTCAGAATAGGGTACGAATTCAGACTAATAGTTGAAAACGGTTACATTTATCGTATACACTAGAGTTGGGAGAAATTCATTTTAGCAGTTTGGGGGTTATCATATGAAGAAGATTCTAATAGCGAATCGTGGGGAAATCGCGAGTAGAATTATAGAGACATGTCGCAAACTGTCGATCCAGACAGTCGCGGTCCATTCGGAAGCGGATGCGCACATGCCTTTTGTCAAACTGGCTGATGAGTCCTTTTCGATTGGACCTGGTCCTGTCCAACAGTCCTACCTACAAGCAGATACCATAATTGAAATCGCATTAAAGACAAATGCTGATGCGATCCATCCGGGCTATGGTTTACTGTCGGAAAATGCGGACTTTGCAAGAAAGGTAGAGGAAGCTGGTCTTGTCTTTATCGGTCCGGATGCTGAAACCATTCGTTTAATGGGTGACAAAATTGCATCGCGTACGAAGATGAAACAGGCGGGTGTACCGGTTGTGCCAGGGACGGATGAAGGTGTTGCAACTCTTGAGGACGCAATAATTGCTGCACAACATATTGGCTATCCAATCATGTTAAAAGCAAGTGCTGGCGGCGGTGGGATTGGAATGGTGCGTTGTGAAAATGAGCAAGCGCTCAGTCAACACTTTCAGTCCATTAAAACTCGAGCGAAAGCCTATTTTGGTAATGAAGTTGTTTTCCTTGAAAAGTTTATTGAAAATGCTCGGCATATTGAAGTACAAGTGTTTGGGGATAACAAGGGAAATATCGTTCATCTTTTTGAACGGAACTGCTCCGTTCAAAGACGAAATCAAAAAGTCATTGAAGAATCCCCTTCTCCAAATTTGACGGATGAGGTAAGGGGACGATTGGCGGAAGCTGCCGTCCTTGCGGCGAAAGCAGTAGACTATCGAAACGCTGGGACAGTTGAGTTTATTGTAGCTGAAGACGATATTTTTTATTTCTTGGAAATGAATACACGTTTACAGGTGGAGCACCCAGTAACGGAACTCGTTACAGGTTACGATCTGGTCGAATGGCAAATTGAAGTGGCAAAAGGACATGATTTACCTTGCACAAACCAAAAAGACATTCAGATATCCGGTCATGCAATGGAATTTCGTTTATATGCGGAAGATCCAAAAACGTTCATGCCGTCCCCTGGAAAAATTGAAAAGTTGGACTGGGGACCTTCAAATGATCAAATCCGTATAGATAGTGGATATGTCGAAGGAGGAACGATTACTCCGTTTTATGATCCTTTGATTGCGAAAGTGATCGTTCATGCTGCCACGCGGGAAGAAGTAATTGAAAAGGCGATCGAATTTTTTGAGACGTTTACGCTAGAAGGTGTGAAGTCGAACAGTGCGTTATTTAAACAATTTTTACATGCTGAGGCATTTACGAAGGGTACCTATCATACAAACGTATTAAATGAATGGTTACGTAGTCAGAAGGAGGAGTCAAAATCATGAATGAAGTTAAAGCGGCTATGGCAGGAACAGTCTTTACGGTAAATGTATCTGTTGGGGAATCGGTGGAACAAGGGCAAGTGGTTGTCGTCCTTGAGTCCATGAAAATGGAAATACCTGTTGAATCAGAAGTTGCTGGGAAAGTAGCAGCGGTCAATGTACAAGTTGGAGATTTTGTAAACGAGGAAGATGTGCTGGTAGTAATTGAATCGTAAGCGACAATCAGTAGAAGTTTGCTAAGCGTACGGGAGGGGAAATTTTTGACAAAGGTGAATGAACAGACGGGGTATAATGAAAAACTAGCAGAGAGAATTAAAGATGTTTTTGCAGGTGGTCAGCCGAAATACCACGAAAAATTGAAAGAGCAAAATAAACTTTTTGTGCGTGATCGATTACGACTTCTGTTTGACAAGGGCGAATACATGGAAGATGGGCGCTTTGCAAACTGTGAAGCTGGGGATTTACCTGCCGATGGCGTTGTCACGGCAATGGGGAAGGTGAATGGCCAAACGGTATGTGTCATGGCGAATGATTCAACGGTCAAGGCGGGTTCTTGGGGTTCCAGGACAGTAGAAAAGATCATTCGTATACAAGAAATTGCTGAAAAGAATCGGGTGCCCATGTTGTATTTGGTCGACTCTGCTGGTGCAAGGATCACTGATCAGTTGGAGATGTTTCCAAACCGTCGGGGAGCTGGACGTATTTTCCATAACCAAGTAAGGTTGTCTGGTTTCATACCTCAAATATGCCTGTTGTTCGGTCCTTCTGCGGCAGGCGGTGCTTACATTCCAGCCTTTTGTGACATAGTCATCATGGTCGAGGGAAATGCATCCATGTATTTAGGATCACCTCGGATGGCTGAAAAAGTAATTGGAGAAAAAGTGTCGCTTGAAGAGATGGGTGGCGCGAGGATGCACTGCTCAGTTAGTGGTTGTGGAGATGTCCTCGTTGGCAGTGAGGAAGAAGCAATTCAGGAAGCACGCCGTTATTTGGACTTTTTCCCTGCGAATTTTACAGAAAAGCCAAAAGTGAAAGAGGCAATTTCAACCAAAGCCGGCCGAATGATGGAAGAGATTATTCCTGAAAATCAAAACGCACCTTTTGATATGTATGAAGCGATTGATGCGTTAGTTGATGAAGGTAGTGTGTTTGATATTAAAAAATTGTTTGCGCCTGAACTAATTACAGTGCTAGCTAGAATTGAAGGGCAACCAGTAGGCATTATTGCAAATCAACCAAAAGTGAAAGGTGGCGTCTTATTCGTTGATTCAGCAGATAAGGCGACCAAGTTCATTGCACTTTGCGATGCATTTTCCATTCCATTACTTTTCCTCGCTGATGTACCGGGGTTCATGATTGGGACGAAAGTTGAACGTGATGGGATTATTCGTCATGGTGCAAAACTAATTATGGCGATGAGTTCAGCAACTGTACCAAAGATTTCTGTCGTTGTCCGAAAAGCTTATGGGGCTGGATTGTATGCAATGGCTGGTCCTGCTTTTGAACCCGATGTGTGTATTGCATTACCGACTGCCCAAATTGCTGTAATGGGGCCAGAAGCGGCTGTGAATGCTGTTTATTCCAATAAGATTGAAGCAATTGAGGATCCGAAAGAAAAAATTGCATTTGTGCAAGCGAAACATAAAGAATATAAAGAGGAAATCGATGTGTATAAGATGGCATCAGAGCTGATCATTGATGAAATTGTTGCGCCATCTGATTTAAGAACCGTTCTTGCGGAACGTTTCCGCTTTTATTCGACAAAAGATTTACCATTACCACCTAAAAAACATTCTGTATATCCTGTATAATGAGTGCAGGTTCAAAAGAGCGCCTTTCTAGGGTGCTCTTTTTAAAAGGGGGAATGAAGGTGGAGGTAGTCATTGTCGGTGCAGGATCTATTGGGCTACTAATCGGCTCGTATTTAGGTCGGTTTGATTGTAACATCACCTTTCTTGTACGACGTGAAGAACAGGCTGAATCGATTCGTGAGAAAGGCATTCAATACATAGGTGAGAATGGAATACGTGAGACAATTCGTGCAAATGCTTGTACGCAAATTGAAAATGTGCCAGTGGAAGCGCATTGGATTGTAGCGGTAAAATTTAACGGTGTAGCTTCGGTGCTTGAAAGGCTGAAAAGTGAAAAACTCGATCCGCCATTATTGTTCGTGCAAAATGGAATTGGGCATTTGGAGATGATAGCAAATACAGAGCTGTCAAATGTGTTTGTGGCAACGGTCGAACATGGGGCAGCTCGTCTGAATGATTACACTGTATCGCACAATGGTGTAGGATTGACAAAAGTCGCATGTTTTAGAGGTGTTCCAACAACATTTGACTTTTTAAAACAGCTACAGACACATACATTTCCGATAGAATTTTCGGAAGGTGCGCAAGACATCCTGTTGCGAAAAGTGCTCATCAACTGTGCTATTAATCCATTGACAGCCATACTTCAAGTGAACAACGGTCATTTAATAGAAAATGATTTTGCGCATGCATTACTGTCGCAATTATATGACGAATTGATTTCGGCATTCCCTGAGATGCAAAAGGAATTGCCGAAATCCGCGATTGAAGACGTTTGTAAACGGACGGCTAGAAATGAGTCTTCCATGTTGAAGGATCGCAATAGTGGACGTCCGATGGAAATTGAGACGATTGTTTCAGCGGTCATTGCGCTAGCTGCACAACGAGACAAGCCGTTACCTTTTTTACAAACGATGGAGAAGATGTTACGTGTAATGGACGGAGGTGAGCCCTATTGATAAATGGTTTGCTTGCAATTTTAACGGGTGTCATTGTACTTTTTCCATTTTTAGTCACAGTCGTGTTCCTTGTCGTGATGAGAAAAAGGGGAAGAGCGCCAGCTTCCGAAGTAGGCCGTGCTGCGGATTGGACAACTCCATTTTTATTCTTGTCCGTTTATTTTACCTCTGAAGCAATCTTTCATGTGAATACTGCATTTATTATCATTGTCATTAGCATTATCATTGCCTTGCTTTTTTCTACAAATGAAAGATTGAAAGAGAAAGAGTTTCAGGTGACGAGATTTTTCCATAAAACATGGAGAACGTATTTCCTTGTATTAGGGGTTGCGTACGTCGTATTAATGATCATCGGCATTGTTTTAAAAATCGTACAATATGTAAAATGAGAAATCTGTTCTTTCTTATGTAAGCGTAAATATTCCAATCTGACGAATTTGGATGATATACTCGTGTCAAACAAGTTAAAAAGGGGCATTTGTAATGGAATTTGAAACGTTGGAGTTACACAATCAAAATAAAGTCCTTCAAGCTTACATGAATGAGGAAGAATTTATACATACCTTCTTTGATTATAAAAATGAGCATGCGTCTTTTCCAAAGAGAGTCGAGGAGTTAACAGGTCGTACGTTTGATCGGAAGGAAATTGCTTCGGTCATTCGTTCGTATATGGAATCGTTCGGGATTTCTGATCGTGCGGCGAAACATATTGATGAGCTTGCGAACGATGCAGTTGTTGTCATTGGTGGTCAACAAGCGGGTTTATTGACTGGCCCGCTCTATTCAATTCATAAGGCACTTACCGTCATCTTGCTTGCTGCCTCCAAAAGAAGAGAACTTGATTTGTCCGTTGTTCCGGTTTTTTGGGTCGCTGGAGAAGACCATGACCTGAACGAAATTAACCATGTGTTTGTTGAAAAGGGTGGAAAACCAACAAAACAGCAGTATCAGGAAAAGTTCGTTCTTAAACTGATGGCATCCGATACAACTTATACAGAACAAGAAATGATCGGTTTTGTGGAAGAAATCTTCCGCCAATTTGGCGAAACGAACCATACGAAACCCTTGCTGCATGACGTTATTGAAGCGGTGAAAATGGAGCGGACTTTTACAGGGTTTTTTGTTAGATTGATGAATGGACTGTTCAAGGAACAAGGTTTATTGTTCATCGATTCTGCGTTTAAACCTCTTCGTCAATTGGAAAGCAAGTCCTTTCAAGCATTTATTCGTGAAGCAAGCACTTTAACCGCATCCATTATCCAAAAGGAAAAGCAGTTTGAATCGCTAGGGTTTGATAGACCTATTCAATTGGAAGAAGATGCGGCTAATTTATTTTTCGTCCACGAAACAGGTCGATTTTTGTTGTCGAAAGTGGATGGAATCTTTATCAATGAAAGCGCTGGGATCCGGTACACTGAAGAACAATTGCTGGAAATCGCAAGGGAACAGCCGTGGTTGCTTAGTAATAATGTTGCCACAAGGCCAATTATGCAAGATTTAGTGTTCCCTGTACTTGCATTTGTTGGTGGTCCTGGCGAAATTGCGTACTGGGCACAATTGAAAGAAGCATTTCATCATCTCAATGTAAAAATGCCGATACTTGTACCTCGAATTTCGATTACACTTGTCTCACAAACTACCCAACAACTACTGAAAGAATGTTCATTTTCTATTGAAGATGTATTAGCGGGCGCTGTACATGAAACGCGCGAGCAGTTTATCACCACTCAAAAGGATGAAGCATTCGAACTAGCGTTATGCCAAATAGAACACCATTTGGACGAGAGTTATCAAGAGCTCTCCCGACATGCCAGCGCGGGAATGCAACAATTACTATCGAAAAACGTAAGGTACCATAAACAACAATTCGGTTTTCTTCGAAAAAAGGCGGAAGAAGAAGTGTTCATTCAACATGAAGCGACACTTCGGAAATACAGAAAAATAGAAAATGAAATCCTTCCAAACGGTTCTTTACAGGAACGTCTCTATACACCTTACCTGTTCATGAATGAATTCGGTCCAGATTTAGTACAAAAACTACTTCAATTGCCGCTCGAGCCGGACGGTAACCATAAAATTGTCTATTTATAAAAATCAAACCAAGCTATTACCTGTACATTGTTCGATTAAATAGAGTTGCACTTGAACACCTTACATTCCCCATAGATATGTAAGGTGTTTTGTTATTTGCTTTTTTAAAGAAAATTTACAGTTAATGACTTTATAGTCCTAGTTTTTGATGAAAAATGTGAACCTATCTCAATGAAACAAGTACTAATGACACATTTTACAAGTAACATGGAATATAAGTGGAGGAATGTGGAGGGATGTGGTACATTAAATTCATATAGTGGGGTGAAGAGTATGTTCATGGGCGAATACCAGCACACTGTTGATACGAAAGGCCGTTTAATTGTCCCATCAAAATTCAGGGAATATTTGACGGATGGTTTTGTGTTGACTCGTGGATTGGATAATTGCCTATTCGGTTACCCTATGGAGGAATGGAAGCGTCTTGAGGAAAAGTTAAAAGCTCTTCCGGTCACGAAAAAAGATGCTCGAGCCTTTGCACGATTCTTCTTCTCTGGTGCAACTGAAGTTGAAATAGACAAACAAGGCCGTGTTAATATTCCATCATCCTTACTTGATTATGCGAAAGTTGAAAAAGATTGTGTCGTCATCGGAGTATCAAGTCGAATTGAGATTTGGGCGAAAAGTGCTTGGGATGCTTACTATGATGAATCTGAGCAATCCTTCAATGAAATTGCAGAAAACATTATTGACTTTGATTTTTAACGATAAGCGATTAATTTTATGAGAAAGAGGGCGGTTTCCTTGTTCGATCATATTACGGTGTTACTTCATGAAGCCGTCGACGGGCTAGCTATAAAGGAAAATGGTATATATGTGGACTGTACACTCGGTGGCGCAGGGCACAGCTTAGAAATAGCAAAAAAACTGTCAGCTGAAGGTCGATTGATTTGCTTTGACCAGGACATGACGGCAATTAACGCAGCGAAAGACAAACTAAAGGATCATATCGAAAAAGTGACATTCATTCATTCGAATTTCCGAAACGTAAAGAGTGAACTGTATGCGATTGGCATTCAATCTGTTGACGGAATTTTATATGACCTTGGGGTTTCCTCTCCTCAATTGGATACACCGGAAAGAGGGTTTAGCTACAACCATGATGCGCCACTAGACATGCGCATGAACACGGATGCGGCGCTATCGGCATTTGACGTGGTCAATGATTGGGCATATGAAGACCTTGTGCGTATTTTCTTCAGATATGGGGAAGAAAAATTTTCAAAAGGAATTGCTCGTAAAATTGAGGATGCGAGAAAGATTGCACCGATCCGCACAACAGGTGAGTTGGCGGAACTGATTAAAGAAGGAATTCCTGCGGCAGCGAGAAGAACTGGCGGACACCCTGCAAAACGAGTTTTCCAAGCGATACGTATTGCGGTCAATGACGAACTTGGAGCTGCTGAAGAATCGTTGAGTGATGCTTTAACCTTACTCAACAAAGGTGGACGAGTTGCTGTTATTACTTTCCATTCGTTGGAAGACAGGCTTTGCAAGACGATTTTTAAAGAAGCATCTTCTATGCCTGAATTACCACCAAATCTACCAGTAATTCCTGCTGGCATGGAGCCGGAATATAAATTAGTGACCCGAAAACCGATTGTACCAACTGATCAAGAAATAGCAGGAAATAAGCGATCCCGTTCATCAAAATTACGAATCATTGAGAAAAAATAAAGGAGGCAATTGTGAAATGGCATTGGAGCAGAGATCATTCCAAATGAATACGGTACATGAAATTCAAACGCCGCAACAACCAAAAAAAGATTTTCCAAAACAAACCAATCAACGTTCAGGAAAACTTTTCTCAAAAGGAGAAAAGCTCTTATTCGTGCTATTAACGGCAATTGCCGTTGTTTTTGCTACAATGATTTTACATAAGCAAACGCAAATTAATGACATGAATAAAGAAGTGCAAGATGTAAATAAGGAGATTGTGGAAATCACAAAACAAAATACAGAATTGTCCATCCAAGTGAGCGAGAAATCTACGTACGAAGTGATTTGGAATAAAGCGAAGGAGCTCGGCTTGAATCTAAATGAGAAGAACGTAAAGGTCGTGCCTGGACGATGAAAAAAAAGTTTCGATTTCAATGGGGAGCCTTTCTGATGTTCATATTTTTCGGAGGGCTCTTTTTACTATTATTCGGTCGTATGCTCAGTATTCAAATTACTGGTGAGGCAGAGGGGAAACAACTCGCAATGATGGCACAAGCGCAATATGCAAGAGAAGCAGTTTTGCAAGCGGAGCGAGGGAAAATTGTCGACCGTAATGGGGAAGTCATTGCTTCAGACACTTTAAGTTATCGCCTTATCGCAGTGTTATCGGAAAAAGCGACCGAAAAAGGAGCGAAAAAGCCGAGACACGTCGTCGATTATGATAAAACGGCGGAGTTGTTAAGTCGATACATACCGATAGAAAAAGAAAAAATAGCAAGTATTATGTATAAGGCGAAAGAAAATAACTCTAAAGTCTATCAAACTGAGTTTGGAAAAGCGGGTCGTGACATTAATCATGAAACGATGTTAGCGATTAAAGAAGCAGCCGATAAAGAAGGCGTAACTGGCCTGCAATTCATTGAAGATAAAAAAAGATTTTATCCGAACGGTAATTTTGCTTCCTATCTGATTGGTTTTGCAATGCGGGAAGAAAACAAAGAGAAGAAAGTGTCCACCGTCGGAAAAATGGGTTTGGAAAAAACATTTAACGAACAGCTGACAGGTACAAATGGCAAAATGGATTTTCAAACCGACATTTGGGGGTATATACTACCGAAAACGGAAAAACAGATTGTCCCTGCCAAAGATGGCATGACGATTCAATTGACACTAGACAAGACGATTCAAAACTTTGTTGAAGATGCAATGAATCAAGTAGACGAAAAGTATTCACCCGCAAAGATGCTTGTCGTCGTTGCAAATCCAAAAACAGGTGAAATTTATGCAATGAGTCAGCGACCGTCATTTCATCCGGGTACCCGTGAAGGGTTAACTGAAAACTGGTTGAATGATGCAGTGGAGAATACGATTGAGCCAGGCTCTACTATGAAAATGTTTACCCTCGCAGCTGCAATTGAAGAAGGCAAGTGGGATCCATTTGCAGAATACCAATCAGGTCAGTATACGATCTATGATAAAACTATTCGGGATGTTAAAAGAGGAGGATGGGGGAGAATCTCCTTCTTGGAAGGCTTTCAACGCTCATCTAACGTCTCTATGGCGTATTTATTGGAAAGAATGGGCGATCGAACGTTCATTGAGTATTTGAAAGGCTTTGGTTTTGGTGAAAGAGTGGGGATAGATTTGCCGCATGAAGCGCCTGGGATTCTATTAGATATCAATCCGAGTGAACGTCTAACGACATCTTACGGACAGGGATCGACCGTTACGCCTTTACAAATGATTCAAGCAGCGACTGCAATTGCAAATGATGGTAAGATGATGAAACCATATGTCATTGATAGAATCATAGACCCTAATACGGAGGAAACGGTTGAGAATCACGAACCAGAAGAGCGGAAGTCGCCTATTTCAAAGGAAACTGCCAAACAAGTACGAGAGATATTGGCATCTACGGTGACGTCTGAAGTGGGAACTGGACGGAAATTTGCGTTAACCGGTTATTCTGTTGGTGGGAAAACTGGGACAGCCGAAATTCCAAATACGAATGGCCACGGCTACATGAGTGGTGATGGGAATTACTTGTATTCTTTCTTAGGAATGGCGCCAATTGATGACCCACAGCTCTTAACGTATGTGCTTGTTCAACAACCGAAATTAGAAATTGGTCAATATGGTGCGGACCCTGTTGCACAGCTTTTTACTTCCATTATGGAAAGTAGCTTAAAGTATATGAATATTGTTCCGGAAAACACAGAAACTTCCTCGGCGATCTCTATTACAGATTATGTAGGTAAAGAGGCGTCAGATGGAATGGAAGAATTGGAACAACAAGGATTTAAACCTGTTTTAATTGGTGAAGGCGGCGAAGTAAGTAGTCAATACCCTACAGCGGGAACGAAATTATCCAAAGGATCTATTGTACTACTTGAAACAAGAGGAAAAACAACACTGCCAAATTTTTCTGGATGGTCGAAAAAAATGGTTTTATCCTTTAAAATGTTATCAGGGCTCGATATCCGTCTTGTCGGTGATGGTTATGTGACAGAGCAGAGTCTTACTGAAGGAACAGTCATTAACGCAGATGAACCAGTAGTTCTCCAATTTCAGTCACCACAAAGTAAAATGAAGCCCAGTGAGAAAGAGGATGAAACAGAGATAATTGGAGGATGATGTATAGCCATCCACATCAATTCATAAGTTGATAGAAAAAAAGAAAGGTGTGGAACACTGCGTAAATATACCGACTTGCAATCTAAAAAAAGATTGCGCGCAGTATTCGTTCTCTTTATCATTGCAATGGTCATGGTAGCTGGAAAACTATTTCACGTACAAATTGTTAAACACGAATGGTTAAAGGTGCGTGCTGAAGAAAATTGGGACCGTGAAATTCCTTTTGGGGCTATACGAGGAGAAATTAATGATCGAAATGGTGAATTAATTGTAGGGAATCAACTTGCACCTACACTTTACTATATGCCCTCTCAAAACAATGAACCTGAAAAAGTAGCTGCGACATTAGCGGGAATTCTGCAAACAGACGCTGATAAGTTACTAAAAAAGCTCTCTGAAAAAGCTTATATGGTAAAAATTGCACCCGAAGGAAAAAACATTTCGAAAGAGCAAGCTGATGAAATTGCAAAGCTTCAAATTGAAGGATTGTATACAGGCGTCGATTTCATCCGGAATTACCCAAACGGCGAATTGTTATCCCGGCTAATCGGTTTTACTGGTTATGACGGTCAAGGTCTAGCAGGGATAGAATATGCTTACGATGAAATCCTACAAGGGACCGGTGACAAAATCCGTTTATACACAGATGCTCGCGCCATTCCGCTCCCACATGTGGACGACGGGTTTCAAACAGGTGACAACGGCGCAACAGTCGAATTGACAATCGATGTGGAAATGCAAAAAATTATGGAACGAGAATTACTTCAAGCAATGGAAAAGTACGATTCTACACAAGCGGTTGGAATCATTATGAATCCAAAGACCGGTGAAATCCTTGCACTTGCATCGATGCCGTCTTTCCATCCGGCAGACTATCAAGATGTCGATCCGTCCATTTATAATCGGAATTTGCCGGTATGGATGACGTTTGAACCAGGTTCAACATTTAAAATTGTCACATTGGCGGCGGGGCTTGAAGAAAAATTGATTGATTTGCATGATGAACATTTTCACGATCCCGGATATGCAATGGTTGCAAATGCCCGATTACGTTGTTGGAAAAGGTCAGGTCATGGCCATCAATCGTTTCTTGAAGTTGTTGAAAATTCCTGTAACCCAGGCTTTATCGAAATTGGTCAACGGTTAGGAAGCGAAAAGTTGGATCAATACATTCGTGATTTCGGTTTCGGTGAATCAACTGGATCGGGCATTGCGGGCGAAGCAAAAGGGATTCTTTTTTCAAAAGAAGCGTTTGGTCCCGTTGAACAAGCGACTACGGCTTTTGGCCAAGGTATTTCTGTGACGCCGATTCAACAAGTGCAAGCAGTCGCTGCGGCAATCAATGGTGGATTTTTATATCGTCCGTATATTGTGAAGGAAATAAAGAATGATAAGGGTGAAACACTTCAATCTTTTGAACCTGAGATGAAACGAAGGGTCATCAGTGAAGAAACATCCGCGCAAGTAAGAGAAGCGTTGGAATCAGTTGTCGCAAATGGTTCTGGGCGGAATGCATTTAACGACGGCCTGCGCGTAGGTGGGAAAACAGGAACTGCTCAAAAAGTCGTTGACGGTGGCTATAGTGATGGAGATTATATTGTTTCTTTCATCGGCTTTGCTCCAGCGGACGACCCTGAATTGCTTGTATACGTGGCGGTGGATAGTCCGAAGAATTCCGTACAATTCGGAGGTGTCATTGCCGCTCCAATTGTTGGCCGCATCATTGAAGAAATTGCTCCTTTAGCTGGTGTTGAAAAACGTGTGGACCAACTTGAGAAAGAATATCGTTGGGGCGATCCAATTACGCATCGTGTACCGGATTTAACGGGAATGACAAAAGGAATGGTTGCTCGTCAGCTGCATACGTATCGAATTCAGTGGCACGGGGAAGGTGACGTGATTAAATATCAAATGCCTGCTCCCGATTCATTAATGAATGTGGACGATATCATCCATGTATATACAGAAGAATAATTCTTAAAGATTGAATGAGGTAAGGAGAATAGTTTATGACACTCGTCACAACAATAACGGTTATTGCCGTTGCATTTATACTCACAGCATTGATAGGAATGGCAATCATTCCGTTGCTCAGAAGACTGAAATTCGGTCAGAGCATTCGGGAGGAAGGGCCGGACGCTCATAAGAAAAAAGCAGGCACGCCTACAATGGGCGGCCTTATTTTCCTGAGCTCCATCATCATTACGATGCTTGCCCTATCATACATAGTTGAAGATGTATTAACGACACAAACGATTGTCCTTATGATCGTTCTTGCAGGATTCGGTGTCATCGGTTTTCTGGATGATTTTATTATCGTTGTCATGAAAAGAAATTTGGGCCTTACATCCATACAAAAACTCATTGGACAAATCATTATAGCTATTATTGCGTATTTCCTTTTAAAGATGGGACCTTTTGACACAACGGTCGGTATTTCATTCACTGATCTCTCCATTGATTTAGGAATTTTCTATGTGGCATTCCTCGTGTTCTGGCTCGTTGGTTTTTCCAATGCAGTGAATTTGACAGATGGACTCGATGGACTTGTTGCGGGTACATCCACAATCGCTTTTGCTGTGTTTGGTGTATACGGTTTAGTTTACGAGCAAGTGGACATTGCAATCTTTTCCTTCGTTGTGGCAGGCGCTATGCTAGGGTTTTTATTATTTAATATGAAACCCGCTAAAGTATTTATGGGAGACACAGGTTCGTTAGCACTTGGTGGTGTGCTGGCCATGTTGTCAATTTTGGTTAAGCAGGAACTTCTGCTCCTCATTATCGGGATTGTGTATGTCGTTGAAACATTATCTGTCATGATTCAAGTGACAAGCTTTAAATTGACCGGAAAACGGGTATTTAAAATGAGCCCTATTCATCATCATTTTGAACTATCCGGATGGTCTGAACGAAAGATCGTTATTGTGTTTTGGGGAGTCGCATTTCTTGCGGCAATTGTTCCGTTACTGTTGGAGGTGTTGTAATTGATTACGTGGGACGGATTTAAAGACAAGAACGTTTTAGTGCTTGGACTGGCGAAAAGCGGTTTTGCGGCAGCCGACTTGCTCCATTCTCTCGGAGCGAATGTTGTTGTGAATGATGCATCACCGGAAGATGGGAATTCTGACGTTGCGCTTCTTCGCTCAAAAGGAATAACAGTAATTTGCGGAGGACACCCGTCTGATATCTTAGACGCGGGTTTTGATAGTATCGTAAAAAACCCAGGTATTCCTTACCAAAACCAAGTGCTCCAACAGGCAGTTGAAAAAGGGATCCCCATTTGGACGGAGATTGAGTTGGCTTACTTGATCAGTGAAGCGCCTATTGTTGCTATTACTGGTTCAAACGGTAAAACAACGACGACGACGCTTTTGTATCACATGCTAAATATTGGTGGCAAGAAACCTTTGATTGCCGGGAATATAGGAACGGTCGCTTGTTCTGTTGCAGAAAAAGCGACTGCGGATGAAGTCATCCTTATGGAAGTCTCGTCTTTTCAATTAGCAGGTATTGAGAAGTATCGACCAAAAATAGCAGTCTGGACAAATTTGTACGATGCCCACATTGACTATCATGGTACTTTTGAAGAATACGCTTCAGCTAAATCGAGGATTACTATGAACCAAGAGGCTGAAGATTACTTCATATACAATGCGGACCAAGTTGAGATGCAACCTTATATAAATACGAAGGCAATCAAAATTCCTTTCTCTTTGCAAGGTAGAACGGAAGAAGGAATCTCAGCTGATAGTGAAATGATCTATTGGCAAGGTGAACCTTATGTGAAAAGGTCAATTATCAAATTACTCGGTCAGCATAATTTGGAAAATATAGTAGCAGCGACTGCAACAGCTATTTTACTGGATTGTGATAAATCGACAATCGAAGATGTATTAAGTTCATTTACTGGAGTTCGTCATCGGATGCAGTTTGTGAAGGAACTGAATGGTCGTGCATTTTATAATGACTCAAAAGCGACGAATACGCTTGCGACGAAAAGTGCATTGTCATCGTTTGAACCGCCAGTTATTCTTCTAGCTGGAGGATTGGATCGCGGCCATTCCTTTGAAGAGCTACGTCCACATATGGGTAAAGTGAAAGCAGTTATCGCGATTGGAGAGACGCGTGAACGGTTCATGGAATTTGCTGTTTCGTGTGGAGTAACGGATGTGTATGCTGCCGATTCGATGGTTGAAGCTGTCGAAAAGGCGTATACAAAATCAACGATTGGGGATCAAATTTTATTATCTCCGGCTTGCGCTAGTTGGGATCAATACGAAAGTTTTGAAAAACGTGGCGATGCATTCATTGAGGCCATCATGAAGTTATCGTAACGATTGTTGGATGAATAAATCGTAAAAAATGCAAAAAGTTAAATTGGACTTTGACTTTGTTCGTCGTCAGGTCTTACGTTAGGGTAGTAATGGAGGAACTATTAAGAGGGAAGGATGCGTTCTCTGGATCAGAAGTTAAAAGCCGGATTTATTGTAGCAGCGGCATTATTATCATTGATCGGTTTGGCGTTTGTCCATTCTGCTGGCTCCTATTGGGGGCAAGTTCACTACGCAGACTCTTCACCATTCATTGTAAAGCAAGCAATTTATATGGCAGTATCGATCGCAGCTGCATTATTTTTGATGAAAGGGCCATGGACTTCCAACCAAACATTTTGGACTGCTTTTTATTACATAGCAATCATCATGTTAGTAGCTGTCATGATTCCGGGCATCGGGGTTGTTCGAAATGGCTCGCAAAGTTGGATTGCACTTGGACCGTTTAGCTTGCAACCTGCTGAATTTGTGAAAGTCGCTTTAATTGGAAAACTTGCATGTAGTATGAAACAGTCATCAGGAAGACGACCTTTTAACGTGCAACATTTTGTGTTGATTTTATTGCCTGCTGTATTGATCATGTTACAACCTGATTTAGGTTCTGCAGTCATTATGATTGTTTCTGCATTTGTCATTTTGTTCATCGCTGGATATCCGTTGTCTTTCTTTGCTTTTCTAGGACTATCAGGTATTGGTGGGATTATTGCGCTAATCGCGGCGGCGCCTTACCGACTCGATCGGATCAAATCCTATATTGATCCGTGGAATGATCCGCTAGGCACAGGTTTTCAAGGTATCCAATCGTTATTTGCAATTGCACCTGGTGGTTTGTTTGGCCATGGCTACGGCAATAGTCGACAGAAGTTCCTCTACTTACCGGAACCGCAAAATGATTTCATATTCTCGATTATTGCAGAAGAAACGGGTTTTATCGGTGCAACATTCGTATTGCTTCTATTCGTTATGCTACTTGTTACAGCTTTTGGTATTGCGATTCGGACAAAAGACTATCGCTCATTTCTTATGACTTCAGGAATGGCTTCTATGATCACTTTTCAGACCTTCTTAAATGTCGGCGTTGTATCAGGATTATTACCCGTTACTGGTGTTACGTTACCGTTCATTAGTTATGGAGGATCGTCTTTGCTTACAACTTGGATGGCTGCAGGCGTCATTTTACATTTTGCTTTTTATCAAAAAAGAAATTGAGGGGAGGAGAGCAGATGGATAAAGTTATTGATATTGAAGAGCGGATACCATCCATGCGAGAAAAACGGCGTAAGAAAACAAATAAAAAGTTCTTGTTTATACTAGCTGTTTTTTGCATTGCTCTCCTTTTGCTATTGTATTTTCAATCTCCTTTCAGTAAGGTGGACTCAATTCATGTGAAAGGTGCAGCTCTTCACGATCAATCGTATTACGTTGAAAGAAGTGGCATTGCTTCTGGGGATGCATACTGGAAATTTACGACAAATCAACTAGAAAAAGAACTTTCTAGCGTTGAGGGCGTCAAGGAAGTAACGGTTTCTAGAAAGTGGTTAAGAGATATTGAAATAGAAATTACAGAATGGGACACTGTTGCTTATGTTGAGAAAGAAGGGGAGTTTTCGCTCCTTCTTGCCAATGGCGAAGTATTTTCCGCTAAGAGTATTACACCGAATGTACCCATTCTGAACAATGTTGTTAACAAAAAAGTATTGAAAAAATTAACAAGTCAATTAGTGAAAATGGACAAGAATGTGTTGCAACTGATTTCTGAAATCATTTATACGGGCGAAGACGATGATGCTGATACAATTACGGTTTATATGGATGATGGGTATGAGGTACATGCACTCATTCCTGCTTTCGCAGAGAATATGGAATACTATCCAGAGATTGTTACTCAATTAGACGGCTATGAAAAGGGTATAATTGATATGGAAGTTGGTACGTTCTTCTCGCCTTATAGCGAAGTATATGGAAGTGAGGTAGTGGAAGAAGAGGAAGGTGAAGTTGTTGATGAAGAAAGTGAGTAAGGGAAGAAAGGATCGAGGAAGGTATGTATTATATGCCATCGTCTTTCTAGTACTCGGTTTTATATTCGCTTTTTCTTATCGAACACTTGGGAAAGATAAAGTGGATGTTGCCCAAACTCCCAGTTTGCAGAAAGAGGAACAGTATCGTGAAGAACTGATTGCTCAAAAAGAGCGCAATAAAGAACTTACCGATGAAATCTTTATGAAGCAAAACGAAATACGTGAATTTGAACAATCCATTTCTGAAAATGAAAATAATCATGCTGGATTGGTAGAAGAAGCGAAAAATCTACGGCTATTGCTAGGGGTTATTCCTGCAATCGGGCCAGGTGTCCGGATTACCTTGAAAGACGGTGATTACGATCCTGTCGAGCAAAATCCGAATGAGTATATCGTCCACGAAAGTCATGTCCTACAAGTAGTGAATGAATTGAAAATATCTGGCGCACAAGGAATTGCTATAAATGGACAACGAATCTCTGCCAACTCCAATATTAAATGTACAGGCCCTGTCATTAAAATTGACGGGAGAACGTATCCTGCACCGTTTGTCATAGAGGCGGTTGGGGATTCAGAAGTGCTCACAACTTCTTTGCAATTAAGGGGTGGAGTAATTGACGGCTTAGTTCACGATAACATCGTAGTCTCGGTCGAACAGTTGAAAGAATTGAAGTTGCCTGCGTTACGGAACGAATCGTAAAGGAAATGTCAGTGTCGAAGGAGCGTGTAAGATGAAGAAGAGGATCAATATGAAATTTACACTTGTCCTCCTGCTCATCGGTTTTATGATTGCTGTACAATATAATTCTTTAGAAAATCCTGAGAAACGTGATACGAGGGATATTTGGGCGATCAGGCAAGAATTGGCAGAAGAGAAAAAAATGCATGTAGAATTGTTGTCCGAAGTGCGTGAACTGGACCGGACAATATCTTCTTACCGTTCATTAGAGGAAACGAGTGCTGGACAAGCTTTAAAAGAAACCGTTGATAAATTACGTGAAAAAGCAGGTACGACGGACATAGTCGGCCCTGGTATTGTAATTGAAGTACGACCTTCTGCGGAAAGTGTAGCGTATGGAATACCAATCACGAGTATTTCATCTGATTTACTCACTCGTTTTGTCAATGATGTAAATCGCTTCAAAGGAATTGATATGGAAATTGACGGCAAACGCTACAATATTCTAAGTTCAATTCGAGTTATCAATGGGTACACGTCTGTAAATGGTTTGAATGTATCGACGCCACCGTTTACAATTAAAATCATTTCACAAACAATAACGGATAGTGAAAAACTGTACAATTATTTATTGGCTTCTTCTATTCATGATGATTTTTACCTTGATAACTTAGTGCTGGATATCCATCCTCCTGAAGAAGATATCATGATTAGAGGTTGGCCAGAACAGTTTGAAAATCTCTATTTGAATGAGTTATCGAAGGGGGATTGACGATGTGGTTGCCACTTTTAGGCTTACTATTAGGAGTTTCGCTAGGATTATTATCCGATATTCAAATTCCCCAAGTGTATAGTAATTATTTATCCATTGCTGTACTCGCTGCGCTAGACACATTATTCGGAGGCATACGAGCACATTTACAGCAAATCTACGATGACAAGGTGTTCATATCGGGCTTCTTTTTCAATATCCTATTGGCCGCTTGTCTCGCATTTTTAGGTGTCCATTTAGGAGTAGATCTCTACTTGGCAGCCATCTTCGCATTTGGTGTAAGGTTGTTCCAAAACATTGCCGTCATACGAAGACTTTTATTGACGAAATGGTCTGCGCGCAACAAGTCTCCTGAAGTTCAGGAGCAGGAATGAAAGGATTGAGAATAGGATGGAGAAAATATTTAGACAATATGACGATTATACAATAGAATGTAAGGTAAGTATCGAAATAGGGGGTGCCGGGAATTGAGTCAATCTACAACATACGTATCATTGGATATAGGATCTTCTTCAGTCAAAGTGCTGATTGGAGAAGTGGATGGTGGTTCCCTCCACGTAATCGGGGTTGGTAATGTACAATCTGCGGGTATTCGAAAAGGAACAATTATTGATATCGATGCGACTGTCCAGTCTATTAAAAAAGCAGTAGAGCAGGCGGAACGGATGACAGGGATGCAAATTAGAGATGTCGTCCTCGGAATTCCTGCAAACGGCGTATTGCTACAAGACGTAAAAGGTGTTGTAGCTGTTAACTCTGAGAACAGGGAAATTACGGATGACGATTTAGACCGTGTCATGAAATCTGCACAAGTCATGTCCGTGCCACCTGAACGGGAAATCGTCAATATCATTCCAAAACAATTCATTGTGGATGATTACGATGAAATTAAAGACCCTCGAGGGATGATTGGGGTCCGTCTTGAAATGGATGGAACACTCATTACAACCTCTAAAACGTTAGTGCATAATATTTTGCGCTGTGTGGAAAGAGCAGGTCTTGTGATACGTGAAATCTATTTGCAACCTTTAGCTTCTGGAACGTTTGCATTGACGGATGATGAAGTGAATCACGGAACAGCTTTCATTGACATTGGTGGCGGGTCCACGACAATTGCTGTTTTCGGCGATAATCGGTTTGTATCCACTGCTGTCATTCCTGTAGGGGGTGACCATATCACGAAAGACTTGTCAATCATATTAAAGACCCCGACAGAGCAAGCAAGAAAGATTAAGCACCAGTATGGACATGCCTTCTATGACGATGCTTCGGACGACGAATTGTTTGAGGTACCTGTTATCGGTGCGGATTCAAAAGATCAATATAGTCAAAGATACATATCGGAAATCATTGGTGTCCGATTAGAAGAATTGTTTGAACTGGTGTTGGAAGAACTCTATCGGATGGGTATTCAAGATTTACCGGGTGGTATCGTATTGACAGGTGGTACGACAAAACTCGAAGGTATTCTTCAATTGGCTAGACACGTGTTGAAAACGAGGGTTCGGATACATACACCAGAATATATCGGTGTACGCGAACCAATGTATTCGACTGCTGTAGGCCTTATCCGTTATGCTAATATGGAAGATACGTATTTTGGTATTTCAACGGAATCTACAACTGTTCCGGCTAATCGCGAGATGGATTATCCTTCTGCTCCTAAAAAGAAGGTGGCAGTGCCAGACAAAGAGAAAAAACCGAGTTTAATGAGTAAAACAAAAAGATTTTTTGATGGATTCTTTGAGTGAAAAGAGAGTATTTTCAGTAGGGATTAGGAGGAGAGACAATGCTGGATTTTGATACGAATATCGATGCACTTGCCGTAATTAAGGTGATTGGTGTCGGTGGCGGCGGGAATAACGCTGTTAATAGAATGATAGAACATGGTGTGCAAGGTGTCGAATTCATTGCTGTGAATACAGATGCACAAGCACTTAACTTATCGGAAGCTGAAGTGAAATTGCAAATTGGTGGTAAGTTGACGAGAGGATTAGGAGCAGGTGCAAATCCAGACGTCGGTAAGAAAGCGGCTGAAGAAAGCCGTGAGCAAATTGAAGAAGCGTTACGCGGAGCAGACATGGTCTTCGTAACAGCTGGTATGGGAGGCGGTACGGGTACTGGTGCAGCTCCTGTTATCGCTCAAGTTGCAAAAGACTTAGGTGCATTGACTGTAGGCGTTGTTACTCGTCCATTCACATTTGAAGGCCGTAAGCGTTCAACGCAAGCAATCGGTGGAATTGCAGCGATGAAAGAATCTGTTGACACATTGATTGTCATTCCGAATGATAAACTTCTTGAAATTGTGGACAAGAATACGCCAATGTTGGAAGCTTTCAGAGAAGCGGACAACGTGTTGCGTCAAGGTGTACAAGGTATTTCAGATTTAATCGCCGTACCAGGTTTAATTAACTTAGACTTTGCTGACGTGAAAACAATTATGTCGAATAAAGGCTCTGCCCTCATGGGAATCGGTATGTCTACAGGGGAAAATCGTGCTGCAGAAGCTGCCAAGAAGGCGATATCGAGCCCGTTGCTTGAAACGTCAATCGATGGCGCGAAAGGTGTACTGATGAACATTACAGGCGGTTCTAACTTAAGCTTGTTCGAAGTCCAAGAAGCTGCTGACATCGTCGCATCTGCTTCTGATGAAGATGTAAATATGATTTTTGGATCGGTTATCAATGATTCCTTAAAAGATGAAATCGTTGTAACGGTTATTGCAACAGGTTTTAACGAAGAGCAGTTGAATCCATCAAAAACAACAAGAAATCCAGGATTTGGAGCAACTCGCCAACGCGAAACGCAACAACCAGCGCAACCAACGCATTCGCGTAGAGAAGAAACCCAACAGTTCCAACAATCCGAACCGGCAAGACAGCAACAAACGAACCAACAGGACGACGCACTCGATATTCCAACATTCCTTCGCAACCGTCGTCGATAATTAAATTGATTGAACTCTTCAGTTTCCTACTATGGAGACTGGGGAGTTTTTTCGTTTGTAAAGAAAAAGAGCCATGCATGACAACGTAACCGCATCGCATCTCAATGTTCCGAGCGTATCACAACGCTACGAGGGCTTCAGGTTACAAATCGCAAATGCAAAACTTCCTTCCGGCTGTGGTTTCCATAAAGAACTTTAAGATGTTGTCGAATTTTTACGTAATTTTTATCCTCGTTCCGACAAACATTGCACGACTACAATGTTATCCTTACGTTCAAGGAGGGCGATTGGATGTATGGGGAAATCATCATAGCGATCAACATGCTATTTAATTTCGCGATCTTATCTTTTGCAGATCGGATGGGCACGGCACAAGCTTCCTGGAAACGTCTCTTATTGGCGTCTCTCGTTGGTGCTGTACCCGTCACGCTATTCCCCGACTCCTGGATTGCTCTTTTTATCGCATTTGCTTTCATGGTGTTCTGTGCTTTTGGGGTGTCGTTTACTGCTTGGGGAAACAAAGCTTTCATCGTATTGATTGGAGCGCTGTTTGCGGGCGGATTGCTGACCGTTTTTACGGAACGATTTATTTTTGTGACCGGTCCTTCTATGATTTTTGTCAGCGCAATCTTAGCTTATGCAGCGTTAGCTGTCTTTAAGACGAAGTGGTTGGATGTTCGACTAGCTCGTAAATTATCTACGTATGCAGCAGAATCGATGCTCACGATATGGGACAAAGATGTGCCGGTATCCGTTTTTGTTGATACTGGGAATCGTTGTACGGAGCCCCTCACAGGCGAAGCCGTTCATTTTGTTTCCTTTCAAGCTGTGAAAACGATAATCCCAAGCGAATTGCTTGAACCTCTACAAGCATGGGACCCTAAAGGCGTACCGCAATTATCCGTTTTTCCGAAGCATTATCAGCAGATGGCCCGGTTAATACGACTTCAAACCGTTCAGGGAAATTCATGGGCAGTAGGGTTTAAATTCGATCGTTGGACGATTACGGAAGGATGTGAATTGCCAGCTGGTTATCTTGTGCTGACGAAACAAGATCGTCGTTATCCGGAAGGTGCTCAAGCCATTTTGCATGTATCTGCACTGGAGTTTATCACAAACGAAAGGGGAACTAGTTATGTGGCATGAAATGAAAAAATGGTTGTCGGTCATTAAAAGTCTCTTTAGAAGAAAAGGTGGTACCTATTATATAGGCGGCCATGAATCGCTACCGAAACCATTATCACGTGAAGATGAAGCGAAAACAATCCGAGCATTTATGGAAGGGGATATGGATGCCCGCGATACGTTAATCGAAAAAAATCTCCGACTCGTCGTTTATATTGCACGTCGTTTTGATAATACGAATACACATATTGAAGATTTAATTAGTATCGGAACAATTGGCCTTATAAAAGCGATTGAAACATTTAAAAGTGATCGCAATATTAAACTGGCGACATATGCATCAAGATGTATTGAAAATGAAATTCTTATGCATTTGAGAAAAACCAATCGAACCAAATCGGAAATCTCTTTTGATGAACCGCTGAATTCAGATGCAGATGGCAATGAATTATTACTTTCCGACATATTAGGTACTGATGAGCACATTATTTTGGATGATGTTGAGAAGAAATTGGAAAGACAACATATGATTGAGGCAATAAGTACGCTTGATGAGCGAGAAAAATATATTATGGAATGTCGCTTTGGCTTAACGGGGGAATTGGAAATGACACAGAAAGAAGTTGCAGAATTACTTGGAATTTCACAGTCCTATATTTCGCGCTTAGAAAAGAAAATCATCTCAGAACTTCGTGATCGATTAAATCATCCAATTGCCTGATGGTTGAAATTGGCGATTCGAGTTTCGCATATTCCACATGTCTGAGGACAAACTATTTCGTACAGTCATCTACAGAATGTGGAGGAAAAGCGAATGATGCGTACAAGAGTTGAGATTTGCGGAATCGATACGTCCAATTTGCCATTACTGACAAACGAAGTGATGAAGGAAACGTTTATCCGATTACAAAGTGGTGACGAATCAGCTAGGGAAGAGTTAGTCATCGGGAATCTGCGCCTAGTCCTTAGCCTTGTTCAACGATTTGCTTACAGAGGAGAGCAGGCAGACGATCTTTTTCAAGTCGGTTGCATCGGCTTGCTAAAGTCCATCGACAATTTTGATTTGAAACATAACGTTCGTTTTTCGACGTACGCTGTTCCAATGATCATTGGTGAAATCAAAAGACATTTAAGGGATCACCATGCCATTAGGGTGTCCAGATCTCTAAGAGATATAGCTTATAAAGCGATTAGAGCAAAAGAACAATTTATCAATGATCACCAAAAGGAGCCTAAAATATCCGATTTGGCAGAAATTACGGGAATTCCTGAAGACGATATTTTATTTTCACTAGACGCAATTCAAGATCCAATGTCCTTGCACGAACCAATGAATGGGGATGGCGGTGACCCCGTCTATATTATGGATCAATTACAGGATAAAAAAGTTTCGGAAGATCGTTGGTTAACGTATGTTTCGGTAAAAGAAACGGTATCTGGCATGACAGAACGACAACAAATGATTCTGTCAAAAAGATTTTATTTAGGGCAGACACAAACTGAAATCGCAAAAGAACTCGGTATTTCTCAAGCTCAAATATCGAGGTTGGAGAAAAATGCAATTCAAATTATTAAAGAAGGTATGGAAAACGAATGACTGTTGAGAAAAACGTAACGCACAGCTTCTTGTGCATTGCGTTTTTTTCTGTCGTTGAGCATATCTTGTTAGAAAGGGAGGGGAACAATATGCGTTTTTCAGAGTTGCAAAAAAAAGAAGTTATTGAAGTCAAAAGAGGCGCTTTTCTTGGATTTGTGCAAGATGCCACAATTGATATGAAGAACGGGAAGTTGGATATGCTCCAAGTAGGTGGAGCAGAGCGTAGTTTGTTGTTTGAGCCCAAAATGAAAGATTATAAACAAATTAAGTATAACGATGTTGTAACGATTGGAAAAGATATCATTTTAGTAGGCAAAAAGCTTGATAATTAGTGGCTTATCATTGATAAGTATGCACTCACTTGGTACAATAAAGCAAAGTAAGCAGAAAAGTAGTGATTGCAAATGGGAAAACTTCAAGAGCGCATCCAACATATTGAAAGAGAGATTCAAGCAGCATGTGAACGCTCGGGAAGAAACCGGGAAGATATTACTGTCATTGCTGTTACAAAGCAAGTTTCTACTGAGAGAACAAAAGAAGTGATTGATTTAGGGATTTTACATGTTGGAGAAAATCGCCCAGAAGGCTTGCTGGCAAAACGTCAGGATATCCAATCCTCAGCTGTTTGTTGGCACTATATCGGCAATGTCCAAAGTAGAAAAGTGAAAGAAGTCATTCATGATATTCATTGCCTTCACTCATTGGACAGAATCAGTTTAGCAAAAGAAATTCAGAAACGAGCAAGTGCACCGATCGACTGTTTTGTTCAAGTAAATGTTTCGGGTGAACAGTCAAAGTCAGGTGTCTCTCCAGATGAACTGCGGGCTTTTTTACAACAACTTGCTACTTTTGATAAAATCCGAGTGATCGGGTTAATGACAATGGCTCCTTTTACAGAAGATCAGGATGTTCTAAAATCTGTATTTAGTTCGCTTCGTCAATTGCGAGATGAAATGGCAGCTGCCAATATGGAACATGCTCCGTGTACACAGTTGTCAATGGGTATGTCCAATGATTTTGCCATAGCGATTGAAGAAGGTGCAACTCATGTTAGAATCGGTACCGCATTAGTCGGAACGGAGAGTGAGGGAGAACAATGAGCATTAAAAGAAGATTCGAAAAGTGGTTTTATTTAGATGAAGAAGAAGCGTATGAACAAGAACAACCGGTGCGAGAGCAACAACAGCAATTGCAGCAGCCTGTCCCTCAACAGCCGAAGAGGACACCTACAAGAAAGCAACAGTCGACGGAAACGCAACAACCTGGAACGGTTGTAAGTTTGCAAAGTCTGCAAAAATCTTCAAAAGTTGTGTTGTTTGAACCGCGTGTATACGCTGAAGCACAAGATATTTCAGAACACCTGAAAAACAAGCGTGCAGTAGTCGTCAACTTGCAAAGAATAGAGCGTGACCAAGGAATTCGCATAGTAGATTTCTTAAGTGGAACTGTTTATGCGCTCGGCGGCGATATTCAACGCGTCGGTACGGATATTTTCTTATGCGTACCGGAGAACGTAGAAGTGGCAGGGTCCATTTCGGATTTTTTTGAACGATAGAATCGGATGAGGTGTAATAATAAATATGCAACTTTTTTTAGCAATGTTCTTTAATGTGATTATGAATGTAATTGATATCTACTCCATACTCCTCATCATTTATATTTTGATGTCATGGGTACCTTCAACGCGGGAAACGACTTTTGGAAGGTTTCTTGGGAAAATAACAGAACCATACTTAGGGTTTTTCCGTAAATTTATTCCACCGATTGGTATGATTGATATTTCACCGATCGTTGCGATTTTCGTACTCAACTATTTGATTCGTGCGGGAGTCCGTCAAGTATACGTAATCATTGCCTCACTAGTGTGAGGTTTTTTCTATACGGAACAAGGAGTCGTAAACGATGGATGCAATTATACAACATTTCAGAAAAGACGAGCAGCCTTTCATTGAAACCGTAATCGGATGGACACGTGAAGTGGAAGATACATATTCGCCTAAACTTACGGGCTTTCTTGATCCGAGACAGCAGTTTATCGTGGAATCGGTTGTAAAAGGTGCCGGATTGTCAGTTGAAGGCTTTGGAACTTTCGCAAGTGCGGAACGTAAACGGGTATTAATCTATCCGGATTATTTTGTCCCAACGGAAGATGATTTTCAAATTGTCGTTTTTCAAGTGAAGTACCCTGCTAAGTTTATGCAATTAGAACATCGGGATATTTTAGGATCACTCATGTCACTTGGCATTGATCGATCTAAATTTGGGGATATTCGATTGCACGAAGACCAAGTCCAAATGGCAGTTGCATCTGAAATGAAAGACTATATGAAGGCAAACTTTACAGCTATCGGAAAATCAAAAATTCGACTTGAACTACTGGAAGATGCTGTACCATTACTTGAAATGAATGAAGAGTGGAAGGAAGAACTCCATATCATCAGTTCATTGCGTTTAGATACAGTTGTCGCGTCACTTATTAAGAGTCCGCGACAAAAAGCGGTAGCACTTATTCAAGGCGATAAAGTGAAAGTGAATCATGTCATCCGAAGTACGCAAGCCTTTGAGTTGAACGAATTGGACAGCCTTTCAGTAAGGGGCTTTGGGCGATTTAAAGTGTTGTCTATTGAAGGCCGTACGAAAAAAGATAAAATTCGTCTGCTTATTGGTAAGTTAGAATGATTTTTCTGAAAGTGGTTAAAAACTGCTGTTTTATCTAAACAGGAGATGTATAATGGAACTATAGCAATTGAAAGGGGAGAACGTACGAATGGCTTTGTCACCACTCGATATACATAACAAAGAATTTAGCCGTGGCTTTCGCGGTTATGATGAAGACGAAGTAAACGAGTTTTTAGAACAAATTATGAAAGACTACGAAAATGTCTTAGAAGAAAATAAAGTGCTGAAAAACAACCTGAAAGAAACGAAAGAACAGATTTCCCATTTCAATACAATTGAGGGGACACTACAGAAATCCATATTGATTGCACAAGAAGCTGCAGAAGACGTTCGCCGGAATTCACTTCAAGAGTCAAAGTTAATTATTAAAGAAGCTGAAAAGAACGCTGATCGTATTGTCAATGAAGCATTGTCTCGTGCGCGGAAAATTGCGATCGATATTGAAGATTTGAAAAAACAATCCAAAGTTTTCCGCAACCGTTTCAGAATGTTAGTTGAAGCGCAACTGGACATGATTAAAATGGACGACTGGGACAAATTGATGGAATATGAACCTGAATCTGAGCTGTTGGAAACTGCAGCAGATGAAGAGTGATAAAAGACTAAATTGCAATCGGTAATTGTCTATTAAGGCAACTGTTGCAATGAACAAATTGTTGTTCGTATGCGTGCTTGACATTTCTTTTCAAGCACGCATATAATGAGTACCATATATGTAAAGACAGGCAATGATAGAGAGAGTACTTTTCGATAACTTGTTAAAGCGAGCCGGGGATGGTGAAAGCCTGGTCGATGCATCGAAGACGAAAATCACTCTAGAGCCGGATTGAAGAAAAGCAATCCCGGAAACACCCCGTTATGGTGTTCTGAGAGGTAGCACAACTGTGCTGCAACTAGGGTGGTAACGCGAGCAGAAGTCCTCGTCCCTTTATTGGGATGGGGATTTTTTGTTTTCTTCGATGCACGTGAAACAACGATTCGTATTTTTGCCAAGACATGAAGGAGGAAACATGGATGGATTACAAAGACACATTATTAATGCCTAAAACGGATTTCCCGATGCGTGGAAACCTACCGAACAAAGAACCGGATATGCAAGCGAAGTGGGAAGAAATGGACATTTATACAAAAGTCCAGGAGCGAACGAAAGGTCGTCCATTTTTCGTGCTTCACGATGGTCCTCCGTATGCAAACGGTGATCTTCACATGGGGCACGCTTTAAACAAAGTATTGAAGGATATGATTGTCCGTCATAAGTCGATGTCAGGCTACCATGCGCCATACGTTCCAGGTTGGGACACTCACGGTTTACCGATTGAGCAAGCGTTAGTAAACAAAGGGGTAAACCGTAAAGAACTATCAGTTGCAGAGTTCCGGAAAATGTGTGAGGAATATGCTTACAGTCAGATCGATAACCAACGTACACAATTCAAACGGATTGGTGTGCGTGGAGATTGGGAAAATCCATATATCACATTAAAACCAGCATTTGAAGCACGACAAATTGAAGTGTTTGGTGAAATGGCGAAAAAAGGATACATCTATAAAGGATTGAAGCCGGTTTATTGGTCTCCTTCCAGTGAATCTGCTCTTGCAGAAGCGGAAATTGAATACAAGGATAAGAAATCACCTTCCATTTATGTAGCATTTCCAGTTCAGGATGGTCGCGGCGTCGTTGCGGAAGATGTGCGGATTATCATTTGGACGACAACACCATGGACGATTCCTGCGAACCTCGGTATTTCTGTCCACCCTGATTTCCAATATGTAATTGTTGAAGTGGAAGGAAACAAGTTTTTATTAGCAAAAGACCTCGTCGAATTTGTTGCAAAAGAAATCGGTTGGGAATCATATGAAGTTGTCAGTGAATTAAAAGGTTCTGAGCTAGATCGCGTCGTTGCGAAACATCCATTGTATGACCGCGATTCGCTTGTTATGTTAGGTGAACACGTGACAGCTGAAGCGGGTACAGGATGTGTCCATACAGCACCGGGTCATGGTGAAGACGACTTCTATGTGTCAAAACAATATGGGATTGACGCTTTATCTCCTGTGAACGACCGTGGTGTCATGACAGACGAAGCACCTGGTTTTGAAGGATTGTTCTATGAAGATGCAAACAAAGAAGTGACGAAAAAGTTGGAAGAAGTCGGAGCGTTATTGAAGCTATCTTTCATTACTCACTCCTATCCGCATGATTGGCGCACAAAAAAACCGGTCATTTACCGGGCAACAGCGCAATGGTTTGCTTCCATTCAATCATTCCGTGATGAATTGCTTGAGGCGATTCGCAATACGAAGTTCACGCCAGCTTGGGGTGAAACGCGGCTCTATAACATGGTACGTGATCGTGGTGATTGGTGTATTTCCCGTCAACGTGTTTGGGGTGTTCCGATTCCTGTATTCTACGCTGAAAACGGCGAAGAAATTATTACAGATGAAACGATTGCCCATGTCTCTAAACTGTTCCGTGAACAAGGATCGAACATCTGGTTTGAAAGAGATGCAAAAGATTTGTTACCAGAAGGCTTCACACATAGTGGTAGTCCGAATGGTCTCTTCACGAAAGAGACGGACATCATGGACGTGTGGTTCGATTCTGGATCTACCCACCAAGGCGTGTTAGAAGAAAGAGAAGATCTTGTCTATCCTGCTGATCTCTATCTAGAAGGATCTGACCAATACCGTGGTTGGTTTAACTCTTCCTTGACAACGAGCGTTGCCATTAATGGAATTGCGCCATACAAAGGCTTGTTAAGCCATGGCTTCACGTTAGATGGAGAAGGTCGTAAAATGAGTAAATCACTTGGAAATACAATTGTTCCAGCGAAAGTGATGAACCAACTCGGTGCAGACATTCTTCGTCTATGGGTATCATCCGTCGATTATACGGCAGATGTACGAGTGTCAGACTCGAACTTTAAACAAGTTTCAGAAGTATACCGTAAAATTAGAAATACACTGCGCTTCCTACACGGAAACGTCGCTGATTTCTCACCATCGAAGGACCGCGTGGCATTTGAACAAATGCGTCCGATTGACCAATATGTGTATGTGAAGCTTCAGGATATGATTAAAGATGTCCTAGCAGCTTATGAAAACTATGAGTTTGCAGGTGTTTATCATGCCGTGAACAATTTCTGTACGGGAGAGCTCAGCTCATTCTACTTAGATATCGCAAAAGATGTTGTGTATATTGAAGGGGCAGACCATCCTCACCGTCGTGCAATGCAAACGGTTATGTATGATGCGTTACTTGCACTCCTGAAGTTGTTAACACCAATCATCCCACATACGACAGATGAATTATGGTCTTATTTAGCCGATGTGGAAGAAGAAAGTGTTCAATTGACAGATATGCCTGAAGCGATTGAATTCGGGGAAGTGGCGAGTTTGCTCCGTGAACGTTTCAACGTCTTAATGGTAGTCCGTGACGATGTGTTGAAAGCGCTAGAGGAAGCACGGAATGCAAAAGTAATCGGAAAATCGCTTGAAGCGAAAGTGACACTTGCATTGCCAGAGAAATACGCAGACGTCTTGAAGGCAACAGATATCGACTATGCACAGTTCTTCATCGTTTCAAAGTTTGTTGAAGTAGAAGCAAGTGATATTGCTGCTGATGCGTTAAAACTGGATGCGGCGACCATTCTTGTTGAGAAAGCAGATGGAGAGAAATGTGAACGTTGCTGGACAATTTCAGAAACTGTGAATGCTGATGCAGATCATCCAACACTTTGTACTCGCTGTGCAAACGTTGTAAAAGAATATTATTCCTAATCAATTAAGGTAAGGCTGTATGTAACCATGGCTTAATGCCATTGGTACAACAGCCTTTTTTGTTGTTACCTTGATAGCGAGCTGACCAGGTAGTCGCAATTTCATCATGTGACTCTATTTGTGGTAAAATGGAACAGAAACTGGCGGACGGGGGTTTTTGGAGTGTTAATCTATTATGGAATCGCGATTGTCATTATTCTAATTGATCAATGGACAAAATGGCTGGTCGTACAAAATATGAACTTAGGTGAAAAAATATCGATTGTTGAACCGTATGTTGGGCTCCTTTCTCATCGCAATAAAGGAGCGGCATGGGGGATGTTGGAAGGTCAAATGTGGTTATTTTACATTGTAACGGTTGTAGTAGTTGCCGGTATCATATATTTCTTTCACAAAGAAGCGAAAGGCTCTCCTTTACTCAGCAGTAGTCTCATGCTTCTGTTAGGTGGGGCAGTTGGTAACTTCATCGATCGGTTATGGAGGAAGGAAGTCGTCGATTTCGTGGATGTACTCATTCCCGTCATCAACTACGATTTCCCGATTTTCAATGTAGCGGATGCCGCGTTAACAATTGGTGTCGTTTTAATGATTATTCATGTGTTTGTAGATGAAAAAAAGAAGAAAAAGGTGGCATAATGGAACCAATTGAAGTTGTAATTACAGAGGAAAACGGAAATGGACGGATTGACAAAGTATTATCGACAGTTAATCCCGAGTGGTCACGCACCCAAATACAGCAATGGGTAAAAGATGGTGCTGTGTTAGTAAATGAACATACAGTAAAACAAAATTACAAAGTAAAAATAGGCGATCATATCGTAATTATCGAACCTGAACCGGAAGAGCTAGACATCGTTGCAGAAGACCTCTCCTTGGATATTGTCTATGAGGATGAGGATGTTCTCGTCGTGAATAAACCACGTGGAATGGTTGTCCATCCTGCGCCAGGGCATGTTACCGGGACACTAGTAAATGGACTCATGTATCAAGTGAAAGACCTTTCGGGCATAAATGGTGTCATGCGTCCAGGAATCGTTCATCGTATTGATAAAGATACGTCAGGTTTGTTAATGGTAGCGAAAAATGATCTTGCACATGTGTCACTCGTCAACCAATTGGTTAACAAAACAGTGACGCGTGTCTATACAGCGCTTGTCCACGGTCATATTCCACATGATCAAGGAACGATAGATGCGCCGATTGGTCGGGATGTAAAAGACCGACAAAGTATGACAATCGTCGATAATGGGAAACATGCCGTAACCCACTTCAAAGTGCTTGAGCGATTTGGTAATTTTACACTTGTAGAATGTAAGTTGGAAACAGGTAGAACACACCAAATTCGTGTGCATATGAAATATATTGGTTATCCATTAGCGGGTGATCCCAAATACGGTCCTAAGAAGACGATAGAATTTAATGGACAAGCGTTACATGCAGGAACAATCGGATTTGAGCATCCGCGTAATGGGCAGTACTATGAATTCACACAACCATTGCCTGAGGATTTTCAAACACTCCTTAAGCAATTGCAAAATGAAAAGCGTTGACAAAGTTCAAACTGCCCACTATACTAATAACAGAAATTGAATAGCGATACCTTTAAAGACAGTCCAGAGAGGCTGGGAAGGTTGCACGGAAGTACGATTGGATACCTGGCTATACGTCTATCCATTGTATGCTTTTTTCTGCACATAAACCTCCCGCCATTCCGGCAGGAGGTTTTTTTATGCAAAAGCGAAGGGCGCTTGTCCAGATGTGAAAGCATAAGACGGACATGCGAAACGGCGCACTTTGCCGTGCAGCAGGGCTGGCTTATGACCCGAGCATCTAGCGCCCGGAGCTAGCCGATGCAAAAGCGGAGGGCGCTTGCTCAGTAGAGGAACGCAGTCTAAGTTCGCCACCTCGTGTGGCAACGACTGCATGATCTGCATCCTGCAGACCTCAGATGCAAAAGCAGAAATCCTGTATACCTGATACCAGAAAATAATGGAGGGGAAGACATGACGGAAAAAGCGATAATCCTTGACGAACAAGCGATTACTCGTGCAGTGACGAGAATAGCCCATGAAATCATTGAGAAGAATAAGGGGATCGATCAATGTATTTTAGTAGGCATTAAGACAAGAGGCGCCATCCTAGCAAAACGCCTAGCAGACAAAATCGCGCAAATTGAAGGAAAAGCAATTCTTACCGGGGAATTAGATATCACTTTATATCGCGATGATTTACAGATGAAACATCACAATCAGGAGCCTCTTGTCCAACAAGTTGACATCCAACATGATGTAACGGAAAAGAAAGTCATCCTTGTCGATGATGTACTCTACACAGGACGTACGGTGCGTGCGGCAATGGATGCGGTGATTGATTTAGGCAGACCGGCGGCAATTCAACTCGCTGTGTTAGTCGACCGTGGTCACCGTGAACTGCCGATCAGACCTGACTTTGTTGGAAAGAATATCCCTACTTCAAGTGAAGAACGTGTAGTTGTTAGTGTCAGTGAAGAAGATGGAAAAGACGGCGTAACGATTCATACTAAATAATATCAATTTTTCGGAGGCAACCATATGAATGACAACAAAGTATTAGATATTCAAGATAAGCCGCCAGTAGGGAAATGGCTGGCCTTAAGCCTCCAGCATATGTTTGCCATGTTCGGCGCGACAATTTTAGTTCCGCAGTTAGTCGGGTTAAGCCCAGCAATCGCATTACTGACTAGTGGACTCGCAACGCTCATCTTTGTTGTTGTAACACGATTTAAAGTTCCAGCCTATTTAGGATCATCTTTCGCGTTCATTGCACCAATACTAGCAGCGACAGACACCGGAGGCATAGGAAGTGCAATGATTGGCAGCATGTTCGTTGCCTTAGTCTACGCCCTCGTCTCCCTGCTCATTTGGACAACGGGCTCAGATTGGATTATGAAAGTATTACCACCAGTCGTAGTTGGACCTGTCATCATGGTAATCGGTCTCGCAGTGGCACCGATTGCTGTACAGATGGCAAGTACGATTAAAGTGGAAGGGAACCCTGAACCTGTGTATAACCTCCTTCACTTCTCGGCTGCAATTGTCACATTAGCTGCAGCAATCATCTGCCTCATGTTTTTTAGAGGAGTTGTCAGTTTGATGCCGGTCCTCATCGGTATCATTGTAGGCTACATCTACTCAGCTGCAGTAGGGATTGTAGACTTTACAGCAGTTGTAAAAGCGGGTTGGATTGAAATTCCCGCGTTTTTAGTACCAGGAATCCACTATGACTTTGTCATTACACCAACACTCCTGGCAATTATGGTACCGATATCTATCGTCACGATTTCAGAGCATATCGGTCACCAGCTAGTATTAGGACGGGTAGTGGAAAAGGACTTGATTAAAGATCCTGGTTTAAATCGTTCCCTCCTCGGTGACGGGCTTGGAACATTGCTAAGTGGTTTCCTTGGCGGACCGCCGAAAACGACTTACGGAGAAAACATTGGTGTCATGGCGATAACACGTGTGTATAGTGTCTATGTCATCATCGGTGCAGCAGTGTTTGCAATCGGGTTCTCTTTTGTTGGTAAGTTGATGGCACTTATATCAACGATTCCTCAAGCAGTACTTGGTGGCATCTCAATCCTGCTTTTTGGAATCATCGCTTCTTCAGGACTACGGATGCTCGTCGATCACAAAGTGGACTTTGGGGAACAACGAAATTTAGTCATCTGCTCGGTCATCCTCGTGATTGGAATCGGTGGAGCTTCCATTCACGTAAGTGAAACATTCCAAGTAGGTGGAATGGCACTCGCGGCAATCGTAGGTGTCTTGCTTAATCTCCTATTACCAGGTAGAAAAAACGAAACATTAGCAGACGAAGCAACAGAATAGATAGACCTTTTAATATTGTCCTGTGAGACAAGGAAAGGTTCGGTTGATGAACTGTCATTCCAATGGATGACGATTGTTCAGTCATGCACATCGAGCCTTTCCGGTACATGGAAAGGCTCTTTTTTTACAAGGAAGGGGACATCGGAATGAACCATTTGGTAGCGATGAGCGATTTATCAGTTGAAGAAATCTATAGTCTATTGGAACGGGCAAAGACATTCAAACACCTAGGGGTGCGTGAATTGCCGGGTAACTATATGGTAAGCAACTTGTTTTTTGAACCAAGTACACGTACAAAAACAAGTTTTGAAGTTGCAGAACGAAAACTTGGACTTGAGGTGATTCCTTTTGAAGCAGGATTTTCAAGTGCTTTAAAAGGCGAAACGCTATACGATACGGTACGAACGTTAGAAGAAATTGGACTCGACGCAGTGGTCATTCGACATTCAGAAGAAAAATACTATGATCAACTTAAAGGGAAGACAATAGTTGCCATCGTCAATGCAGGGGATGGATCAGGCCAACATCCAACACAATCGTTACTGGATCTGTTTACGATCCAAGAGGAATTTGGAAGCTTTAAAGGGTTGAACGTGTTAATCGCAGGGGACATTTCTCATAGTCGAGTCGCAAAGTCTAACGCAGATGCATTAACAAGGCTCGGTGCGAATGTGACATTCCTCTGTCCGAAAGAATGGGCAGGCGACGTTGACGCTACGGATCAATGGGATGTAGTGCTTGAGCAAAGTGATGTTGTCATGTTGTTGAGGGTGCAACACGAACGTCATGAAGAAGGAACGAGTTTTTCAAAAGAAGAATATCATCGTCAATTCGGGCTCACAGTAGAACGGGAAAGAATGATGAAAGAGCGTGCAATCATTATGCATCCTGCGCCGGTAAATCGCGATGTGGAAATTGCAGATTGTTTAATTGAATGTGCGCGTTCAAGGATTTTTAAGCAAGTAGAAAATGGCGTATACATACGGGCAGCAATTTTAGAAGCTGTATTGAAAGGGAGGAATTGACATGGACAAAATCATACAAGGTGCGCAGTTATTGAACGATGCAGGTGAATTATACGTTTCTGACGTAAGAATTAGCGGTGATAAAATTGCTGAAATTGGCAAGGATTTGTCGATTGAAGATGCACAAGTAATAGATGGGCAAGGTTTGTTTCTTGCACCAGGTTTCATAGATGTCCATGTCCATTTACGTGAACCGGGCGGTGAGCATAAAGAAACGATCGAAACAGGTACGTTAGCTGCTGCAAAAGGCGGTTATACGACAATTTGTGCGATGCCTAACACGCGTCCAGTTCCAGATACAAAAGAGAATCTAGCACATGTTAATCAATTGATTGAAGAAAAAGCGTTAATCCGAGTATTGCCTTACGCATCGATCACAATTCGTGAAGCGGGTAAAGAACGGACGAACTTAACAGAGTTAAAAGAGCATGGCGCTTTTGCCTTTACAGATGATGGAGTAGGGGTTCAAGAAGCTGGCATGATGTACGAAGCAATGCAAGATGCTGCTAAGCTTAATATGCCGATCGTAGCTCATTGTGAGGATAATACACTCATATATGGCGGTGCAATGCATGAAGGTACACGCAATAAAGAACTTGGACTTCCTGGAATTCCTTCCATTGCGGAATCGGTCCATATTGCAAGAGATGTGTTATTGGCCGAGGCAGCAGGGGCGCATTATCATGTATGCCATGTTAGTACGAAAGAGTCGGTGCGAGTGATCCGTGATGCGAAAAAAGCCGGTATTCATGTCACTGCCGAAGTGAGTCCTCACCATTTGCTTCTAACAGAACATGATATTCCTGGAGATGACGCAGATTGGAAGATGAATCCACCGTTACGGGGGACAGAAGATTTACAAGCATTGCGCGAGGGTCTGATGGACGGTACGTTAGACTTTATTGCAACAGATCATGCGCCACATACGGCTGAGGAGAAAAGTGCGGGAATTGCAAAAGCCCCATTTGGCATCACTGGATTTGAAACAGCCTTCCCACTTCTATACACGCATTTCGTGAAGGAAGGGAAATTGTCTTTAAAACAGTTGATAGATTGGATGACTGCAAAGCCAGCAAATGTGTTTGGCATGCCTTATGGGAAAATTGATATCGGGGCAACTGCAGATCTTGTGTTAATTGATTTGAATAAAGCGCAACAAATTGATCGGACAACATTTTTGTCTAAAGGGAAAAATACACCATTTGATGGCTGGACATGTTTTGGATGGCCGGTTACAACAATTTATGGCGGATCAATCGTCTGGAAGGATGGTCAATGATGAAGAAAAGATATTTGGTTTTAGAAGACGGAACAATTTTTGAAGGTGCAGCTTTCGGATCAGACAATGCTTCAATTGGTGAAACCGTATTTTCAACGGGTATGACGGGTTACCAAGAAACCATTTCGAATCCATCAGGTTTTGGTCAAATCGTCGTCATGACATATCCTCTCATCGGAAACTATGGCATCAACCGCGACGACTATGAATCTATTGAACCCGCTATCAACGGTCTGGTCGTTCGGGAACTAAGTGAAGAACCGTCTAACTTCCGCAGCTCGATGACACTTGGTGATTTACTTGTGCTCAAAGGAATTCCGGGAATCGAAGGAATTGATACGAGAAAGTTGACGCGTATTTTACGCCAAAAAGGTTCCCTAAAAGGTAAGCTGACTGCCGCAGGTGAAGAGTTAGACATGGAGGCAGTTGTGAAAGAGGTGGCTGATTTCACGACGCCTACTAATGTAGTCGAAATGATTTCTACGAAAAAACCATATCCTAGTCCGGGACGAGGGAAACGAGTAGTTGTCATCGATTATGGATTAAAACACGGCATTCTCCGCGAGTTGAACAAACGTGATTATGATGTCATCGTTGTTCCGTATAACACTTCTAAAGAAGATATTATGGCATTAGTGCCAGATGGCATTCTATTGTCAAACGGACCTGGAAATCCGGAAGACGTTGTAGGGGCAGTTGAAACAATTAAGCAATTGCTCGGCAAGACTCCTATTTTTGGCATTGGGTTAGGCCACCAGTTATTAGCTCTATCCTATGGTGCAAAAACAATGAAAATGAAGATTGGCCATAGTGGTGGGAATTATCCTGTGAAAGATTTACTTACAGGAAGAACCGAATTGACATCACAAAGTCACGGTTACTGCATTGATGAAACATCTATAGAAGGGACGGCCCTTGAAATCACGCATCGAGCACTAAATGACCGTTCGATTGAGGGAATCCAAAGTAAAACAGATGCAGCATTCTCCGTCCAGTTCCATCCGGAAGCTTCGCCTGGACCGGAAGATGCAAATCATTTGTTTGATCGATTCGCTGAATTAATGAATGCACGTAATGGAGAGGAGAATACCAATGCCTAAAAGACAAGACATACAAACGATTCTCGTAATTGGATCAGGACCAATTGTTATCGGACAAGCAGCAGAATTCGATTATGCGGGTACGCAAGCTTGCCTATCGCTAAAAGAAGAAGGATACCGTGTTATCCTCATCAACTCAAACCCTGCAACGATCATGACCGATACAGAAATTGCAGATAAAGTTTATATTGAACCAATCACGCTTGACTTTGTCAGCCGTATCATCCGTAAAGAACGTCCGGATGCACTCCTTCCAACTCTTGGCGGGCAAACAGGACTGAACATGGCGATTGAGCTACAAGAATCCGGTATTTTAGATGAGTTAAATGTCGAAATCCTAGGGACAAAACTCGATGCAATTCACCAAGCCGAAGATCGTGATCTATTCCGATCCCTTATGAATGAATTAGGAGAACCTGTTCCTGAAAGTGACATTATTCATAACCTTGACGAAGCATACGCATTTGTTGAAAAAATCGGCTATCCAGTGATTGTCCGACCTGCCTTCACGTTAGGTGGAACAGGAGGCGGAATTTGCTATAACGATAAAGATTTGACGGAGATTGTTGCAAGCGGACTGAAATATAGCCCGGTCACACAATGTCTATTAGAAAAATCAATCGCAGGATACAAAGAAATTGAATATGAAGTGATGCGCGATTCAGCAGATAACGCAATCGTCGTATGCAATATGGAAAATGTTGATGCGGTTGGAATCCATACAGGGGACTCAATTGTTACAGCACCTTGCCAGACAATGACAGACCGTGAAAATCAGATGCTACGAAATGTATCGTTGAAAATTATCCGTGCTTTAAAAATTGAAGGCGGTTGTAACGTTCAGCTTGCACTAGATCCACATAGCTTTAAGTACTACATTATCGAAGTGAACCCGAGGGTTAGTCGTTCGTCAGCACTTGCTTCAAAAGCGACGGGATATCCGATTGCTAAACTTGCTGCAAAAATTGCGGTCGGCTTGACACTGGATGAAATGATGAACCCGGTCACAGGTTCCACATATGCATGCTTCGAACCGACGATCGATTACGTTGTAACAAAAATTCCTCGCTGGCCATTTGATAAATTTGAATCGGCTAAACGGAACCTTGGAACACAAATGAAAGCGACAGGCGAAGTAATGGCGATGGGTCGTTCGTTTGAAGAATCGATTTTAAAAGCGGTTCGCTCACTCGAGACTGGGCAATTTGGTCTGACGTTGAAACATGCTGAAGATATGACGGATGAATGGATTGAAAAACGGATTCGTCGAGCTGGTGATGAACGTCTCTTCTTCATCGGAGAGGCTTTACGCAGAGGAGTATCCGTCGAAACGTTGCATGAATGGAGTATGATTGATGTATTCTTCCTTCGCAAATTCGAGAAGATTGTTCAGTTCGAAGAGCAATTAAAAGCAAATCCACATGCTATTGAAGTTCTTTACAAAGCAAAGCGAATGGGCTTTGCAGATGTCACGATTGCGCAACTTTGGAATACATCAGAGCGTTCGATCTATGCATTACGAAAAGAACATGGGATTGTACCAGTTTATAAGAAAGTCGATACTTGTGCAGGTGAGTATGAATCCGATACGCCGTATTTCTATGGAACGTACGAAGAGGAGAATGAGTCGATCAAGTCTGGTAAAAAGAGTGTAGTCGTACTTGGTTCAGGTCCAATTCGAATCGGGCAAGGAGTGGAATTCGATTATGCTACTGTTCACTCTGTTTGGGCGATCCAACAGGCGGGCTATGAAGCAATCATTATCAATAACAACCCAGAAACGGTTTCTACAGACTTCTCAATCTCCGATAAACTGTATTTTGAACCTTTGACGATTGAAGACGTCATGCATATCATTGATTTGGAGCAGCCAGAAGGCGTCATCGTGCAATTCGGAGGTCAAACAGCAATTAACTTAGCAGCAGGTCTTGAAGAACGTGGTGTGAAAATCTTGGGGACGTCCCTAGAAGATATCGACCGCGCGGAAAACAGAGATAAATTCGAACGCGCATTACACGAAATTGGTATTCCACAGCCACTTGGCAAAACAGCAGTGTCTGTGTCTGAAGCCGTAGCAATTGCAAACGAAATTGGTTATCCAGTTCTTGTAAGACCATCGTATGTTCTTGGTGGCCGTGCAATGGAAATCGTTTATCATGAAAACGAGTTGTTGCACTATATGGAACACGCAGTGGAAGCAAGTCCAGAACATCCCGTACTCATCGACCGTTATTTGACGGGCACCGAAATTGAAGTGGATGGCATATGCGATGGAGAAAATGTCGTGATTCCTGGTATCATGGAGCATATTGAACGCGCTGGCGTCCACTCTGGAGACTCAATTGCTGTCTATCCACCGCAAAACCTTTCAGCTGCGATGGTAGAAACGATCGTGGATTATACAAAACGGTTAGCAATCGGATTAAACATCAAAGGATTACTGAATATCCAATTCGTCATCTCTGAAGGACAAGTATACGTCATTGAAGTGAACCCTCGTTCAAGTCGTACAGTTCCTTTTATGAGCAAAATTACAAATATCCCGATGGCTAACATTGCAACAAAAGCGATTCTTGGCCAATCAATCGTCGATCAAGGATATGAGACAGGGCTTGCGCAAGCACCTGCTGGCGTTTATGTAAAAGTACCTGTATTCTCTTTCGCAAAACTTCGTCGTGTAGACATAACGCTCGGACCTGAAATGAAATCTACAGGAGAAGTCATGGGGAAAGATGTCACTTTAGAAAAAGCGTTGTATAAGGGACTCGTAGCAGCAGGAATGGAAATTAAAGAATACGGTTCTGTGCTTATGACAGTTTCTGATAAAGACAAAGAAGAAATTGTCGATTTGGCTAAGCGTTTTATCAACATCGGCTATCGAATCCTTGCAACAGAAGGTACAGCAAGAACGTTAGAGGAAGCACAAATTCAAGTGAAAACAGTCGGTAAAATCGGTTCGAATGGGCCGACGTTGATTGACGTGATTCAAAAAGGCGATGCGCAACTAGTCATTAACACGTTGACGAAGGGTAAACAACCTGAACGTGATGGTTTCCGAATTCGTCGTGAATCCGTCGAAAACGGCATCCCTTGTTTGACATCGATTGATACAGCAGAAGCGATGTTACGTGTAATCGAGTCGATGACATTCCAAACGGATGAAATGCCGAAACAGCAGGTGACGGTATGATCCTTCAAGATAAGATGATCGTGAAGGCGCAACGTCAAATTGCTCAAGGTATTTTTGAAATGAGACTAACTGGAAAGCTGGTCGGGGAAATCACTTCCCCTGGCCAGTTTGTCCATGTCCGTGTAGCGGATTCGTTCGAACCATTGTTAAGGCGGCCGATTTCCATTGCTTCAATTTGTAATGAGTCGAATGAAATGACAATAATTTACCGTGCAGAAGGCCGTGGTACTACAATGCTCGCGAAGAAACGAGAAGGCGATGAAGTTGACGTGCTCGGCCCGTTAGGAAACGGCTTTCCAGTAGACGAAACTGCTCCAGGTGAAACGGCTATTTTAATTGGTGGAGGAATTGGTGTTCCGCCTTTATATGAGCTGTCCAAACAGTTGACAGCTAAAGGCGTAAAATGTGTACATGTGCTAGGGTTCCAATCGGCAGATGTCGCTTTTTATGAGGAAGAATTCAAGCAACTCGGTGATACGTATATTGCGACTGTCGACGGTTCTTTAGGGACTGGAGGTTTTGTCACGAGCGTTATGGAGAACTTGGATGAAGAATTTGCAACCTACTATAGTTGTGGTCCCATGCCGATGCTGAACGCGGTTCAAACGGCTTATACGGGTAAAAAAGGGTTCTTGTCATTCGAACAACGGATGGGTTGTGGCATTGGTGCTTGCTTTGCATGTGTATGTCAAACGACCGATCAAACGGACAAAGCATACATTAAGGTTTGCTCAGATGGACCAGTATTTCCTGCAGGGGTGGTGTCAATATGAATCGATTGTCAATTGAATTGCCAGGCTTACAGTTGAAAAATCCAATCATGCCGGCATCTGGCTGCTTCGGATTCGGTAAAGAATACGGAAACTTGTATGATTTATCGCAATTAGGGGCTATTATGATAAAGGCGACAACATTGGAAACACGGTTTGGCAATCCTACACCTCGTGTTGCTGAAACGGCTGCCGGCATGTTAAACGCAATCGGTCTTCAAAACCCCGGCTTGCAAGGTGTCATGGAAGCTGAACTGCCGTGGCTCGAACAATTTGATGTACCAATTATTGCGAACGTTGCAGGAACAGAGACAGCAGATTATGTTGAAGTGGCGAAAACAATATCAACTGCACCAAACGTCAAAGCATTGGAACTTAACATTTCCTGTCCGAACGTTAAATGTGGTGGGATTACATTCGGAACGGATCCTCAACAAGCCCATGATTTGACTGCTGCAGTAAAGGCTGTTTCTGAAGTGCCGGTGTATGTGAAACTTTCCCCGAATGTAACAGACATTAAAGCAATCGCTAAAGCGGTTGAAGAAGGCGGAGCGGACGGCATTACGATGATTAACACATTAGTCGGTATGCGCTTAGATCAGAAAACAGGGCGGCCAATCATTGCGAATGTTACAGGCGGTTTGTCGGGTCCTGCAGTGAAACCAGTTGCAATTCGCATGGTGTATGAAGTAAGTCAAGTCGTCAACATACCGATTATCGGTATGGGAGGCGTTTCAAATGCGGAAGATGTCATCGATTTTCTTTCTGTTGGTGCAAGTGCCGTTGCAGTTGGAACTGCCAATTTTGTCGATCCATTTGTTTGTCCGACGATTATAGAAGAACTGCCTGCTAAAATGGATGCGCTAGGCATTGAACACATTACAGATTTAATTGGAAGGAGTCATCGTTTATGAAAACATCCCCTATTATTGCATTAGATTTTGAATCCGCACAAAAAACGATGGATTTCCTTCGTGCATTTGAAGGCAATGTCAACGTGAAAGTTGGCATGCAGCTTTACTACAAAGAAGGTCCCGCAATGATTGCAAAATTAAAGGAACGCGGTTTTGATATCTTCTTAGATTTGAAGCTCCATGACATACCAAACACGGTGAAATCGGCTATGGAAGTTTTGGCTGGTTTAGGCGTCGATTTGGTCAATGTGCATGCGGCTGGCGGGAAAACAATGATGGAAGCCGCACTTGAAGGACTTGATAAAGGGACGCCTGCAGGCATGAAACGGCCGTCCATCATCGGTGTGACGCAATTGACGTCCACTGATGAGAGACAAGTTCAAGAAGAGCAATTAATTCAAGCGACTTTGCAAGATTCTGTTCTGCACTATGCGAAACTTACGAAGCAAGCTGGGCTAGATGGAGTCGTTTGTTCGGTGCACGAGGCAGCGGTCATCTCAGAAATTTGTGGACCTGAATTTTTAAAAGTAACACCTGGTATTCGTTTGCCGGAAAGTGGTGCGCACGACCAAAAACGGATTGCGACACCTGAAGAGGCGAGAAAAGAAGGATCCACACACATTGTTGTCGGAAGAGCAATTACTGGCGCAGATAATCCTCGAGAAGCATATGAACTGATTAACGCTCGATGGAAAGGAATGGAGTAAAGATGAATAAAAAAGAGATTGCGAAAATTTTATTAGAAGTTGGGGCGGTTGAGTTAAGCCCTGCGGATCCATTTACTTGGGCGTCAGGTATTCAATCGCCTATCTATTGTGATAACCGATTGACGATGTCTGACCCGATTGGGCGTAAAAAGATTGCTGAAGGGTTAGCCGAGCTTATAAAAGAACATTTTCCTGAAACAACATTGATTGCTGGTACGGCAACAGCTGGAATTCCACATGCGGCATGGGTTGCGGATATTCTTGGTTTGCCTATGGTGTATATTCGTTCAAAAGCGAAAGGACATGGCCGTAGCCGTCAAATTGAAGGGAAAGTACATCCGACAGACAAAGCAATCATTATCGAAGATTTAATTTCTACAGGTGGGAGCAGCCTGAATGCAGTTGAAGCACTTCGTTCAGAGGAAGTTGCTGTGACAGGTGTCGTTTCCATCTTTACATATGAACTCGAAAGTGCAGATCAGGCATTTGCTGAAGCAGATTTACGTTATGAAAGTCTAACAAATTTTGCGGCGTTGACAGATGCCGCGAAAGAAAGTGGTGCCATAGCAGAAGGTTCAATTGCTGAACTGCTTGATTGGCACGGGAAGTTAAAAGCAGGATTGCTGAAATAAGTTCATACTAAAAAGGAGCGCTTGAATCACTATGATTCGAGCAGCTCCTTTTTTGAAAGTGTTGTTATTTCTTTAGTTTCCGCACGATATCTTCATCAGGGGTAACAAACAATGTCTTTTGTTCAAAATAAATGACAAAGCCGGGTTTAGAGCCATTCGGCTTCTTCACATGCCTGATTTCTGTAAAATCAACAGGAACGGAAGAAGACCCTCTTGCTTTACTAAAGTAGGCAGAAAGAACAGCAGCTTCTTCAATTGTCTGTTCGTCTGGACTCGCTGCATGGATGACAACATGTGATCCGGGAATATCCTTTGTATGGAGCCATACATGATCCCTAGATGCAATTTTGAATGTCAAATAATCATTTTGTTTATTATTTTTGCCGACTGAAATCGCTATTCCCGATGAAGAAACATACGATTCAGGTGATGGTTTTTTCGGTTTCAATTTTTTCTTTCCACGTCTTGCGCGCATGAAGCCTAATTCTGCTAACTCTTCACGTATTTCGTCGATATCATTTGGCGATGCTTGTAACACTTGCTGTTTGATCATTTCAAAATACGCAATGTCCTCTTGTGCTTTTTGAAGTTGTTCGGCAATCATAATAAGCGCATTTTTCGCTTTTGTATAGCGGGCGTAATACCGTTGAGCATTCTCAATCGGTGTTTTCCGAGGATCAAGAGGAATCGTAACGGTTGTTCCTTCCTCGTAGTAATTGTCAACGATTGCTTCAACATCGCCTTTTTGAATTGCGTAGCTATTCGCTGTCAACAACTCTCCGTATAGTTGGAAAGTATCCAGCTTTTCGGCAGCTTTTTGCTCTTTTGATAGTTTTTCCATTTTTAGTTTCAATTTCGCCACTTCATTGTCCAACCAACGTTCCAAGTCTGCTGCTTGCGATTTTACGCGCTCCCGTTCAGCGCGTGCAAAATAGACTTTGTCTAGCAGTTCGCCCACTGTTGAAAAAGTGGCAATGGTTTGGTCTGCATATGTCAATTGAGTAGCCGAGAAAACTGTCTTCGTACCAACTTGTGCGATTGAAGGAGTCTGTTCGCCATCTTTGAATGAAGCAAGAAATTCTTTGAAACGCAAGAATGCCTCATGTGGTTCACGGTCATGTAGTCGATAAGCGAGTTCTTCTCCATGAGTAGGTGAAAATCCTGAGAATTTCGTCACAAAATCTTTTGCACTGTTCAATGTAGGATGCAGTTGCAGAAAAGTCGCTTCATCCACATTAAACGGATTCATTTTGTCTTGATGCGGGGCAGGGATAAATGGCTGCCCAGGCATAATCGTTCTGTAGCTGTTGACTGAAGGCGGTAAATGTTTAATACTATCGATGATCATGCTTCGGTCAGGGTCTACGAGAATCATATTGCTATGTCTCCCCATGATTTCAATGACTAGCTGCCGATTAATATCGTCGCCAATTTCATTCTTTGCCCGAATGTTAAAGGTGATAATTCGGTCATTACCCGCTTGTTCGATAGACTGGATCAGGCCTCCTTCGAGATGTTTACGTAACACCATACAAAACATCGGAGGTTCAGGTGGATTCGTAATTGTTTCATCCGTCAACTGTACACGTGAATACGAAGGGTGTGTGGAAAAGAGAAGTTTACAGTTGTTTTTTCCAGCCCTAACGAGCATAATGACTTCTTGTGTATTGGGTTGATGTATTTTAGAAATGCGTCCGTTTTTTAATTTTTGCAGCTCTTCTACGATTGCTGCCGTGAATAATCCGTCAAATGCCATTGTATATTCCTCTTTCAAACGTTTTGTTCCATTTTAGCACTCTCACGAGTAGATATGTTATAATATGATAAGAATGTTTGCTATGATGAAGGAACCATTACTAGCGAAAAACTACATATAGAAGAGGGATTGCATGTACAAACAACGTGGACTCCTGATTGTCCTGTCCGGTCCTTCCGGTGTAGGGAAAGGGACAGTCAGAAAAGAGCTCTTTCAACAACCGGATACAAACTACGAATATTCGATATCGATGACGACGAGAAGTCCGCGAGAAGGTGAACAGGATGGCGTCGATTATTTTTTTAAGTCGCGCGACGAATTCGAAGGGTTGATTGAACAAGGGAAACTATTAGAATATGCCGAGTATGTCGGGAACTACTACGGTACGCCCCTCGACTATGTCAATGCGACACTTGATGCGGGTAGGGACGTCTTTCTTGAAATAGAAGTCGTCGGCGCTGCGCAAGTACGCCAAAAGGTACCTGATGGCTTATTCATTTTCCTCGCTCCACCTAGCTTGTCTGAACTTGAAGACCGTTTAGTCGGCAGAGGGACGGAGGAAGCAGATGTCATCGCAAGCCGTGTCCTGAAGGCGCGCGATGAGCTTGAAATGATGAACTTATATGACTATGTTGTTGAAAATGACGAAGTGACAAAAGCATGCGATCGCATCAATGCCATCGTCACTGCAGAACATTGTCGCCGTGAACGCGTAGAAAAACGCTACTTACTTATGTTGGAAGGGGAATAAAAGATGTTATATCCATCAGTCGATTCATTAAAAAGTAAAATTGATTCAAAATACACGCTCGTAACGCTTGCTGCGAAACGTGCACGGGAGATGCAAGAAAGCAAAAACGAATTGCTCCACACGTACAAATCGCACAAAAATGTCGGTAAAGCATTGGAAGAAGTCGCTGCGGGTACGTTATCAAAACAACAACAAGATGCTTCAATTGTTTACGAGGATGAAATCTAAGCATCTCGCCATAATTGTGTGAAACTCCCTCTGAAACAGAATTTCACAGGGAGTTTCTCGTTTTTTATCGTATAGTTGATGTAAGATGGCAAAATGGCAGTTTGTGTGGGGACAAGTCCTCAAAGCATTTTCTAGAAAGGATGAGTATGTTGTTAGCTAAAAAAATTCTTGTCTGTGTGACAGGTGGAATTGCTGTGTATAAGGCCGTTGCACTCGTAAGTAAATTGTCTCAAGCTGGTGCGGAAGTGAGAGTAATCATGACGAAATCAGCGATGGAATTTGTTACCCCACTTTCTTTTCAAGTCCTCTCTCGTAACGATGTGTATTTTGATACGTTTGATGAAAAGGATTCACGTGTCATCGCACATATTGATCTTGCGGATTGGGCGGATCTTGTCATTGTCGCTCCAGCAACTGCCAATGCCATCGGGAAAATTGCAAATGGCATTGCAGATGATATGGTGACGTCCACATTGCTTGCTACGACTGCAGAGGTATGGATTGCACCGGCAATGAATGTACACATGTATGAGAAGAAATCAGTCATGCGCAACATTCAGCAATTGCACGATGACGGTTATCAATTCATTGAGCCTGCAGAAGGTTTTTTAGCGTGTGGATATGTTGGCAAAGGCAGACTGGAAGAACCTGAAAAAATCGTTGAATTACTCAAACAACACTTTGCAAAGAAAGTTGATCTTCCGTTAAAGGGGAAGAAAGTTGTCGTAACTGCCGGGCCGACACGTGAAAGGATAGACCCTGTCCGATACATATCCAATTTCTCAAGTGGGAAAATGGGCTACGCAATGGCGGAAGCTGCAGCTGCAATGGGGGCAACAACTGTATTAATCAGTGGGCCGGTCGATTTGCCAGTACCAGCAGGCGTACAAAGAATTCCGGTTGAAAGTGCGGCTGACATGTTGGATGCTGTCTTGACGCATTACGAGGATGCATCCATCGTTATAAAGTCAGCAGCTGTGGCAGACTATAAGCCGAAAGATCAGCATCCTCAAAAGATGAAGAAGAATGACGGGGAGACACAAATTGAGCTCGTCCGTACGACAGATATTTTGAAAACACTTGGGGAGCGAAAAAAAAATCAATTGCTCGTTGGTTTCGCTGCGGAAACGAATGATGCATTGGCATATGGTCAATCAAAATTGAACAAAAAGAATTTGGATTACATAATTGTTAACGATGTAACCGATCCGGCCGGTGGATTTGGAAATGATACGAACGTAGTAACATTGTTGACACATACAGGACAATCGATTGCATTTGAAGCGATGCAAAAAAGAGAATTAGCAAAGATTCTCCTTCAAACGATCATAAAGGAAGAAGGACTTCATACCAATGATCGCTGAAGTGATAGTGGATGTATCTGCTTATCCAATCGATCGTCCTTTTGATTATGTCGTCCCGGAAGAAATGCGTTCCGTCATTGAGTGTGGAGCAAGAGTGAAAGTTCCATTCGGACCCCGGAAAGTCGTAGGCTATGTCACACGTTTGAAGCAGGAAACAGACCTCGCCAATAGTAAAATGAAGGCAATCGATGAATTGCTTGACTTAGAACCGGTCCTTTCGACTGAGCTCCTCGCAATTGCGAAGATAGTTGCGCGTGAAACACTTTCCTATGAAATTGACGCATTACAAGTCATGCTGCCTGCAGCAATGCGTGCAAAGTATGAGAAATTCATAACCATTGTAGAGCCGGATGCGATCATTGATGAAGATCTTCGAAACTTGATGCAAGGTCGTACACGAATTCCCCTGAAGCAAGTAACCAGTTCCTCATTGTTGAAAATGATTAAGAATTATGTTGCACAAGGAATAATCACTGTTGACAATTCTGTCAGCCAACAGACAAAAGTAAAAAAAGTGCGAATGATTCATATTGAGGATTCATCCACTTTAGCATCTTTACTCGATACAATTCCTTCGAATGCAAAAAAACAAATACAACTCATTCAGTGGATGAAAGACCATGCAGGTAAATCAATGGAAGCCAGTAAAGTCATCGAGGCTTCAGGTGTGCAACAAGCAGTACTGAAGACAGTTATTGAAAAAGGGGCTGCAACGGAAAGTCATGAAGAAACATACCGTGATCCGGGTGTATCCCAATTACAAGAAGCACAGATTCCCTATGAACTGACAGAGGAACAACAGCTAGCACTGGATAAAGTGAATGCTGCGTCCACTACTAACAAGGCAGAGACATTTTTACTCCATGGTATTACGGGAAGTGGTAAAACGGAAGTATACTTACAAGCAATCAGCCATGTGTTGAAACAAGGGAAAGAAGCGATCGTGCTTGTACCTGAGATTTCATTAACACCACAAATGACAGCGCGGTTCCAAGCTCGTTTTGGAGGTCTTGTAGCCGTTATGCATAGCGGATTGTCAGCTGGAGAAAAATACGATGAATGGCGAAAAATTCATCGGAAAGAAGTAAAGGTAGTAGTTGGCGCACGATCTGCTATTTTTGCTCCGTTTGAAAATGTCGGCATCATCATATTAGATGAAGAACACGAATCCACTTATAAGCAAGAAGACACTCCTCGTTACCATGCGAGAGATGTTGCGATCTGGAGGTCGGAATCCTTTCATTGTCCCGTTGTCCTAGGAAGTGCAACACCTTCTTTGGAGTCGTACGCTAGGGCCTCAAAAGGAGTTTATACATTATTGCAATTGTCTAAGAGAGCAAAGAACCAACAATTGCCTGCCGTTTCAGTTGTTGATATGCGAGAAGAACTGAAAGAGGGAAACCGTTCAATGTTTTCTAGACAATTAGCGGATGCCATGCATATCCGTTTGGAGAAGAACGAGCAGATCGTCCTGTTTCTTAATAAACGCGGCTTCTCTTCTTTCGTATTATGCAGGGATTGCGGCACGGTGGTCGAGTGTCCGAACTGTGATATTTCATTGACCTACCATCGTGCGAACGAGTCATTAAAATGTCACTATTGTGGGCATGAAGAGAAAGTTCCGCTCGTTTGTCCCCAATGCGAAAGCGAACATATCCGTTTCTTTGGTACAGGTACTCAAAAAGCAGAAGAAGAGATTGCAAAGCTTTTTCCTACCGCCCGCGTCTTACGGATGGACGTGGATACAACGCGGCAAAAGGGCGCACATGAAAGGATTTTACGCCAATTTAGTGAAGGGAAAGCGGATATTTTACTCGGCACTCAAATGATTGCAAAAGGGTTGGACTTTCCAAATATCACTTTAGTCGGTGTACTCGCAGCGGATACAACTTTGCATCTCGCTGATTTCCGTGCAGCTGAAAAAACGTTCCAGTTAATGACGCAAGTAAGCGGACGTGCTGGACGGCATGAACTAGCAGGAGAAGTGTTCATCCAAACGTATTCTCCTGAACATTACGCTATTGAATTGTCAAAATCACAGCACTATGAACCGTTCTATCAATTGGAGATGACAGCAAGGAAGCAATACGGCTACCCGCCTTTCTTTTACATTACATTAATCCAATTTTCTCATGAAGATTTAATGAAAGTCGTTGCGTTTGCAGATAAAGGGACAACTTTTTTAAAAGGTTCCCTTTCACCAGAAACAATTGTCATCGGTCCTGCAGCTGCGGCAATCAGTCGCGTGAACAATAGATATCGTTACCAATGTTTGATAAAATACAAAAAAGAACCGAAACTGATCGATACACTTCAGCAACTGATAAAAATGTACAGAACAGACTGGATAAAAGAAGGGTTACTCATGTCTGTCGACGTCGACCCTTCTACGATTTATTAAACAGCATAGAAATGAGGAATTTACATGGCAATACGAAAAATTGTAGAAACACCATCTCCGTTATTGATGCAAAGATGTAAGGAAGTCGATACGTTCGATGAAAAACTTGGAGAGCTACTTGACGATATGCACGAAACGATGATCGCTGCTGATGGGATCGGTTTAGCTGCTCCACAAATCGGTGAATTGGTCCGCGTCGCAATTGTGGATATGGGCGAAGGAGATCCGGTCATCGAAATGGTTAACCCAGTCGTGACAGCGGTCGGAGGATCTGAGATTGAAGTAGAAGGCTGCTTAAGCTTTCCAGGATTATATGGGGAAGTGGAACGGCCGTTTTTTGTACGCATCGAAGCACAAGAGCGTGATGGCTCACTTTATGAGTTAGAAGCAGAAGATTACGAAGCGCGAGCGATTTTACATGAAATCGATCATTTGGATGGTATCCTTTTTGATTCGAAAATTAAACGTATTGTCGATCCTTCTGAGTTCGAATCGGTTGATGGAGAGGATGAGTTGAATGACTAAAATCGTATTTATGGGGACACCGGATTTTTCGGTACCTGTCTTGACGATGCTCCATAATGATGGATATGACGTCATTGCGGTCGTCACCCAACCTGATCGACCTGTCGGAAGGAAACGGGTACTTACTCCACCGCCTGTCAAACAAGAAGCACTTCGGTTAGGGTTACCCGTACTGCAACCTGAAAAACTGCGAAAATCAGCTGAGCTGGATTCAATCATTCGAATGCAGCCAGATTTGATCGTTACCGCTGCTTATGGACAAATTCTACCGAAAGAATTGCTAGATGCTCCACGCTTAGGTTGTGTCAATGTACATGCTTCATTATTGCCAAAATATCGAGGTGGTGCGCCAATCCATCAAGCAGTGATGGATGGTGAAATCGAAACTGGTGTGACAATCATGTATATGGTAGAAAAATTGGATGCGGGGGACATTATTTCCCAAGTGACCGTACCAATCGAAGAAAAAGACCACACAGGACTCTTATTTGAAAAGTTATCAGTGGCAGGCACGAAGTTATTGAAAGATACATTGCCTTCAATTATTAACGGTACGAATGACCGGATTCCTCAAGATGAGCAACGTGTCACATTTGCAAGCAATATTTCAAGGGAACAAGAACGAATTGATTGGAACCGAAGCGGCGTAGAGATTTACAATCAGATTAGAGGATTATATCCGTGGCCAGGTGCATACTCTGTTTTCCAAGGGGACAATGTGAAAATTTGGTCTGCTGAAAAAATGGACATGCAAACGGATGTCGAAGGGAAAGCTCCAGGTGAGATTGTTAAACGGTTAAAGGACAAACTGATAATCAAAACGGGTGATGACGTAGCGATTGCTATTACAGAGTTACAGCCTGCAGGTAAAAAGCGACTAACTGCTGAAGAATTCATGAATGGTGTAGGCGCCAAGTGGGTTGAAGGGAATACATTCGAATGATGAACAAAAAGAAAATCTGGAACGGTAATGTACGGGATGCCGCGTTATCAATTTTACTGGAAATCCACGAAAATCAGGCATACAGTAATTTACTGCTCAACCGCACGATCAAGAAATACAATATTGATTCGAAAGATCGTGGCTTACTCACTGAATTGACATATGGTACATTGCAACACCGGATAACGTTGGATTACTATTTGGAACCGTTTGTGAGAGGGAAATTGGATCATTGGGTTCGTGAATTGTTGCGGCTGTCCATCTATCAAATTGTTTATTTGACAAAGATCCCGCCTCATGCCGTTGTTCATGAAGCTGTGGAAATTGCAAAAAGACGGGGACATAAAAGAATCGCACCTACAGTGAACGGTATATTACGGTCAGTGTTGCGAGAAGGTGTCCGACCAATCGAGGAAATAACGGATGAAGTGGAAAGAATGTCAATTGAGACAAGTCATCCGACGTGGCTGATCCGTCGCTGGATAGAGCAGTACGGGAGAGACGAAGCGTTGGCAATGGCCCATGAAAACAATCATCCCGCCCGTATGACAGCAAGAGTGAATACACTTAAAGGGAATGTACCTGATGCGATTGCAGCATTAGCTCGTGAAGGTGTTGAAGTGAAGAAAGGTGAAATTATTCCAGAAAGTATTCAATCACCTTCAGGTAGCTTGGCGAACACGGAAGCGTACACAAACGGACTCCTATCCATTCAAGATGAAAGCTCCATGTTACCCGTGCTTGCACTTGATGTGCGACCTGATATGAAAGTGCTCGATATGTGCGCAGCCCCTGGTGGTAAAACGACGTTCATCGCAGAAAAAATGGGTGATCGTGGGGAAATCTACGCACATGATTTACATGATCATAAACTGACGCTTATCGAATCAAATGCAAAACGGCTAGGCATCCAATCCATTCATACAAAAAGTGGAGATAGCCGTAAGTTGGATGAAGTATATGAACCAGAATCGTTCGATCGAATTCTTGTTGACGCACCTTGCAGTGGTTTAGGAGTCATCCGACGAAAGCCGGAAATAAAATATAACAAGACTGAAAAGGACATCCATGCGCTTACCACTATTCAAGAAGAGCTTCTTGAAACGGCTTATCGTTTAGTGAAAAGAGGGGGCGTAGTCGTCTATAGTACTTGTACGGTCGACTATGATGAAAATGAGGGCATGGTGCAAAAGTTCCTCGCGAAACATGATGATGTATCGTTACTACCATTGGAGACATTTAAGGAAATTGAAGCTGTAAAAGTGAACAATCATTTGTTGCAAGTATTGCCACAACATTTTGGTGGAGACGGTTTTTTTGTAGCTGCATTCGAGAAAAAGTAATGTGCAGCACCTTAAAAAGGGGGGAATGAGTGGTGCAATTCGAAGTGCTGTCGGACATAGGGAAGAAACGTACGGTCAATGAAGATAGTGCAGCAGTTTTTACGATAGAAGAAGGCCCCATATTAGCGGTCATTGCGGATGGAATGGGTGGGCATCGTGGTGGGGATTATGCCAGTTCCACCGCTGTCCGTATGCTTGGCGAGCTATTCTTGAAAGTGGAAAATCCAATCGACATGACACATGAAGATTGGAACGAATGGCTTCAAGAAGCGGTGTTAGACATTAATCGAACGATTTTTGAAACGGCAGAAAACGATGTAGACTTCAAAGGAATGGGAACCACTTTGGATGCAGTTCTCATGCATGGTAACAAAGGGCTTGTGACACATATTGGGGATAGTCGGGTCTATACAATTACAGAGTCTGCAATTGTCCAAGTGACGAAAGATCATTCATTTGTAAATGTTTTGTTGGATTCTGGTGAAATCACCGAACAAGAAGCAGCGAATCATCCTCAGCGCAATTGGATTATGCGAGCAATTGGTTCAGAAAGAACGATATCACCGGATTTTTATCAATTAGATTTACAAGACAATACCTACTTGTTAATCTGCACAGATGGATTGAGTAACAAAGTGACAAATGAACAACTTCATGCAATTGTTAGAAGTGATGGAGACCTCCATAGTAAAGCGGTCAAAATGATTGAGCTTGCCAACGAAATGGGTGGCGAAGATAATATTTCCGTCATATTGGCCGGACCTTCAAAGGTGGAGGTGAGTACACAATGATTGGTAAGAGAATTGGTGGCCGGTACGAAGTTATTAGAGGAATCGGCGAAGGTGGCATGTCCAAAGTCTATTTGGCGCATGATATCATTTTGGGTCGGGATGTAGCCATTAAAGTATTAAACTATGATTTTGTCAATGAGCAAGATATGAAAAAAAGATTTCAACGTGAAGCGTTATCAGCAACGAGTTTGACACATCCACATATCGTCAATATTTTCGATGTCGGTGAGGATGAGGAGCTTCATTACTTTGTGATGGAATATATCGAGGGCCAGACATTAAAGAAATTCATTCATACAAATGGTCCGTTGAATCCTGAACAGGCAGTCAGCATTATGAGGCAATTAGTTTCGGCAATTGCAAATGCCCATCACAATGGAATTATCCACCGCGACATAAAACCGCAAAATATTTTAATGGATACAGACGGAGATGTGAAAATTACGGACTTTGGCATTGCGATGGCGTTAAGTGCAACATCCCATACAAAGACGAACTCTGTCATTGGAACAGTCCATTATTTATCTCCAGAACAAGCGCGCGGCGGTATGGCGACAAAAAAATCGGATATTTATTCGTTAGGGATTGTTTTTTATGAATTACTGACTGGCAAGCTGCCATTTTCTGCTGAAACAGCTGTTGCCATTGCACTGAAGCATCTTCAAGAAGAGACACCGTCGGTTCGTTTAACGTTTCCAAACATTCCCCAAAGTGTGGAGAATGTCATATTAAAAGCTACTGCGAAAGATGCTACATATCGCTATCAGTCAGCGGATGAAATGTACGATGATCTGTTAACCGTCTTATTGCCAGAAAGGCAACATGAAGAAAAATTCACTGTACCTTTTGATGATGATAAAACAAAAGCAATCCCAGTCATAACAGATCTTAAACCTACAGAGGAATACGAAAAAACGAAAGTGATTGAACCTGTCAATCCGACACCTGTTGAAGTGCCTAAAAAGAAGAGGAAGAAATGGCCGATCATCGTTGGGGTCCTTTCTGCCTTATTGGTAATCGCCCTGCTTATTGTCTTTTTGCCAGGTTTGTTAGGTCCGAAAAAAGAAGTGGTTCCGAACGTTGTCGGCATGGATGAAGTGGAAGCAGCTTCTGCATTAGAAGACAAAGGCTTCGTTGTAAATGAAAAGATTGAAGATTATTCAGATGAATTTGTAGCAGGTCAGGTATTTAGAACAATTCCGGAAGCTGAGAAAATGAGGGAAGTCGGCTCCTCTGTTACGCTCTATGTGAGTAAAGGGAAAGAAACGATTGAATTGGATGACTATGTAAATAGGGATTATGACGATATTGAAAGTATCCTTCAAGGCTTCAACTTTAAATCGATTGATCCTCAGCCTGTCTACTCCGAAGAACCGGTTGGACGGATTGTGGAACAAAGCCCCGTAGCCGGAACGAATATTGTTCCTGAAGAGACAGCTATTGTTTTTAAAGTGAGCATGGGCAAAGAGAAACGTTCAGTAGCTGATCTGAGGAATTACACAGAGGATGAACTGAAAGCGTATGAAAGAGAATCAGGATTCACCATTAAAATTGTGAAAGCGGAACACCATGATACAGTGGAAGAAGGGCATGTCATTTGGCAAAAACCATCCGTAAATACCAATTTGGAAATCGGCGCAACAATTGAAGTTGCATTGTCGAAAGGACCTGAAAAGAAACTGGTGAAATATGCAGTCCGTACGATTGAAATTCCATATGAACAAAAAGAAGGTTCAGAAGAAGAGGATAGCGACTCTGAGCCAGTGCCTCAAGTGATAAAAATCTATATACAAGACCTGAACAATTCCATGACAGATCCAGCAGACGAATTTAAAATCATTGAAGATACAAAGAAGAAAATAACAATTGAATTGGAAGAAGGTCAACGTGGCGGTTATATGATCTTTAGGGATGATATTAAAATCGCAGAGGAAACAATCAATTACGAAGATATCGATTAAGGAAGAGGGATTGGATGCCAAAAGGTCAAATTAGAAAAGCAATTAGTGGTTTCTACTATGTAGAAATAGATGGGGAACTCATTCAGTGTAAAGGACGAGGTGTCTTTCGGAATCGTGGTATCTCGCCGCTCGTCGGGGATTTTGTGACGATTGTCACGGATGGAGCAAATGATGCTACAATTACTGAAGTGCATGAAAGAAAGAATGAATTAGTTCGTCCACCGGTTTCAAACATCGACCAAGCGTTGCTCGTCTTTTCCATCGTTGAACCTGATTTCAGTCTCCATTTGCTGGACAGATTCCTTGTTGTCATTGAATCCTATGGCATTCAACCGATTATATGCACTACAAAAAAGGACATTGCGGATAACGAAAGCCTGCTACAAACGAATGAAGCACTCAACTACTATCAATCGATTGGCTATGACATCATACAGACCTTTATTGAAGATGCTACATTGTTTGACGTGTTGCAACCCTTCGTAACTGAAAAAACAAGTGTGTTGGCTGGGCAATCAGGGGTTGGTAAGTCTACTTTATTAAATACGCTGATTCCTGAACTTGCGCTCAAAACTGGTGCCATTTCAGAAGCGTTAGGGCGAGGTAAACATACGACGCGACATGTGGAGCTAATCGAAGTGGCAGGAGGTCTTATTGCAGATACACCTGGCTTCAGTTCACTTGATTTTGATCATATCGAAAAAGAAGAACTGAAGGACTATTTCATTGAGATGGCCAGCAGTGCACATGCTTGTAAATTCAGAGGATGCATGCATATGAAAGAGCCGGGATGTGCTGTGAAAGCGAAAGTGGAAAGTGGAGAAATCCTTCGTTCCCGATATGACAACTATGTTCAATTTTTACAAGAAATCACTGACCGAAAGCCGAGGTATTCATAATATGATTAAAATTGCACCGTCCATTTTAGCAGCTAATTTTTCGAAGCTTGCTCAGGAAGTCGTAGAAGTAGAAAAAGCAGGAGCAGAATTGATCCATATCGATGTAATGGATGGTCATTTCGTTCCCAATATTACGATGGGGCCGATTGTTGTAGAGGCATTAAGACCAGTTACTACATTACCACTTGACGTCCATCTAATGATTGAAAATCCGGATGCATACATTGAGCAGTTTGCAAAAGCGGGTGCTGATTATATTACAGTTCACGTGGAAGCGTGCAGACATCTACACCGTACTATTCAGCTAATCCGTTCTTTCGGTGTTAAACCTGGCGTAGTTTTGAATCCACATACGCCTGTGGAACATATACTGCATATCTTGGAAGACATTGATATGGTTTTATTTATGACTGTCAATCCCGGATTTGGTGGTCAGCAATTCATTCACTCGGTGCTCCCAAAAGTCCGTCAACTTGCTGCGATTATTAAGGAAAGAGAACTATCTATCGAAATAGAAATTGATGGTGGTATTAATGAGGAGACAATCGTTCCTTGTGTTGAAGCAGGTGCAACCATCTTTGTTGCAGGCTCGGCAATTTATAATGCAGAAGATCGTGCGGAAGCCTTACAGCGCATCAAAACTGCTGGGGAAAGTGTAATCGGCTGATGAAGAGGGTCGTCGTTTGTGCAGGGGGGCCTCGGGAAGAATTACCTGATTTTCAGCAATTTGCGCGTGCAGAAACGATTTTTATCGGAGTCGATCGAGGTGCGCTTCAACTTGTACGGAACGGTATTATCCCTATCGAAGCAGTTGGAGATTTTGATTCTGTAAATGCAGAGGAATTTCAGGAGATTGCAACAGTTGTTGAACAGGTTGGTACGTTTCAAGCTGAAAAAGACGAAACGGATACAGAGTTGGCAGTGGAAAGAGCGATTGCCTATGCTCCTGAAGAAATTGTTTTAATTGGGGTGACAGGTGGAAGATTGGATCATTTTGAATCGGCCATGCACCTCATGTATCGAATGCAACAGCAAAATGAAGGAATTAGGTTTTCTGTTCGTAATCGTGTAAACGAACTGTCATTTTATCGTCCTGGCGTGCATAGGGTGAAGAGAAAAGATGAACTTCCTTATATGTCATTTTTCTCGTATGGTCGGACTGTTGAGGGATTGACGTTAACAGGCTTTAAGTATGAGACTGTCAATGCGACATTGGAAATGGGAATGACAAGATTCACAAGCAATGAACCAATTGCAGAAGTTTGTACTATCTCATTCCGCCAAGGCATATGTTTAATGGTAAGGAGTTCAGATTCCTGAAAGGAGCCAGGGAATTGCGAGTTTATACGTTTACAATGCCGAAGTTTCTCAGTAGCTTTGTCCGTAAGTGCATGGTTGTGTTTCAGAAAGATGATAAGTCGAAAAGCCAGGCGTCTGCAACAGCGAGTCAACGGAACAGAAAAAAGAAAAAAGAAAAAACGTCAGGCTGAAGAATTCGGCCTGGCGTTTCATTTCTTTTGAAGTATAGTCGGTTCGTACATAACTATCGCATTACATGAATGACCCACACATTACGTCATTGGATTTTTTTGAAAAGAGACATCTACTGTCATTTCAAGCAGTCCAACGAATTCTGTAGTGGTCATTTTTTTCATGTTCATTAAACGCGTTGTACTTTACCTGATTTGAGTGCTCTTGTAGAAACCCAAACACGTTTAGGTTTACCATTAACAAGAATACGGACTTTTTGAAGGTTTGCTCCCCAAGTACGTCTGTTAGCATTCATTGCGTGTGAACGAGCGTTACCCGCACGTGCTTTGCGACCAGTAATTGCACATTCTTTAGCCATTTTTATGACCTCCTCGCTAATATTGATTAAGCGATTCACTATCTAATTCGCATACCATAATACTTTATCACAGGAAATAAGGGCTTGCAACCTTTTTTCGTGCTGCTTTCAAGTGAATTGCCTTTACATGATTGAATGTGCGTTAGATTTGAAGAATTTGTCGTTGTTCACGTAATAACACCGATTAAATTCAATCCCTCCAGCGCTTGTCGGAGCTTCCCGGCGACTTCCGCTTTTCATCGGGCTAGACTCCAGATGGCAGCTGCTCGGGTCATAAGCCATTCCTGCTGCACGGCAAAGAGCGCCGTTTCGCAGTTTTGTCTTATGCCAGTCGCAGCTAAACGCCATCTTCCGCTTTTCATTGATCCAGCTCCAGTCGCCAGCTCGTCGAGTCGCTTCGGTCTTGAAGACAAAAGGGAAAAGCGCCTTTTGTTTCAATCCCTCCAGCGCTTGTCGGAGCTAAACGGCTTCTTCCGCTTTTCATTGATCCAGACTCCAGATGGCAGCTGCTCGGGTCATAAGCCATTCCTGCTGCACGGCAAAGAGCGCCGTTTCGCAGTTCTGTCTTATGCCAGTCGCAGCTAAACGCCATCTTCCACTTTTCATTGATCCAGCTCCAGTCGCAAGCTCCTCGAGTCGCTTCGGTCTTGAAGACAAAAGGGAAAAGCGCCTTTTGTTTCAATCCCTCCAGCGCTTGTCGGAGCTTCCCGGCGACTTCCGCTTTTCATCGGCCCTTGTGTATAGTACAATGTTGGTATGATTACGGTTGCAGGAGGGGAAGTTTCATGTCCATTGAGTTAAAAAACGATTACGGTACGATAGATATTACGAATGACGTCATAGCCCAAGTGGTAGGAGAGGCGACAATCGAATGTTACGGAATTGTCGGCATGGCTTCACGGCATCAGATTCGGGATGGTCTTACTGATATCCTTGGAAAAGAGAATTATGCAAAAGGGGTCATTGTGCGAAATATTGGGGATGAGACACATATTGATATGTATGTCATCGTAGGATATGGCACAAAAATCTCAGAGGTTGCATACCAAGTGCAATCCAAAGTCATGTATACATTGAAAAAGATCTTATCGTTAACAGTGGCTTCAGTGAATGTATTTGTTCAAGGAGTTCGGGTGACGAACTGATAGAAGGAGGAAAACAGATCAATGAAATTTATTGATGGTGTTACATTTGCGGATATGGTAAAGATGGGTGCACATCATCTTCATCAAAACGCAGACTATGTCGATTCACTAAACGTGTTTCCAGTACCCGATGGTGATACAGGAACAAATATGAACTTGTCGATGACATCCGGTGCGAAAGAGACTGCAGCGAATGTTTCTGAACATATTGGTAAGACTGCACAAGCATTATCTAAAGGATTGTTAATGGGTGCACGTGGAAACTCAGGTGTCATCCTTTCTCAGTTATTCCGTGGTTTCGGGAAAGCTGTTGAATCTGAAGACAAGCTGACAAGTGTAAAATTTGCTGAGTCCTTGGAATTTGGTGTTCAAACGGCATACAAAGCTGTCATGAAGCCGGTTGAAGGGACGATTTTGACTGTTGCGAAGGATGCTGCCAACAAAGGTGTGGAAGTGGCTAAAACGACAGATGATTTGATTGTCGTAATGGAAGCGGTCGTAGAGGAGTCTAAGGCTTCATTAAAACGGACGCCTGATTTATTGCCTGTTTTAAAAGAGGTAGGTGTCGTAGATAGTGGTGGCCAAGGACTCGTGTACGTGTATGAAGGATTCCTCGCATGTTTAAAAGGGGAAGCGCTACCAGAACGTATTGTGGTCGATTCAATGGATGAATTAGTGAATGCTGAGCATCATCGTGGTGTGCAAGGCTTCATGAATACCGAAGATATTGAGTTCGGATATTGTACGGAATTCATGGTGAAATTCGAAGAGGAAAAGACTGTGAATAAGCCATTTGTAGAAACTGATTTCCGACAAGACCTCAGTCAGTTTGGTGATTCATTGCTCGTCATTTCAGATGATGAAATTGCGAAAGTACATATCCATACAGAACAACCTGGTGATGCAATGAATTATGCCCAACAATACGGTTCACTCATTAACATTAAAATCGAGAATATGCGCCAACAGCATATTGATATCGTCGGGGCAGATCATTCTGCTAAAAACGAAACAGTTGCACACCCGTATGCCCTCGTTACGGTTGCGATGGGTTCAGGGATTGCACAATTGTTAAAGAGCATCGGTGCGTCCGCAGTTATAGAAGGTGGACAAACGATGAATCCTTCTACTGAAGATATCGTTAAAGCGATAAAAGATGTACAAGCTGAACGCGTCATTATTTTACCGAATAATAAAAACATTATCATGGCTGCAAAACAAGCTGCAGAAGTGTGTGGCATTGAAGCAGCTGTTGTTGAAACAAAATCGGTTCCTGAAGGTCTCGCGGCGATTCTTGCTTTTAACCCTGAAGCGACTGTGCAAGACAATGAGAAGTCGATGACAGCGGCAGCTTCCGGTGTGAAAACTGGTCAAGTGACCCATTCAATCCGGGACACATCCATTGATGGGATCGACATTAAGAAAGATGACTTCATGGGCCTTGCGGGCAATAAAATCATCATTTCTGAACCTTCGTTAGAAAGTGTCATGAAAACATTGCTTGCATCGTTGATTGATGAAGACGATGAGATTGTGACGATCATCTATGGAGAAGGTGTATCTGAAGACGAAGCGACTGCGATGGCGACTTATGTCGAGTCGACTTATAGTCATACGGAAGTCGAATTGTATAACGGGAAACAACCACTTTATCCATATATTCTTTCTGTTGAGTGATTTTACATGCATCACAGGGCTGTTACTGGTAATCAAGTTTAATGATTGCCGAACAGCCCTGTTTTCTCTTTTTGTCTTTATGAATACTTTATTGTAGAATGGATGAAAGCGCTTTGCTTGTAAGAAGGGGGTAGTTTGATTGAAGTATAGATCGGTGTTTGAAATTATTGGACCAGTTATGATTGGACCATCGTCATCCCATACTGCAGGTGCCGCTAGAATTGGCCGTGTTGCCAGGGATCTATTCGGTAGACAGCCAGAATGGGCAAAAATCCATCTCTATGGATCATTTGCAGAAACGTATAAAGGGCATGGAACGGATGTAGCGATCATTGGTGGTTTATTAGATTACGATACATTTGATGAACGAATAAAGACTTCATTTGAAGATGCAGCTGCTCTAGGCATGACGTTTGAGTTCATACCAGAGGAAGAAGAAGCTGATCATCCGAATACAGCGAAGATTATTATTGGCGATAGCAAAGGGCAAATGGAACTCGTCGGAATTTCAATTGGCGGTGGAACGATGGAAGTGACCGAGTTAAATGGCTTTCCATTGCGCTTATCAGGCCATTTTCCAGCATTGCTCGTAGTACATGATGACCGTTCAGGCGTCATTGCAAGTGTGTCTAATGTCATTGCTTCACAAGGGATGAATATCGCCCATATGGAAGTTGGACGAAAAGAAAAGGGCAAGATGGCGCTCATGGTTATTGAGGTTGACCAAATGTTCGATGAATCTTTAACAAATGAGTTACAAGCCTTACCGAACGTAACACAAGTATCCACATTGGCAAATTAAGGAGGTTCAAATACATGGAAGTTCTATTTGGAACGGTGAAAGAATTGGTGGACATCGCTGAAAGGCAAAACAAACCAATTTCAGAAATTATGATTGAACAAGAAATGCTCATTACTAGACGTTCGCGTGAAGAGATTGTTGCGCAAATGGATAACAATTTAACCGTGATGGAAAGTGCTGTAGAACAAGGACTTCAAGGCGTGAAATCGACTTCTGGCTTGACTGGTGGAGACGCAGTATTGCTGCAACAATACATTAAAACGGGTAAATCCCTATCAGGTGACTTGTTATTGGATGCAGTCAGTAAAGCGGTCGCGACGAATGAAGTAAATGCCGCAATGGGGATGATTTGTGCAACGCCAACTGCTGGTGCGGCCGGTATCGTTCCAGGTACGTTATTTGCCGTGAAAGATAAGTTGAATCCAACTCGTGAACAGATGGTGAATTATTTATTCACATCAGGTGCTTTTGGATTTGTCGTTGCGAACAATGCTTCTATTTCCGGAGCTGCAGGCGGATGCCAGGCGGAAACGGGTTCAGCTGCTTCGATGGCTGCGGCTGCAATTGTTGAAATGGCAGGAGGGACGCCACAACAAAGCGCAGAAGCATTTTCGATCGTCATGAAAAATATGCTTGGACTTGTTTGTGATCCGGTTGCTGGACTGGTTGAAGTCCCGTGTGTAAAACGGAATGCGATGGGTGCAGCAAAAGCATTAGTTGGCGCGGACATGGCGTTAGCAGGTGTAGTCAGTAAAATTCCTACGGATGAAGTAATCGATGCCATGTATCGGATCGGACAAACAATGCCTTCTGCACTGCGAGAAACAGCAAAAGGTGGCTTGGCAGCTACACCGACGGGTAAAAGGTTGGAAGCGGAAATTTTCGGGAAGGACAAAGCGGTCCATGACACCGTCCATTCATGATTCTGTCCAAGTATTGAAAGGTGTTGGAAAAGCGGCTACTGGACAGTTTCAAAAGCTCGGCATTGAAACAGTAGAACAGTTACTCCATACATTTCCGTATCGACACGAAGATTTTCGATTGAAGGACTTAGCTGAAACTCCACATAATGAACGCGTAACGATTGAAGGAAGGGTCCAAAGTGAGCCTTCCGTTCTTTTTTTAGGTAAGAATAAATCTCGCTTACAAATTCATCTACTCGTCGGCCCCCACCTTGTAAAAGCTGTTTTTTTCAATCAACATTACTTAAAAGATCGCCTAAGTATCGGCATGACTGTTACAGTTACAGGAAAATGGGATCGCGGTCGACAAGTGATCAATGTCAGTAATTTTTCAGAGGGACCGAAAACCGATCAAGCAGACTTTGAACCGGTCTACAGTTTGAAAAATGTTATGCATCAAAAGACATTTAGAAAATATATGCGACAAGCTTTGGATTTGTATGGAGCAGAAATGAAAGACATTCTGCCTAGTGAGCTGCTTGAGATGTATATGTTACCTTCTCTTCATGAAGCATTGGAAATGGTTCATTTCCCAAAGACACCAACAGATGTCAAACAGGCGAGAAGAAGGTTTGTCTATGAAGAATTGCTTAAATTTCAATTGAAGATGATAGGGATGAAGAAAATTCGTAAGGATGCGGAAAAAGGAACAACTATCCAATATGATTTGGAGCGGTTGAAAGCATTTATTTCTTCCTTGCCGTTTGAGTTAACAGGCGCACAAAAAAGAGTTGTCAACGAACTTTGTGCGGAATTAAAAAGTTCAAGTCGGATGAATCGTCTTCTACAAGGGGATGTTGGTTCGGGCAAGACTGTCGTTGCTGCAATTGCTCTTTATGCGGCCATCACCGCAGGCTTCCAAGGGGCCCTGATGGCTCCAACCGAAATTCTTGCTGAACAGCATACTGATTCACTTTCTGCCTGGCTAGAGCCATTTGGAGTTCGAGTCGCTTTTCTTTCAGGTTCAACAAAAGGAAAGGCGAGAAGACATATATTGGAGAATTTAGCGAACGGAGAAATCGATCTTTTAATTGGTACCCATGCCCTTATTCAACCAGATGTCAGTTTTACCAAATTGGGTCTCGTCATAACAGATGAGCAACATCGGTTCGGTGTAGAACAACGTCGCGTTCTTAGGGAAAAAGGATTGAATCCAGATGTACTCTTTATGACGGCCACCCCAATCCCAAGAACTTTGGCAATCACGGCATTCGGTGAAATGGATGTTTCGATATTGGATGAAATGCCAGCAGGACGTAAGCAAATTGAAACGTATTGGTTGAAAGAAGAATCATTATTGCCGGTTTTAAGGAAGATGGAGAAAGAATTGCATGCGGGACGCCAAGCTTATGTAATTTGTCCACTGATAGAGGAATCGGACAAGCTTGATGTGCAAAATGCAGTCGATGTCCATGCGCAGCTCACCCATCATTTTTCAGGCAGATATACAGTCGGGCTGATGCATGGGCGTCTGCATCCGGATGAAAAGGACGAGATCATGCGAGATTTTAGTGATGGGAAAATCGATTGCCTCGTTTCAACAACAGTTGTCGAAGTCGGTGTAAACGTTCCGAATGCGACATTTATGCTCATTTACGATGCAACCCGTTTCGGATTAGCACAACTCCACCAATTACGGGGAAGGGTAGGGCGGGGTGCTGATCAATCATACTGTGTCCTTCTTGCTGATCCGAAGAACGAAGAAGGCAAAGAACGAATGCAATCGATGACGGAAACGAATGATGGTTTCCTCCTTGCCGAAAAGGACCTCGAGCTAAGAGGGGCTGGCGATTTCTTCGGCAAAAAGCAAAGTGGGATGCCTGAATTTAAAATGGCAGATCTTGTCCATGACTACCGTGCACTCGAAACGGCCCGTCAAGATGCTGAGAAAATGCTATCATCGGACAGCTTTTGGACCTCTCCAGAATACAAATTCCTTAGGGAAGACTTGGAACAATCCGGCGCGCTTTCGCAAGAGCGGATGGATTAAATGAACATTCATTCTCGAAGACTGAGTTTAGAATACTATAGGCGAGCATCCATCAAGGAGGCTCGCCACAGACTGTAGACAAAAGGGCTGGAAATCGAAAAGATTTCCAACCCTTTTGTCTTTGAGCGTATAAAACTGCAATCGGTCAAGAGCCGTTAAATTCCACTCCCAGCGGAAATCAACTTTTCCTAGTTAATACGATTGTAAAGTAAAGAAATGTAGGCAACCCCTTGATTTCTAGAGTATGTCTACAATCTAATAGTCTTTCCTCCGGGAATGCTGTGTTTTTATTCTGATTTTTACGGTCTGAGTATTGCAATTTCAGTTTGGGGCATGTATACGAGAACTCCTTCATTGAAAAAGAGAGAACCCTTCATTAATGTTTTGTAGAAATCTATGATGAACTATGATAATATACTGGTATTAGTACCAAGTGCTAATCCGGAAGGGTGAATTTTGTGAGAGTTCCAAAGAGGGAAAGGCAACGTCAACTTGCTGTAAGTCTTGAACAGAATCCTTTTATGACAGATGAAGAATTGTCGAAACAATTTAACGTAAGTGTACAGACGATCCGGTTAGATCGCTTGGAGTGTGGAATACCAGAATTACGTGAACGGTTAAAGACGGTTGCCTCTAGAACAATTGAAGCTGAAGTCAAATCGTTGCAATCAGACGAAGTGATCGGTGAAATTGTCGATATTGAATTGGACAAGCGTGCGATTTCTATTTTTGATGTGACGGAAGACCATGTGTTCCAACGTAATGGAATTGCGAGAGGGCATCATCTTTTTGCACAAGCCAATTCATTAGCTGTCGCTGTACTCGATGATGAACTTGCATTGACCGTTACTTCTACTATCAATTTTCTAAAGCCGGTGAAAGCCGGAGACCGTGTCATTGCACGTGCTATTGTTGACAAAGGACGGTCAAGTGGGAAGCGGATGTTTGTAGAGGTTATGTCTACAGTTGGAGATGAAACGGTCTTTACGGGTGAATTCCAAATGTACCACACAACCGAACTTGGCAGGAGGGACACAAAATGATTATTGCTTTAGATGGTATGGGTGGAGACAATGCGCCTCGTGAAATTATTGAGGGTGCCTATAAAAGCGTAATGGAATTTGACGATATACATATACATATTTATGGAGACGAAGCGAAGATGGGTCCCTTTTTGAAGGAGCATGAACGCATAACCGTCATTCATTGCACGGAGAAAATCGAATCGGAAGATGAACCGGTACGTGCGATACGACGTAAAAAAGATGCTTCGATGGTGAAGATGGCGCAAGCTGTAAAAGAGGGTTCTGCACATGCGTGTGTATCAGCAGGTAATACAGGTGCGCTTATGGCTGCCGGACTGTTCATCGTAGGACGCATAGATGGCATTGATCGACCGGCATTATCTCCAACATTACCGACTGTCGACGGACAAGGGTTCGTTTTTTTGGACGTTGGGGCGAATGCAGATGCTAAGCCTTTGCACTTACAGCAATATGCGATTATGGGCAGTATTTACGCGGAAAAAGTCCGTGGTATTAGTAAACCACGTGTTGGCCTATTAAATATTGGTACCGAAGAAGGAAAAGGGAACGAATTGACAAAAGCTGCTTATCAATTGCTTGCTGAAGCTCCGATACATTTTGTTGGAAATGTGGAGTCTAGAGAACTGTTGAATGGTGTTGCAGATGTCGTCGTAACGGACGGATTTACAGGCAATATGGCGTTAAAAACGATTGAAGGAACGGCATCTAGCTTCTTTACGATGTTAAAAGAAGTTTACGGTGCATCATTAAAATCCAAATTGTCTGCTGCATTAGTAAAAGACGATCTTCGTGGATTAAAGAAGAAAATGGATTATACGGAGTATGGGGGAGCAGGCCTTTTCGGTTTAAACTCGCCAGTTATTAAAGCGCATGGCTCGTCCAATGCGAATGCAATCTATAATGCGGTTAGACAAGCAAGAACCATGGTGGAATACGATGTTTGTGAAACGATACGGCAGACTGTTGGAAAGGTGGATATGGGATGAGTAAAATTGCATTTATTTTTCCAGGGCAAGGCTCCCAATCAGTTGGAATGGGCGTTGAATTGGCAGCAAAGGAAGAGAGTCGCCAGTACTTTGATGGTGCGGATAAAGTGCTTGGGGGAGACTTGAGCCGTTTAATGAAAGAAGGACCGCAAGAAGAGCTTACTGTGACGTATAACGCCCAGCCGGCATTGCTGACGGTTGGCGCAATGATCGCTGCTAGATTAAATGATGCGGGAATTGTCCCTGCTTATACGGCTGGACATAGTTTGGGTGAATACACAGCACTTGTAGCGTCAGGTGCACTTTCATTTGAAAATGGTGTAGCAGTTGTGCGGAAACGCGGTTTATTCATGAATGAGGCGGTTCCTGCTGGAGAAGGCGCGATGGCAGCCATCCTTGGATTAGATGGTGAGAAGTTGGCTGAAGTAACGGATGCAATTACTGCAGATGGATTTCCAGTACAACCTGCCAACTTGAACTGTCCTGGACAAATCGTTATTTCTGGAACAAAAGAAGGCGTGGACAAAGCGTGTGTAGCACTTAAAGAGGCTGGCGCAAAAAGAGCAATTCCATTAGACGTTAGTGGTCCATTCCATTCGTCGCTCATGCAACCAGCAGCTGAACATTTACGTGAAGCTTTAGATCAGTTGGAGATGAAGGATGCATCCATTCCTGTCATTGCGAATGTGAATGCACAAGCGGTTTCTGACAAAGAGACGATTAAGGAATTACTCGTTGAACAATTGTATTCACCAGTACGATGGGAAGATTCGGTTCGGACGTTACTAGATCTTGGCGTCACACATTTTATTGAATGTGGTCCAGGCAAAGTGTTGAGTGGTCTCGTGAAAAAGATTGATCGTTCTGTAACTGTATTGCCTGTTTACGACGAAGAAACGTTACAAACGGCTATTGAGGCAGCGAAAGGGTGGTAAGTATGGGAAGATTTACAGGGAAAACAGCAATCGTTACAGGTGCATCGCGTGGCATTGGACGTGCAATTGCATTGTTGCTTGGTGAAGAAGGAGCAAAAGTCGTTGTCAATTATAGCGGCAGTGAAGCGAAAGCGGCTGAAGTTGTGGAAACCATAACAAAAGCTGGTGGAGAGGCGATTGCGTTTCAAGCAAATATTTCCGAAATTGATCAAGTGAAAGCGATGATTGACGCGACAATGGAAGCATTCGGCTCGATTGATATGCTCGTAAACAATGCAGGCATCACGCGTGACAATCTGTTAATGCGTATGAAAGAAGACGAATGGGATGATGTCATCAACATCAATCTAAAAGGTGTTTTCTTATGTACGAAAGCTGTTACACGTCAAATGATGAAGCAACGCTCTGGGAAGATTGTGAACCTTGCATCGATCGTCGGGGTTACCGGAAATCCCGGACAAGCGAACTACGTAGCTGCTAAAGCGGGAGTCATCGGGTTAACGAAGACGACTGCTAAGGAACTGGCGACACGTAATATTACAGTCAATGCGGTTGCACCAGGTTTCATTACGACAGACATGACAGACGCCCTGCCGGAAGATGTGAAAGAACAAATGTTGTCTGCAATTCCATTAGGCAAACTTGGTTCTTCAGAAGATGTTGCTGGCGCTGTTGCATTCTTGTTGTCGAGCGATGCAGATTATATAACAGGTCAAACAATACATGTTGACGGTGGTATGGTGATGTAATAACCTGTATAGGTCTACTAAAGATTTGTACTCTAGGGGTTATTGGTGCGGGAAGTCGGTTCTAACCGCCACCCTCCGCATGGGCCCACAGGAAGTGGGTCATGCAACCGTTGCCGCAGGACGCGGCGAACTTAGGTTGCGTTCCTTAAGTGTCCAGCTTCGGGCGCTAGCCCCTCGAGTCGCTTCGGTCTTGAAGATAAAGGCAAAGAGCGCCTTTATTTCAAGCCCTCCGCCGTACAGGAAGTACAAGTGCCGACGTTGCCACAGGACGTGGCACTTTTAGTCGGCCAGCGCTTGTCGGGGCTGTGCAAGCGCCCTCCGCATTTCTTTTTGTCCAGCTACGGGCGGCAGCTGCTCGGGTCGCTTCGGTCAGAAGGTAAAGGCAAAGAGCGCCTTTAACTTCTGCCCTTCGCCGTACAGGAAGTACAAGTGCCGACGTTGCCACAGGACGTGGCGATTTTAGTCGGCCAGCGCCTGTCGCAGCTAAACGCCGCCCTCCGCATTTCTTGTTGTCAAGCTGCGTGTGGCAGACCCTCGAGTCGCTTCGGTCTTGAAGCAAAAGGCAAAGAGCGCCTTTCGTTCAAGCCCTCCAGCGCTTGTCGGGTCTAACCGCCACACTCCGCATTTCTTTGAGAGGAGGTGACTATGTTGTCAGTACTAGAACGAGTAACGAAAGTTGTTGTCGACCGTTTAGGTGTCGATGAGAGTGAAGTGAAACCAGAAGCATCTTTCAAAGACGATCTCGGCGCAGATTCTTTGGATGTTGTTGAGTTAGTAATGGAATTGGAAGATGAGTTCGATATGGAAATTTCAGATGACGATGCTGAAAAGATCGGCACTGTCGGTGATGCTGTGAAGTATATCGAAGAAAAAGTGAACTAATAAAGCATAGGCTAGTGAATTGCTGTAAATGCTATTCATTACTCATGTCTTATTGAATGAAACCCGATGAGATGCTTTCATCCTTTCTTTTGTTAAGAAAAGGAATGAAAGTATCTCTTTTCGGTTTTGCAAGTCGGCGCATAACCATGTAAAATTAGAAGCACTATGAATTGAAAGGTAGAGTCTGCATGCATAACAACAAACGACATACAAAAGGTAAATACGCTTCTACCATTTCTGTGGAAGTGAAAAGAAAATTTGAAGAGCTCCAAAAGCAGTTAGGTGTCGTTTTCAACGATGAGAACCTCCTATACCATGCATTTACGCATTCGTCTTATGTAAATGAGCATCGCCGTAAAAATTTTACAGACAATGAACGCTTGGAATTTCTCGGGGATGCGGTGCTGGAATTAGGTGTCTCGCGTTACCTTTACGCAACGGAACCAACTATGAGTGAAGGTGAGCTGACAAAATTACGTGCTGCGATCGTTTGTGAACCATCCCTTGTAAAACTATCAAATGAACTCCGGTTTGGTGAATACATTTTGTTAGGGAAAGGCGAAGAGCAAACGGGAGGAAGATTACGTCCCGCGCTGCTCGCAGATGTTTTTGAAGCTTACATAGGTGCGTTATTTTTAGATCAAGGCATGGAACAAGTAACAAAGTTTTTGGAGAATGTGGTTTTCCCTAAAATCGGAAACGGTGCTTTTTCGCATGTGATGGATTATAAAAGTCGGCTGCAGGAAATTGTTCAACAAACGAATAGTGGTAGCCTACAATATGAGATAATTAGTGAGAACGGTCCTGCGCATGCGAAAAAGTTTGTAACCGTTGTAAAACTTGAAAATCGTGAACTTGGTACTGGTACGGGAAGATCAAAAAAAGAAGCCGAGCAGGAAGCGGCCCGTCAAGCCATCGATGTGTTAACAGGAAAAGTGGCCGAAGGGGAGAGCTAATTGTGTTTCTAAAAAGAGTTGAAATCATTGGATTTAAATCGTTTGCGGAACGAATCGGTATCGACTTCGTTCCCGGTGTAACTGCAATTGTTGGTCCGAACGGAAGTGGAAAGAGTAATGTGACAGATGCCATTCGCTGGGTGCTTGGTGAACAATCCGCTAAATCATTGCGTGGTGCAAAAATGGAAGATGTCATTTTTGCAGGAAGTGATTCCCGTAAACCACTGAACTTTGCGGAAGTAACACTCATCTTAGATAATACGAATGGTCTCTTTCCGTTAGATTATACTGAAATCAGCGTAACACGCCGCGTGTTCCGTTCGGGCGAAAGTAACTATTTATTGAATGGTCAACAATGTAGATTAAAAGATATCAATGACGTATTCATGGATTCCGGTCTTGGGAAAGAAGCATTTTCTATTATTTCTCAAGGTCGTGTTGATGAAATATTAAATAGTCGACCTGAAGATCGTAGAAGTATTTTTGATGAAGCAGCAGGGGTTTTAAAGTATAAAACGCGAAAGAAAAAGGCGGAGCATAAGCTTTTTGAAACCGAAGATAATTTACACCGTGTGCTAGACATTCTGAATGAATTAGACACTAGAATTGGTCCGCTCGAGAAAAATGCAGGGGCGGCAAAGAGGCACCATGTACTATCAGAGGAAATCCGTGAAGTGGATGTTCGTTTACTGAACTATGATGGATCTAAATTACGTAAAGACATAACCGAAAAAACGCATCAATTGGAAAGTATGAAAGAACAAAGAACCCAATTGGTCAATACACTCACTTCAGTGGAAGAACTGTCGAAAAGTTATAAAATGGAGCTATCCAATTCTGAAATGAGGATTGAAAATCTCCAAAAACAACTCGTTGAAATAAGCGCACAAGCTGAAAAGTGGGAAGGGCGACGCCTACTAACACTTGAGAAACAAAAAAATTCCGAACAACAAATCAAACGAATTCAGCATGACCTAAGCATTGAACTGCAAGAGAAGGAACTCATTAGCGAAAAAGTAGCGGCAACGAAAGAGAAATTAGCCGTTACCTCCTCTCAAATGTTGACATTACAAACAGAGATGAATGAAATCACTCAAATTCTGAAGCGGTCAGTAAAAGAGACAGAGATGGAAATTGATGAGTTAAAGTCTACGTATATTGATTTATTAAATGAAGAGGCAACAATCCGAAATGATTTAAAGCATATTGACGAACGGTTGCAAGGTGAAAAATTATCAACAGATCGAAATTCTAAGCAAACAATTTTATTGAGCGAAAAACGATCTGAACTTACGGAAAAGAAAGCGAGTCATTTAAAAGAACTTCAAACCGTGAATGAAAAGAAAAAACAAGTCGAAGCAAGTTTGCAAACAGTAGAAAATGCATACCGAACAGCAGAAGAAGACTTACGTACACAACAGCAGTTCATGCAAACAGCATTAAACAAGCAATCAGAAATGCAAGGTCGGTTACGTGCAATTGAAAGTTTGGAAGCTGATTTTTCAGGTTTCTTTTCAGGTGTTAAAGCAGTATTGATTGCAAACAAAGAAGGTAACTTGCAAGGGATTGACGGTGCAGTTGCAGAATTGATAACTGTTGAAGACACCTACATAAAGGCAATTGAAACCGCATTAGGTGGTGCAATGCAACATATCGTGACAGCTTCAGAAGCTCAGGCACGTCAAGCGATCGGTTACCTAAAAAAGACAAATGCTGGGCGAGCGACTTTTTTGCCACGTGATGTCATTAAATCACGCATGCTTCAACCCGCACAATTACGCATTGCAGCTCAAAACGAGGAGTTCATCGGTACAGCGAATACGCTCGTAAAAACGGCTCCTGAATTTACAGCAATCTTAGAAAATCTTCTCGGCATGACGATTGTTGCTAAATCATTAGCAGGTGCATCTTTGATCGCAAAATCGATTGGTTATAAATATCGGATTGTTACGTTGGACGGCGATGTAGTAAATGCAGGTGGTTCTCTAACAGGTGGTGGAGCAAAAGGGCAGTCAACAGTCTTTTCCCGGAAGGCTGAACTAGAGATGTTACGCACACAAGTGAGCAAGATGGCTCGTTCCATCGATTCTGCTCAAACAAAAATTGGAGATTCGAAAATGCTTGTCGCTCAGTACATGCATGATGTCGAAAAGCTTCGTCGCGAGCTCGAACAACTTCAACAAGTAATCTTTAGAACCGATTCAATTATTCGTGAGTTTGACGTGGAAATCAGAAGCGTGGAGTCTGAACTCTCTATCGTGCAAAAAGGCCAACTCGGTTCAGCGAATATCGGTGCTCAATTGGCAAATGAAAAAGAGGAACTACTCAACCGTCATCAATCTGTTCAAGGGAAATTACAGTCAATCCAACAAGAAGTATCGACATTGGAGCGTTTAGCGACAGATAGACGCAACGAAGAAGAGACATTGATGAATCGAAACAATGATCTGCGCGAACAGTTGGCGGTGTTACGTGAACAAAAAACACACCAGCAATCATTGCTTAACGACATGGAAGTTACGCAACAACAGCTTGAAACTAAAATTCATTCCTTAGAGAAAGATTTAGCTCTCTATACGGAGCATGAAAAAGGAATTGACAGTACCCCTGAAGAAATAAATGAACAGCTTCACATTGCGACGACGAAAAAATCAACAGTAGAAGCATCTTTAACGCAAGAAAGGGAAAACAAAGCTCGCATTTCCGGATTACTCTTGCAACAAGAAGAACATTTAAAAGATTTACGGTACGAAGAAGCTGAGCTCGTTTCTTCCCTCAATGCGCTCCATATTGCATTATCTAGGCTTGAAGTAAAGTACGAAACGATTACAAACCGATTATTGGATGAATACGGTTTATACCCTGATTTCGATGAAGAGGTTCAATTCAATGTTGAGCAGGCAAGGATCCGTGTCGACGAACTGAAAGAAGAGCTTTATACTTTAGGTCCAATTAATCCGAGTGCAATTGAGGAATATGAAGAAGTTGCTCAACGGCACGCATTCCTCACTGAACAACGGAATGACCTTGTGGAAGCGAAAAATACACTGAATGAAGCGATGTCTGAGATGGACAGGGAAATGGAAGTACGCTTTGGTGCGACGTTTAACGCGGTGAAAAGTCGTTTCCACCATGTGTTCAAAGAAATGTTCGGTGGTGGCGAAGCGGATCTAATTCTTACACAACCAGACAATCTACTTGAGACAGGTGTCGACATCATTGCACGACCGCCAGGAAAAAAACTTCAGAACTTAAGTCTTTTATCTGGTGGGGAGCGTGCGTTGACTGCTATCACACTATTGTTTTCAATTATTGAAGTAAGACCCGTGCCATTTTGTATTTTGGACGAAGTGGAAGCGGCATTGGATGAAGCGAATGTCATCCGCTATAGTAAATACTTAAAGCGTTTCTCCGATAACACTCAATTCATCGTCATCACACATCGGAAAGGGACGATGGAAGGTGCGGATGTGCTTTACGGCATCACCATGCAGGAATCAGGTGTATCGAAATTAATATCGGTTAAGCTATCAGAAGTGCCAGCTGAGATGCTCAGTTAAGGTGAATGAAAGAACGAACGATTGAATAGGAGAGAATTGAGATGTCATTTTTCAAGAAATTGAAAGAGAAAATTACAGGTTCGAATGAAACAGTTACCGTAACTGAAAAGTTTAAAGATGGTTTATCCAAAACACGTCAATCATTTACTTCCAAAGTGAATGATCTTGTAGCGCGTTTCCGCGAAGTGGATGAGGATTTCTTTGAAGAGCTTGAAGAACTTCTGTTACAAGCGGATGTCGGTGTTGAGACGGTAATGGAACTCGTCGATCAACTAAGATGGGAAGTACAACGAAAGAACATTAAGAACACGGAAGGTATCCAGTCCGTCATATCTGAAAAGCTTGTTGACATCTATAAAGACGGTGAAGAGTTGGATACCGAGTTGAACCTTGATAACGAGTTGTCTGTCATTTTGATGGTAGGTGTCAATGGTGTCGGGAAGACAACGACAATTGGTAAGTTGGCTGCTCGTCTGAAGGCAGAAGGGAAAACGGTTATGCTTGCTGCTGGTGATACGTTTCGAGCTGGCGCGATCGACCAACTTGTCGTATGGGGTGAACGTGTAGGCGTAGAAGTGATTAGACAGTCGGAAGGTTCCGATCCTGCTGCTGTCATGTATGATGCAATCCGTGCGGCTAAAAATCGGAAGGTGGACGTGCTGATATGCGATACAGCTGGCCGATTGCAAAATAAAGTGAACTTGATGAATGAGTTGGAAAAAGTACACCGCGTCATTGGTAAAGAGATCGAAGGGGCGCCGCATGAAGTCCTTCTAGCTTTAGATGCGACAACAGGTCAAAATGCGCTTATCCAAGCACAAACTTTCAAAGAAGCAACAAATGTAACAGGTATCGTGTTGACGAAATTGGACGGAACAGCAAAAGGCGGGATTGTTTTGGCGATACGCAACAAATTGAACATTCCTGTGAAATTTGTTGGACTAGGTGAAGGAATGGACGATTTACAACCGTTCGATCCAGAAAAATATGTGTACGGACTTTTTGCTGAAGGATTGGAAAAAGAGGCGGACGAATAATTCTTATGAGTCCATGAACAGATCAGTTTGTGCTTTAAAGTAAAAATACTTGACAGTTCATACAACTCATACTAAGATGACAAGAGGAGGCGAAGAGATGCTTGAAAAAACGACACGCGTCAACTTCCTCTATGATTTCTATCAGACACTATTAACTGAAAAACAACGAGTCTACATGCAATTGTATTACTTGGATGATCTTTCACTTGGTGAGATTGCCGAGGAATATAATGTATCTAGGCAAGCTGTATACGATAATGTCCGAAGAACAGAAGCGATGTTGGAAGACTATGAAAACAAATTGAATCTTTTCTCTAAATTCCAAGATAGGATGGAAATTGTGGAACAACTGGAGCAGCTCGTCCGCGGAGATGATGAGAAAGCGAAAAAAATGCGTGCTCTGTTGAAAACGCTAAAAGATCATGAGTAGGGGGCTCTGTGCATGGCATTTGAAGGATTAGCCCAGCGCCTGCAAGGGACGCTTCAAAAGATAAAGGGCAAGGGAAAAATAACTGAAGCAGACGTTAAAGAGATGATGCGAGAAGTACGTTTTGCGCTCATCGAAGCAGACGTCAATTTAAAAGTCGTAAAAGAATTCATTAAAACTGTCAGTGAACGGGCAGTTGGGCAAGATGTCATGAAAAGTTTGACACCAGGCCAACAAGTCGTGAAGATCGTAAAGGATGAGTTAACTGCACTGATGGGCGGAGAACAAAATCCGATCCAATTTGCGCGTAAGTCTCCTACAGTCATCATGATGGTCGGTTTGCAAGGTGCGGGTAAGACAACGACGACAGGGAAATTGGCCACTGTACTTCGGAAACGGCACAACAAAAAGCCGCTACTTGTCGCAGCTGACGTCTATCGTCCGGCGGCGATTCAACAGCTGGAGACCCTAGGCAAACAATTGACGTTACCAGTCTTTTCGTTAGGGACTGAAGTTTCACCTGTGGAAATTGCACGCCAAGCGCTTGCGGAAGCGGAGAAGGAACACCATGACGTGGTGATCATCGATACAGCGGGTCGTTTGCATGTCGATGAAGCGCTTATGCAGGAATTGAAAGACATTCGTGCATTGAGCAAACCGGACGAAGTATTCCTCGTTGTCGACGCAATGACAGGTCAAGATGCAGTCAATGTTGCAAAATCATTCGATGAAGCGATCGGTATTACGGGAGTCGTATTGACCAAGTTGGACGGTGATACACGTGGTGGAGCAGCATTGTCCATCCGTTCTGTTACCGAAAAACCGATTAAATTTGTCGGGATGGGCGAAAAGATGGACGCATTGGAACCTTTCCATCCTGAACGCATGGCTTCAAGGATTTTAGGGATGGGCGACGTCATGTCGCTTATTGAAAAAGCGCAAGAGTCCGTCGATGAAGAAAAAGCGAAAGAGTTGGAACAGAAATTCAGAACACAAACGTTCACGCTTGACGACTTCCTTGACCAGCTACAACAAGTGAAGAAGATGGGTCCGCTTGATGAAATCCTTAAAATGATGCCTGGTGCCGGAAAGATTAAAGGCCTCGAAAATGCTAAAGTGGATGAAAGTCAGATGGGTAGAGTCGAAGCGGTCATAAAATCGATGACGACGGCTGAACGTACAACACCAGAAATCATTAATGCAAGTAGGAGAAAGCGAATTGCTAAAGGTTCCGGTACGACGATCCAAGAAGTGAATCGGTTGTTAAAGCAATTTGATGAAATGAAGAAAATGGTCAAACAAATGACCAACATGCAACAAAAAGGTAAAAAGAAAATGAAAATGCCTGGATTCGACTCGTTCTTTAGATAATCGAACGATTTTCCAACATTATTTTTAGGTGTTAAGAAAAAACACTTTACAAACATGAGAAACCTTGATAATATACTATCTTGTGTGAAACTATTCGGAGGTGCAAGAAAAAATGTCAGTAAAAATTCGTCTTAAACGTATGGGAGCAAAGAAAACTCCTTTCTATCGTATTGTAGTAGCAGATTCACGTTCACCACGTGATGGTCGTCAAATCGAAACAGTTGGTACGTACAACCCGTTAACAAAACCAGCTGAAGTTAAAATCAACGAAGAGTTGGCTCTAAAATGGCTACAAACTGGTGCTAAACCATCTGATACAGTACGTAACCTGTTTTCTGAACAAGGCATTATGGAGAAATTCCACAACGCTAAACTTGGAAAATAATCACGTTTAAATGCCTGCGAATGCAGGTTAAACAGGAGGGGTGGACATGAAGCAGCTGATTGAAACGATTGTCAAACCGTTAGTCGATCATCCCGGAGATGTACAGGTCGACAAAGATGAACAACCTCATCGCGTCACTTACAAACTTTCCGTCAACCCTGAGGATATGGGGAAAGTGATCGGAAAGCAGGGTCGTGTTGCCAAAGCGATACGAACTATTGTTTATTCAGCAGCAGGCAGTCACCATGGTAAGAAAGTTTACCTTGATATCATTGATTGATCGGTAGCAAGAGTTGCCGTATCATCACAACCTGTAAAGAAGGAGGGAGCTCATGTTCCTTCCTTTTTTGTCTATTCATCGAGATTTGTGCAATACTAAACGTAGTGTAAAGGAAGGTGCAATGGATGCAATGGTTTAATGTTGGTAAGATCGTAAATACGCACGGCATAAATGGGGAAGTACGCGTCATCTCCCGTACGCACTTTCCAGAAGAAAGATATGCGATAGGCAGTGAGTTATCTTTGTTCATGCCGAATGAAAAAAAGCCGATCCAATTGACTGTCGCCAGTCACCGTCGCCACAAAAATTTCGATCTCCTTACATTCGAACATCATTATTCAATAGGCGATGTGGAGAAATATCGAGACGGTATTCTAAAAGTATCGGAAAAGCAGCTAGGTGATTTGGATGAAGGTGAGTTTTACTACCACGAAATCATCGGCTGTACAGTAATGACAAACACAGGCGATGTAATTGGGAAAGTTACGGATATATTAGAGACTGGCGCGAATGACGTGTGGACTGTAACACCTGAAGAGGGAAAACCACAGTACATTCCATTTATCGATGATATTGTCAAAGAAGTCGATGTAGACGAAAAACGGATTGTGATCGAACCGATGGATGGTCTCCTTTCATGATGAAGATTGATGTTTTATCGTTGTTCCCTGAAATGTTTGAAGGGGTACTTCATACGTCGATTATGAAAAAGGCACAAGAAAACGAGGCTGTTTCTTTTGCAGTTACTGATTTCAGATCGTTCTCCGGTAATAAACACCACAAAGTGGATGACTATCCCTATGGTGGTGGTGCGGGAATGGTGCTTAAAGCAGAACCGCTCTTTGCGGCCGTAGATGCTCTCTCGCTCGATGCATCGAAGAAACCGCGTGTCATCCTCATGTGTCCACAAGGCGAGCGTTTCAACCAAAAAAAGGCAGAAGAACTTGCGCAAGAAGAGCATCTTGTTTTCCTTTGCGGCCATTATGAAGGGTACGATGAACGTATACGGGAACACCTTGTGACAGATGAGCTATCGTTAGGTGACTTTGTTTTGACAGGGGGAGAAATCGCTGCAATGGCGATGATTGATAGTGTCGTCAGGCTATTGCCGAATGTACTGGGCAATACTGACTCACCGGTGCTCGACTCGTTCTCCACTGGTTTGTTAGAGCATCCCCAATATACAAGACCGTCTGAATTCAGAGGGATGAAAGTTCCAGAAGTCTTGTTGTCCGGTAACCATGCGGCGATTGACAAGTGGAGAGAGGAACAAGCTGTTATCCGTACCTTTGAACGACGGAAAGACTTATTGGAACACGCGCCGTTGACGCCACACCAACAACAAGTGTTAAAACGGTTAATAGAAGAAAAAAACAACTGATGCAACTTGTAATTCGCAGTCCTTTGTGCTATTATCGACTATGTACTTCTATGGGGAGTACATACTAACTGGTGTTCCGCTGCAAAGGATTGAAGTGCAAGAGCATCTGTGAATAAGGAGAGAATAATATGCAAAACATTATTGCAGAAGTAACAAAAGAACAACTTCGTACAGATCATCCAGATTTCCGTCCTGGGGACACAGTCCGCTTGCACGTTAAAATCGTTGAGGGCACGCGTGAGCGTATCCAAATCTTCGAAGGTGTTGTCATTAAACGTCGTGGAGGCGGAATCAGCGAAACTTTCACTGTCCGTAAAATCTCTAACGGTGTAGGTGTTGAGCGTACATTCCCTGTACACACACCGAAAATCGCTAAACTTGAAGTAACTCGTCGTGGTAAAGTACGCCGTGCGAAATTGTACTACCTTCGCAACCTACGCGGAAAAGCTGCACGTATTAAAGAAATTCGATAAAATGCAAACAGCGGAGAGCCGATCTCCGCTGTTTCTTTTTGCGTCCATGAACATTAGAATGTACAATAGATATAGTAGGTTGGCGGGAGGCTTTGGTGATGAACGAAGAGAAAAAGAAAAATGAAACATGGGAATGGATTAAGGCGTTATTAATCGCATTTGGCTTGGCGGCGATTATTCGTATATTTTTATTTACACCTATTGTCGTTGATGGTGTATCGATGATGCCGACGTTGGAACATGGAGATAAAATGATTGTGAACAAAATCGGGTACACAATCGGTAAGCCTGATCGATTTGATATCGTCGTTTTCCATGCACCCGAGAAAAAGGACTATATTAAACGCGTCATCGGTCTTCCGGGCGATGAAGTGGAATATCGGGACGATACGTTATACATTAACGGAAAAGCGATAGAAGAGCCTTATTTGGATAAATACAAAGCGGAAGTGAACGATGGACCGCTGACAGAGGATTTTACACTTGAAGAAAAAATTAATCGACAAACCGTCCCTGAAGGCTATGTATTTGTAATGGGGGATAACCGTCGAAAAAGTAAAGACTCTAGACATATTGGAGCAGTATCAATCGATGAAATTATTGGTAGTACAAAATTTGTATTTTGGCCAATAAAAGATTTCGGAATCGTTGACTGATGAAAGGAGAGAGTTCCGATGACCATTCAATGGTTTCCAGGGCACATGGCCAAAGCACGACGTGAAGTTACAGAACAATTGAAGCTAGTAGACATCGTATTTGAATTAATTGATGCACGATTACCTTTATCCTCACGAAATCCGATGATCGATGAAGTCATTCAACAAAAACCAAGATTGCTCATTTTAAACAAAATGGATTTGGCAGATGATAAAGAAACGGAACGGTGGATACGTTATTTTGACGCCAAAGGGATTCGAGCCGTTGCCATCAATTCGTTTGAAGGAAAAGGACTTCAAACGGTTACAAAAGCTTCAAAGGAAATTCTTGCGCCTAAAATTGAACGGATGAAAAAAAGAGGGATTCGGCCAGGTGCAATTCGCGCTATGATCGTTGGAATACCGAACGTCGGAAAGTCTACATTAATTAATCGCTTAGCAAAGAAAAACATTGCGAAAACAGGTAATAAGCCAGGTGTTACGAAAGCACAGCAATGGATAAAGTTTGAAAAAGAATTGGAACTATTAGATACACCGGGAATTCTTTGGCCGAAATTTGAAGATCCCGCTGTAGGGTACAAACTAGCGTTAACCGGTGCGATAAAAGACACGATCGTGAACATGGAGAATTTAGCAGTCTTTGGGCTACGCTTTTTGGAAAGTCATTACCCAGATCGACTTGAAGCGAGATACGGTATCACAACAGTCGATGAGGACATCCAAGCAATTTTCACGAAAATTGGTGAAGCGCGAAAAACGTACTCACAAGGCGGAGAGATTGATTACGACAAAGTGTCGGAGTTAATCGTGCAAGATATTAGAAGTGAGCTTTTAGGGAAGTTGACATTTGACTTGGTATCTGAAGAAAACAGTACAGAAAAGGTCGATACTATCACGGATTGATCCGTGACGTTCGGCCTTTTCTTATTACTGGGGTGTTACATTTACATAATAGAGCCGATATAAAGATAAAGTGCGTTGAAATAAACAGGCAGGGTGATCGAGTGAAGACTGTGAAAGAAATAACACAATTATTAATGGACCAAGAAGAACCGTCGGCATGGATGAAAAAACTTGAAATGGATGAACGGGCTGGCGTGAAGAAAGCGCTAGATCGTTGGAACGTGAATTATAAGAAAAAGCTGCTGAAACAGCAAGCTTTACAAGAAAAGATCGCGTTTGATGACAACTACAAATTGTTTCAAGGCGCTCTTGTAGCTGGAGTGGACGAAGCGGGAAGAGGTCCTTTAGCTGGACCTGTCGTTTGTGCAGCTGTCATATTACCTGAGAACCCTATAGAATTGATCGGATTGGACGACTCTAAGAAGATTGCGAAACGAGAGAGAGAAAGACTAGCGGTAGTCATAAAAGAGATTGCGCTCAGTTATGCTGTTCACATACAATCCGCAGAACGTATTGATGAAGTGAACATTTACCAAGCGACGAAAGAATCAATGGAACGTGCAGTTTTGCAACTCGACACATCTCCGACAATCGTTCTGGCAGATGCGATGGCGTTGCAAGTTCCTTGTCAAACCGAATCCATTATTAAAGGAGATGCAAAAAGCTTGGCAATTGCAGCTGCATCCATCTTGGCGAAGACGACTCGTGATGCATTACTTGATGATCTGAATGTAGAGTTTCCGATGTATAACTTTGCTAAAAACGCTGGATATGGAACAGCTGACCACTTAGAGGCACTGCAGATGTATGGGCCTTGTAAACACCATAGAAAGACGTTTGAGCCTGTTAAGACGATGTTGGAAGGAGGTCTAGTAGATTGACGCATCCTTTAATCACACACACAGCTCCTCAGCCGCCTATTCGGTTACAAACCCCATTAACGTTGAGAGAAGGGCAGATGTTTAAAGGGCATATTAAACAATTCTTTCCTGGTAACCTTGCCGAAGTTCAAATTGGACAGCATAAGTTGATGGCCAAACTGGAAGTGCCTATGAAAGCGGGAGACGCCTATTATTTTCAAGTGAAAGCTGTCGAACCTGAATTGCAACTGAAAATCATTTCAGGGCCTATTCAAGCGCAAGATAACCAGTCAAAGCAATTGGCTAATCTTGTGGATCGGATGCAACTTCAACAGTCAAAAGAGATGCAAAGCGTACTCGCTCATTTCATTAAAAACAAAATTCCATTCACCCGTGAAAACTTGATTGACGCGACGAAACTTCTCAAGTCAGTACCAGTTGCAGTTCGTGGAGAAGCATTACAGATGATACAAAAATTGATGCAGCTTCGCCTGCCACTTACGCCAAAACATTTCTCTTCACTGATGTCTGTAGAAATGAAAGAAGGTTTCCACCAGCTGCTGCAAGCTTTGCAAGTTGCGCTTGATGACGAACTAGGGTTGCAACCCGCTGCGAAGCATTCGATCCTCTCTACTTTAGAGTCGTTGAGTGGAGTTACAAAGATGGCGATGGACAATGCATTATTGCATCACGCAGTTGTGAAGTTATTGGATGACAATGTACCACAGCAAGAGCGTTTTCAAATCCTGCAATTACTGAAATCAGTAGGACTGTTACCGAAACAAGCATCGATGGCAAATTTGCAAACGACACTTACGAATCAACTTATAGGACAAGTAGAAAGCCAAATTCATAGTCCGAATGGTCAATTAAACAGACAAGAAAAAGTAATAAACAAAGATGTCCTCTCAACAAATCAAACAATCATTGATCGCTTGGAAACGATCATTAAAAATGCTAAGATGCACCATTCAACAGAGCTTTTTCAAAGTATTCGACAATTCGCGACGGAAGTCCAACAAGACACTGTTCTAGAACAGCCGCAAAAACAACAAATGATGAAGTTGCTAGTAGCGCTTGAGAAACTTTCTGTTACGGAATTGCCATCATCTCCAATCACTACACAATTGACAAAGATTCTTGTAAAGCATATGGCCGAGCAAGGCCAAAAACAGCCATTCGATGTGAACATTCCCAATGCTCTTCATAAATTGTTTGGTGAGAATGCGCTAGGAAACGCCTCATTAATTAGTCAACGGATTGCACAACTGAATGTACCAATTACGAACCAACTGCTTCAAGAAGCTCAAACGAGTGTGAGTAACGCGATAGACGGCAAAACAATGCAAATGGTGATGCAGTCAATTACCGCTTCACTTGGAGTGAATTATGAAGTTACGATTGGTCATCAACAAGGTGATTTCCAAAAGAACTCGGAGTGGCTAAAACCGCAACTGGTTGCTTTATTGCAAGATCCCTCTATCTCAACCAAAACACGTGATGTAGCTGAGATGATTGTAACGAGAATGAATGGACATTTGTTGCATTCGGGTGAAGTGGGACTAAACCAGCAAATTGTAATGCAACTACCTATGTCAATACTGGGACAACGGATCGATGCAACATTGCAGTGGAATGGGAGAATGAAGGATGATGGAAAAATTGATCCGGAATTTGCTAGAATCATGTTTTACCTTGAGTTGTCATCATTAGACAAAACAGTAGTTGATATGCAAGTGCAAAACCGAATTGTTACACTCACAATTTACAACGAGGAAGAACGATTGAAAATGATTGGGGACCTTTTCCGAGAACGACTGAAAGAAGGACTGGCGTCTAGTAAGTATATCCTTTCCGGAGTATCGTTCAAGAAGTTCGAGGAGTCGACTGAAACTGCTATACGACAGCAAGAAATCATTCAAGAGCACCAAGGAGTTGACTTTCGGATATGACTGAAAAGAAGCATACTAGGAAGGAAGCCATTGCCCTCACGTATGATCCGGCAGCAGGTGAAGCCCCAAAGTTGATTGCGAAAGGTAAAGGCAGAATTGCGGAAAATATCCTATCAAAGGCACAAGAGCATAACATTCCGATTCAAGAGGACCCGACATTGGTCGAATTACTCGGTCAGTTGAATGTCAATGAATCGATACCCGAAGAACTGTACCAAGCTGTTGCAGAAGTGTTTGCGTACATCTACCATATAGATCGAGCGCATGGTGAAGGCGAAATAAGTAAGCGGATGACGAATGGTGTCAAAAAAAACCTAAAAGAGTAGCAGACAATTGTGGACATTCTTTGACATTGTGTCTACAATAGATACGGCAGTAAATTATTAGCTACAAGTTCGATTGGAGGATGTAAGATGAATATCCATGAATATCAAGGAAAGCAGTTGCTTCGCGATTATGGTGTAGCTGTTTCAAACGGTCGGGTAGCATTTTCTCCCGATGAAGCTGTAAAAGCGGCAAAGGAGCTCACTACGGATGTAATCGTCGTGAAAGCACAAATCCACGCTGGTGGACGCGGTAAAGCTGGCGGTGTAAAAATCGCTAAAAATCTTGACGAAGTACGTGCGTATGCAAAAGAGCTATTAGGTAAAACGCTTGTCACTCATCAAACAGGTCCCGAAGGTAAAGAAGTGAAACGTCTTCTTATTGAAGAAGGATCAGATATTAAAAAAGAATACTATATTGGTCTAGTAGTTGACCGTGCAACAGATCGCATTACATTAATGGGTTCTGAAGAAGGCGGAATGGACATCGAAGAAGTTGCAGAAAACACGCCTGAAAAAATCTTTAAAGAAGTTGTTGATCCAGTAGTTGGCTTAACAGGTTTCCAAGCACGTCGTATGGCATTCAACATGAATATCCCTTCACACCTTGTCAATAAGGCTGCTAAATTCATGTTAGGTCTTTATAAAGTATTCGTCGAAAAAGACGCTTCAATCGTTGAAATCAATCCACTTGTTGTTACAGGTGATGACAACGTATTAGCGTTGGATGCAAAATTCAACTTTGACGATAATGCACTTTATCGCCATAAAGACATCGTTGAACTTCGTGATTTTGATGAAGAAGATCCTAAGGAAATCGAAGCATCCAAGTATGACTTGAGCTACATTTCACTTGATGGAAACATCGGTTGCATGGTTAACGGTGCGGGTCTTGCGATGGCTACAATGGATACAATCAATTACTATGGCGGAACACCGGCGAACTTCCTTGATGTTGGGGGCGGTGCAACTGCTGAAAAAGTAACTGAAGCTTTCAAAATCATTCTTTCTGACGAAGCTGTTAAAGGAATTTTCGTTAACATTTTCGGTGGCATCATGAAATGTGACGTCATTGCTGAAGGTGTTATTGCAGCTGCAAAAGAAGTAGGTCTTGAAGTGCCACTTGTCGTACGTTTGGAAGGTACAAATGTCGAAAAAGGTAAAGCTTTGTTGAATGAATCAGGTTTGAACATCATCGCTGCTGACACGATGGCAGACGGTGCACAAAAGATTGTTGAACTCGTAGGCTAAGAAAGGCAGGGACAAACGATGGCAATTTATATTAATAAAGATACAAAAGTGATTGTACAAGGTATTACCGGGTCTACAGCACTTTTCCATACGAAACAAATGCTTGAATATGGTACAAAAATCGTCGGCGGAGTCACTCCGGGCAAAGGCGGAACTGAAGTTGAAGGAGTGCCTGTTTTTAATACTGTTGAAGAAGCGGTAAAAGCAACAGGTGCTAACGTATCAGTCATCTATGTTCCAGCTCCTTTCGCTGCTGATGCGATTTTAGAAGCTGTTGACGCAGAATTGGATATGACAATCTGTATTACAGAACATATTCCGGTAATCGACATGATCAATGTCAAGCGCTACATGGAAGGTAAGAAAACGCGTCTTGTCGGACCAAACTGCCCAGGTGTCATTACGGCTGATGAATGTAAAATCGGTATTATGCCAGGCTACATCCATACAAAAGGTCATGTTGGCGTCGTATCTCGTTCTGGTACATTGACATACGAAGCGACACACCAATTAAGCCAAGCGGGTATCGGTCAAACGACTGCTGTCGGTATTGGTGGGGATCCTGTAAACGGAACGAATTTCATTGATGTATTAAAAGCTTTCAATGAAGACCCTGAAACTTATGCGGTCGTCATGATTGGTGAAATTGGTGGTACGGCTGAAGAAGAGGCTGCTGAATGGGTGAAAGCAAACATGACAAAACCTGTTGTCGGCTTCATCGGTGGTCAAACTGCACCTCCAGGGAAGCGTATGGGCCATGCAGGAGCGATTATCTCCGGTGGTAAAGGAACTGCTGCGGAAAAAATCAAAGCGATGAATGCTGCAGGTATCGAAGTGGCTGATACGCCATCTGTAATTGGTGAAACGCTTATTAAAGTGATTAAAGAAAAAGGTCTTTACGAAAAGTGTAAAACACATTAAGTAAAACGAGCGGCATGCAGGAATCTGCATGCTGCTATTTTACATGGAGGAGAAAATGATAATGCTTTCAGAGACTGATCGTAGGATGCTTGTACTCCATTATGTATATCCTGTACCTTACAACAAAATCGAGTCGATAATGGACCAAGATCCTTTGCTTGAAAAACTATTCTGCTATCGAACAACAGAACTTCAAAGGCTGCTACAAATCCCCCATTCAAAGGCAGCTCGGTTGAATCAACAATTACTACAACACGAAAACACCCCCTTCCCCCTACTTTATCAACAAGAGCAAATCATCCCGATTCCAATAACGAATACAACTTACCCGAGTTCGCTGAAATGGTTAGTCGACCCTCCTTCAGTTTTATATGTAAAAGGTGACAAACGCATTCTTGATGTGCCTAAAAAAATCGCTATTATCGGTTCTCGGAAAGCAACAGAGTATTCAAGAAAAGCGTTGTCTCAAATTATTCCGCCTCTTGTGGAAAATGAAACAGTCATTGTTTCTGGTCTTGCAAAAGGTGCAGACACAATGGCGCACAAATCGACAATGTTCTACAACGGTAAAACAATAGCAGTACTTGGCCACGGTTTGTTTCACCTTTATCCTTATGAAAACCGTACCTTGGCAGATGAACTTGCCTCAAATCATTTGTTGGTTACAGAGTATCCACCATACATGCGACCAGCAAAATGGACATTTCCGATGAGAAACCGAATCATTAGTGGCTTGTCGAATGCTGTCATCATTACAGAATCGGAAGAGAAAAGTGGTACGATGAGTACAGTGGACCATGCACTAGATCATGGGAAAACGGTATTTGCGGTTCCTGGCCCTATTCATTCGCCTTTGTCTATCGGACCGAATAAATTAATTGAAGAAGGAGCAAAACCTATATGGAACGGCTATCAAGCGCTGGAATCATGCCTGTTTAAATGAGTTGAAAAATGTTCCTCATATTGAAAAGGTTGATTTTAATTCAAATCTGTTATACATTTTGCAACAGATATTCTTTTACATCCGCACTCTCGGTTAACAGATTGGCAAAATTGAATGAAACTGTCCACCGGGTGGATAAATAGGAACCTCTATGAGGAGGAGCATGAAAAATGGCAGATTACTTAGTTATCGTTGAATCGCCGGCAAAGGCGAAAACTATTGAACGTTATTTAGGAAAGAAGTATAAAGTTAGAGCTTCGATCGGACACCTTAGAGACTTACCGCGTAGCCAAATGGGTGTAGATACAGAAAATAACTATGAACCGAAATACATTACGATTCGTGGGAAAGGTCCGATTTTACAAGAGTTGAAAAAGGACGCAAAAAAAGCAAAGAAAATCTTTCTTGCAGCCGACCCCGATAGAGAAGGAGAAGCGATTGCGTGGCATTTGGCACATCAGTTAGGCGTAGATATCGAATCTGATTGTCGAGTTGTGTTTAATGAAATCACAAAAGATGCAATTAAAGGTTCATTTAAAAATCCTCGCCCGATTGATATGCATCGTGTGGATGCTCAGCAAGCGAGAAGGGTGTTGGATAGACTTGTAGGTTACAACATTAGCCCAATCCTTTGGAAGAAAGTAAAAAAAGGACTGTCAGCTGGTCGCGTCCAATCCGTCGCTTTACGGATGATTATTGACCGTGAAAACGAAATTAAAGGATTTACACCTGAAGAATACTGGAGCATTACGGGACAGTTTACGAAAAACAGCAAGGTGTTTGAAGCGACATTTTACGGTGATGAAAACAAAAAAATAAAGCTTGAAAATAGACAACAAGTTGATGAGATACTCTCCAGGATGACAGAAGATGAATTTACAATTGTCAATCTCGTCAAAAAGGAAAGAAGAAGGAATCCTGCGCCACCGTTTACCACATCTTCCTTGCAACAAGAAGCGGCACGGAAGCTGAATTTTAGAGCGCGGAAAACGATGATGCTCGCCCAGCAATTGTACGAAGGAATCAATACCGGTAAAGAAGGCATTGTCGGTCTAATTACGTATATGAGAACGGATTCGACGAGAATTTCTGATAGTGCAAAAGGTGAAGCGGTGGAGTATATCGAAAAGATGTATGGGAATGAATTCGTTGCGACATCTAAAGTGAAAGCCAAGGAATCAGCAAATACACAAGATGCGCATGAAGCAGTAAGACCGACATCAGTTTTAAGGCCACCTGATGCGATGAAAGCGTTTTTATCGAGAGATCAGCTTAGACTATACAAATTGATTTGGGAACGCTTTGTTGCAAGCCAAATGGCTCCTGCTGTATTGGACACAGTAACTGCTGATCTAATGAATGGCGATGTGAAATTCAGAGCAACAGGTTCCGAGGTGAAATTTCCAGGTTTCATGAAAGTCTACATTGAAGGTGAAGATGATCATGAAGAGAAAAAAGATGGTATTTTACCACCTCTGGAAAAAGGAGAACGGATCAAAGGCACTGCGATTGAACCGAAACAGCATTTTACTCAGCCACCGCCGCGTTACACAGAAGCGAGACTAGTTAAAACGCTTGAAGAGCTCGGGATTGGCCGGCCATCGACATATGCACCTACTTTGGATACAATTCAAAAGCGTGGCTATGTCACGTTGGATGCAAAGCGATTTGTGCCGACGGAGCTCGGTGAAATTGTACACCAAGCCGTTCATCAATATTTTCCGGATATTATCGACATTGAATTTACGGCAGAAATGGAAAAGAACTTGGACGATGTAGAAGATGGGAAAGTTCGTTGGGTACAAGTCATTGATAATTTCTATAAAGAATTCGAGAAACATGTTAAAGTTGCAGACGAAGAGATGGAAAAAATTGAAATCAAAGATGAGCCGGCCGGAGAAGATTGTGAACAATGTGGCAATCCAATGGTGTTCAAGATGGGGCGTTACGGAAAATTCATGGCTTGTTCAAACTTTCCTGATTGCAGAAATACGAAAGCAATTGTGAAACCGATCGGTGTTACATGTCCATCTTGTAAAGAAGGTCAAGTAATTGAGAGGAAGAGCAAGACGAAAAGGATTTTCTATGGTTGTGACCGATATCCGGAGTGTGAATACGTATCATGGGATAAGCCGATTGCAAGACCTTGTCCTAAATGCCAACACACCCTCGTTGAAAAGCGACTTAAGAAAGGTGTACAGATTCAATGTACGGAATGTGATTATAAAGAGGATGCTCAAGAATAAGTGGAGATAGAAGTGTGGGCACTACCACAGCGTTAGGGAGCTTGCGAGGTTTATTACTGAAACAAATCCGAAAAATTTTCAGCCAATGAACGTCAATTTTGGTTTGTTCCTGGTTTTGGAGAAAAGATAAGGTCTAAAGTAAAAAGAGCTGAAAAACACGCTAATAAAGCATTTGCTTCGTTAACAGTATTTCAATATGAAAAATTAACATGAAAATGAGTCACTTGGATTAAGGTACTAATACTTAACTAAGTGACTCTTTTGAGATTTATGCAAAAAATGAACAAAATGTGTCTGGTTTGTCCAAAATATTGTTTGACGTCTTACTTCTTGATACAAATCGGTTGCTGAACGGAAATACATTCGGTATAGTGAAGCGTGGACGATTTTGGAACTTCCTTAGTAGATTTCCTATTCTTAAGATAAGGAAGTTGGGGAGTTGTTTTTTGATAAAAGAAAAAATAACCACTTTTCAAATGTGTTCAAATTCTGTATGATGGATGAAGTGATTCATGTTGGGGGTGAAACACTTGCAACAACAAAATGAATTGACGGCATTTCTTGATGAATACATATCCTATATTCGCCTTGAAAAGAATTATTCATCTTTAACAGTCTCTGAGTACAAACATGATATCGAAGAGTTTTATGCTTTTTTAAGTGAAGAAGGAATTGTTGATTTAGCAAATGTCGACTATCCTGAAGCTCGACTGTATGTAACGAGATTGTATGATAGAGGATTATCGAGGGTTACGATATCAAGAAAAATTTCGTCAATCCGGTCTTTATACAAGTTTTGCAACGCTCGGTATGGTATGAAAGATCATGCTTTCCAGCTATTGCACCATCCAAAGAAGGAACAGCGGCTTCCGGCTTTTTTTTATGAGAAAGAACTTGATGCACTTTTTGCAGCTTGCGAAGGCGATCATCCGAAATCTGTTAGAAATAAAGCGATTCTTGAAATGCTTTATGCGACAGGTGCCCGTGTTAGTGAATTAGTTTCCATTAAACTTGGTGATATTGATAATGGATTAGGAATTGTCAAAGTTATGGGGAAAGGTCGAAAAGAACGTTATATCCCATTTGGCAGTTTTGCACAACAAGCTCTTGAATCCTATTTGGAAATCAGTCGTCCTTTATTGATGAAACAAAAAAAGCACTACTCTTTGTTTGTCAATTTGCGAGGCGATCCAATTACAGCTCGGGGAATTCGCCATGTATTGGATAGTATGATGAAGGATGCCGCTATACAAGGTAAGGTATACCCGCATATGATACGCCATTCATTTGCCACGCATTTATTGGCAAATGGCGCTGATATGAGAACGGTACAGGAGCTTCTTGGACATAGTCAGTTATCTTCGACACAAGTTTATACACATATCACAAAAGAACACTTGCGGAAAACGTATATGAACACTCATCCGCGAGCGTAGGAGGATGGATATATGAAATTTCACGCAACGACGATATTTGCCATTCGACATAATGGTGAATGTGCAATGTCAGGTGATGGACAAGTGACAATGGGTGAAGCGGTTGTCATGAAACATTCTGCTAAAAAAGTAAGAAGACTTTACAATGATAAGATACTTGCTGGATTCGCTGGTTCGGTAGCTGACGCTTTTACGCTGTTTGAACTGTTCGAGGGGAAATTAGCGGAGTTCAATGGGAATTTGGAGCGTGCTTCCGTGGAACTTGCGAAGGAATGGCGTGGAGACCGTATTTTAAGAAAGTTGGAAGCGATGCTACTTGTCATGGATAAAGAGCGCCTATTACTTGTTTCAGGAACTGGGGAAGTGATTGAACCGGATGATGGCATATTAGCAATTGGTTCCGGTGGCAATTATGCCTTAGCTGCTGGCCGTGCGTTAAAGAAGTACAGTGGTAATGCTCTCACGGCTGAGCAAATTGCAAAAGCGGCACTTGAAACTGCTTCTGAATTGTGTGTGTACACAAATGACAGAATTATTGTGGAGGTGCTTTCATGAACAAGAAACAGGAAATGTCACCTCGAGAACTGACGATGTTTCTCGATCGGTACATTGTTGGCCAACATGCAGCAAAAAGAGCTGTTGCGGTAGCGATGCGTAACCGGTACCGCAGGAGTCTTTTGACACATGAAGAGAAAAGTGAAATTATTCCTAAAAACATTTTAATGATTGGACCTACCGGTGTTGGGAAGACTGAAATTGCAAGAAGGATTGCAAAGTTGGTGAATGCCCCTTTTGTTAAAGTGGAAGCGACAAAATTTACTGAAGTCGGATACGTCGGTAGAGATGTCGAATCGATGATTAGGGATTTGACTGAAGCGGGAGTCCGTATCGTTCGCGAGGAAATGCGTGAATCCGTAAAAGGACAGGCGGAGGGCCTTGCAGAAGAACGATTAGTCGACTATTTAGTTCCAGAGAAGAAACGAAAAGGGAACATGCAAAATCCGTTTGAGATGCTGTTTGGTCAAAAGGCGGATGAGGATGTTAGCAATGATTCTGACAAGCAAGAGTTGAGCCGTAAACGATCGGAAATTGCTCGTAGACTCGCTGCAGGTGAATTGGAAGAGGAAATGATTACGATTGAAGTCACTTCCCAGCAGCCTTCCATGTTTGATGCTTTGCAAGGTTCGGGTATGGAACAGATGGGCGCAAGTATGCAAGACGCGTTTTCATCCTTTATGCCGAAGAAAACGGTGAAGCGGAAAATGTGTGTTAAAGACGCAAGAAAGCATTTGCAAGCAGAAGAGGCGGACAAATTGATTGACCAAGAGGAAATTGCGAGAAGAGCAGTTGAACTTACGGAGCAATCAGGTATTATCTTCATTGACGAGATGGATAAGATTGCAAGTCGCTCGAATGGTGGTTCTTCTTCTGCAGATGTTTCCCGAGAAGGTGTGCAAAGAGATATCTTACCAATAGTGGAAGGCTCTTCAGTGACAACGAAATACGGTACGGTCAAAACCGATTATATTCTTTTCATTGCGGCTGGGGCTTTTCATATGTCAAAGCCATCTGATATCATACCTGAGTTGCAAGGGCGTTTCCCGATACGGGTAGAATTGGATAAGCTCACGAAAGAGGATTTTGTTCGAATCTTGAAAGAACCTGATTTTTCGTTGCTAACACAGTATAAAAAGTTGTTAGCTACAGAAGATGTACGTATAGAGTTTACAGATGAAGCAATTGAAAGAATTGCTGAAATTGCTTTTGATGTAAATGACAATACAGAAAATATTGGTGCTCGACGGTTGCATACTATTTTAGAAAAATTGTTAGAAGAACTTTCTTATGAGGCGGCTGAAATTGGTCCAACGTCGATTACCATCACGTTAACATATGTTGATGAGAAGTTGAAAACAATCGCAAAGAACAAAAATTTGTCACATTTTATCTTGTAAATGAGACATTTTAGTTTATTTAATGATTGAAAAGCTTTAGAATATTCTTAAACACATTTGAAATTTAGAGGAGGAAATAGTCATGGCACTATTAGCAAAAACAAGAAAAATCAATGCAATGTTACAAGAAACAGCAGGGAAACCGGTTAATTTCAAAGAAATGGCTGAAAAATTAAGTTCGGTTATCGAGTGTAACGCATTTATCGTTAGTCGAAAAGGTAAGTTGCTTGGTCTAGAAATCCACCAGCAAATCGAAAACGAGCGTATGAAAAAAATGTTTGAAGACCGCAAATTCCCTGAAGACTATACACGCAAATTAGCGGAAGTGAATGAAACTTCTTCGAATATCGATGTATATAGCGATTACACAGTATTCCCAGAAGAAGAGCGCGAAATCTTCAAAGAAGGCTTAACGACAATCGTTCCGATCATCGGCGGTGGAGAACGTCTTGGAACACTTGTGCTAGCACGTTTGCAACAAAAATTCACAGAAGACGATTTAATCCTCGCTGAGTACGGAGCGACTGTAGTTGGCATGGAAATCCTTCGTGAGCGTGCTGAAGAAATCGAAATCGAAGCACGTAGCAAAGCGGTCGTTCAAATGGCGATTAATTCGTTATCATACAGTGAGCATGAAGCAATTGAACACATCTTCAAAGAACTTGATGGCAACGAAGGTCTATTAGTGGCTTCGAAAATTGCAGATCGTGTTGGAATTACCCGTTCGGTAATTGTCAACGCGCTACGCAAACTTGAAAGCGCAGGCGTAATTGAGTCACGTTCCCTTGGTATGAAAGGAACGTACATTAAGGTACTAAACAGCAAGTTCTTAGAGGAATTAGAAAACCAAAAGAACTGATAATGCTCGACAAAATAACACTTCAACCATTATTTTGGTTGGAGTGTTATTTTTTTGGGAAGGAATCTTGAATATCATGATAATTAAATAATTCATAACTCGAGATTATGTATTTAGTCCTAAATACTAGTTACAAGGATTTTTTATGGATATAAAAAGGTTGTTTTGAACTAATGAAACTTACTATATAAGATAGACAAAGTTCGGCAAAATCCGCTACAATAGGATATATGATTTAATGAATGAAGAAAAGAATTGCGAGATTAATAGTAGGTTCATTCTATGAAACTATGAGGTGAAAACAGATGAATATATACGGCTCAACCATTTCGATGCTTGAGAAGGGATTAGATTACTCCTCCACCAAAGGGAAAATGATCGCGCAAAATATCGCAAATATCGACACGCCGAATTACAGGGCGAAAACAGTAAGCTTCAATGAAGTTCTAAAGAATGCACAAAGCGAACCGATTCATGCCTATCGGACTAATGAACGTCATATTAATTTTTCAACAAAAGTATATCAACCTGGTGTTTCAAAATTATCTACCCTAAAGTATCGACAAGACGGCAATGGTGTGGATATGGATAAGGAACAGGCGGATTTAGCGGCGAATCAAATTTACTACAATGCTTTGGTCGACCGCATTAATAGTAAATTTAATTCATTGCAAAATGTCATTAAAGGAGGCCGTTAAAAGTGTCAATTTTTCATAGTCTGAATACATCTGCTTCAGCTTTGACGGCACAGCGCCTTCGTATGGATGTCATATCTTCCAATATGGCGAACGTCGAAACAACACGAGGGAAAATGGTAGATGGCGAATGGGAGCCTTACCGTAGAAAAATGGTTAGTTTTAAGCCGCAAGAGAATGCGTTCTCTTCCATGTTGAATGTAGCAATGGGAAGCCGCGATCACAGGAGCAGGTCAATTGGGAACGGCGTTACGATCACAAGTATTAAGGAGGACCGTGAAACGCCTTTTAAACTTGTTTTCGATCCAACGCATCCTGATGCTAACGAAGAAGGGTATGTCCAAATGCCGAATGTAGATCCTTTAAGGGAAATGATTGACCTCATGTCTGCGACGAGATCTTATGAAGCGAACGTCACTGTGCTCAATGCGAATAAATCGATGTTAATGAAAGCTCTTGAAATTGGAAAATAACGAAGTAGAAAGGAAGCGGTGTATATGTCCATCCAATCAATACTTAGTACGGGGAACCTTGCAAGCCAAGTTAAATCGTTTCAACCTGTTCAACAGACACCATTCGAAGCGCAACAAAGCTTTGGTACATATTTAAAGAATGCAATACAAGATGTGAATACAAAACAAATCGAGTCGGACGGGATGACACAAAAACTGATTCGTGGTGAAAATGTCGATTTACACAATGTGATGATCACTGCTCAGAAAGCTTCAATTGCATTAAATGCAACAATGGAAGTGCGGAACAAAGTTGTAGAAGCCTATCAGGAAATCATCCGGATGCCTGTATAATACAACCCGTTTACTCATGAAGGATTTATTGACTAAGTAAGCAGACCGGAGGATTAGAATGAAAGAACGAATGACGAAAATTGGAACTGATCTCAAACAGTTCTGGTCAAGTCGCACAAAAAGACAAAAAACGACTTATATCGGCTCTGCAGTTGTAATCATCGCATTAGCCGCAGTTCTAACCTATTTCTTATCAAGGACTGAATATGCCGCGCTCTATTCTGATGTTTCCAGAGCTGAAATTGGCAGAATCAAAGAGGAGTTGGACGTATTAGGGGTGCCAAGTCAAATTGCTCCTGGAGGGACGTCAATACTTGTCCCGAAAAATCGTGTAGACGATTTGCTCGTTACACTTGCTGCTGAAGGCTATCCGAATACAGGGAAAATCGACTATTCCTTTTTCTCTCAAAACGCTGGATTCGGGACGACAGATAACGAGTTTAATATGATCAAGCTCGCTTCAATGCAAACGGAACTCGCCAATTTGATCAAAGGCGTAGAAGGCGTTAAGGATGCAAATGTCATGCTTACACTGCCTACACAAAGTGTATTCCTCAATGAATCAGTTCAAAACGCTAGTGCCGCCATTATGTTGAATACCGAACCTGGTCACCAATTTACAGAAGCACAAATAAAAGCGTTGTATAACTTGGTGTCAAAAAGTATACCAAACTTATCGACTGAAGATATTTCAATTATGAATCAGTACTCTGAGTATTTTGATTTGCAACCTGAATCGACAGGAACAGTAGTTGTGGATCAAATGGAATTAAAGAAAACACTTGAACGGGATTTGCAAAGAAAAGTTCAGACGATGCTTGGTACAATGGTCGGTCAAGATAAAGTCGTCGTTTCTGTAACGACAGATATCGACTTTAAACAAGAAAAACGACAAGAAGATTTAGTAGAACGTGTCGATGAAGATTTAGACAGTTTAGCGATTAGTGTCCAAAGAATTACCGAATCGTTTACCGGGAACGGAGTGATTGCTGGCGGTGTGCCTGAGGGCGAAGACCCATCAGATAACCGAACTTCTTATGTAGAAGGGGATACAGCAAATGGAGATTATGAACGATTAGAAGAAACCATTAACAACGAAGTAAACAGAATTCATAAAGATATTGTGGAAAGTCCTTACAAGATAAGGGACATTGGCATCCAAGTCATGGTTGAACCACCAAACGTTAATGATCTTTCTTCGTTAACACCAGAAGTGGAAGATGACATCACATCAATTCTAGAAACAATCGTCCGTACGTCCATCGACAAAAGTTACGTACCTCAAGATGTGACAGATGAGTATTGGGACAGTAAAATCGCCATCTCAACACAAGTGTTTAATGGGAAAATGGCAAATGTTCCACAATCGACTTCGCCAGCTATTCCTTGGTGGGTTTATGCAATTGGTGCAGTCCTAATAATCGTAATCGTCTTCCTGTTAATCGCTTACTTCCGTAACAAAAAGCAGGAACGTGCAATGGAAGATGAGTTGATTATGGAAGAACAACGAGAAGCGCTACAAGTGGAAGATATTAATAAAGAACAAGAAACGGAATCTTCTTTACGCAAAAAACAGCTTGAGAAGATGGCGAAAGACAAACCTGAGGAATTTGCAAAATTATTGCGTACTTGGATTGCAGAGGATTAAGGAGGAAATACAGTGGTGAAAAAAGACAAAGGTATGAATGGCAAACAAAAAGCTGCACTCCTCCTTATTTCTTTAGGTCCTGAAGTTTCAGCGGCAGTTTACAAACATTTGACGGAAGAGGAGATCGAGCGGTTAACACTGGAAATTTCCAGTGTGAAAAAAGTGGATGCAACGATTAAAGATGAAATCATTGAGGAATTTCATAATATTGCACTTGCGCAGGATTATATCTCTCAAGGAGGGATTGGCTACGCCAAGACGGTTCTTGAAAAAGCGCTCGGAAAAGACCATGCGCAAGCTATTATTAATCGACTTACATCTTCATTGCAAGTGCGCCCGTTTGACTTTGCACGAAGAGCAGATCCTGGTCAAATATTAAATTTCATCCAGAATGAACACCCGCAAACAATTGCATTAATCTTGTCCTATTTAGAAGCAGAACAAGCCGGAATGATTTTATCGTCGCTTCCACAAGAAGTGCAGGCAGACATTGCAAAAAGAATTGCCACGATGGAATCGACTTCACCGGAAGTCATTAGTGAAATTGAAGCGGTACTTGAACGAAAACTGTCATCGACGGTTACACAAGACTTTACTGAAACAGGCGGCGTTGACGCAGTTGTTCAAGTATTGAATGGTGTTGATCGTGCGACGGAAAAAACCATTCTCGATGCACTTGAAATTCAAGACCCAGAGCTTGCAGAAGAAATTCGAAAAAGAATGTTTGTATTTGAAGATATCGTTACACTCGACAATCGATCCATTCAGCGTATTGCACGTGAATGTGAAAACGAAGATCTTATTCTGTCAATGAAAGTATCAAGTGAAGAAGTACGGAATATTCTCTTCAAAAACATGTCCCAACGTATGGCGGAATCATTCCAAGAGGAAATGGAAGTCATGGGTCCTGTTCGATTGCGCGATGTAGAAGAGGCGCAAGCAAGAATTGTTTCCATCATTCGAAGACTAGAAGACTCTGGAGAAATCATTATAGCCCGTGGTGGGGGAGATGATGTAATTGTCTAAGATCTTTCGTCCTTCTCAAACGGTTGCAACGAATAGCAACCCTAGAGAAATTACAATAAGAAACTTGCACAATCCACTGTCAGAAATAGAAGAAGAGCCCTTAACGAAGGAAGTCCTTTTCGTTGAACGCGATCGATTGTTGAAAGAAGCTCGACAGACAATCGAAATCGAGCAAAATGAATGGTTTGAGCAAAAACGTATTGTACAACAGGAAATCGACACACTTAAAGAAGCGTGGGAACATGAAAAGAATGCACTACAGCAACAAGCTTATGAGGAAGCTTTCCAATTAGGGTTTGAAGAAGGGCGCAACAAAGCCCTTTCGGATATGCATGCGGCTGTGGAAATTGCGAATGAAGTGACGATGACTTCCAAGGAAAATGCACAGAAATATTTAGCCTCCCAAGAAAGAGTCATACTGGAACTAGCAATCCGCTCAGCAAGCCGAATACTTGGAAGAGTACTAGAAGAAGATCACGAATCATTTTTATCAATTGTAAAAAAAGGATTAAAAGAAGCGAGAGAGTCAAAAGAAATTAAGCTATTCGTTTCGCTCGAAGATTTTGAACTTGTATCGTCAAATCGTACAGAACTAATGGCAATTTTTCCACCTGATATACCGTTTTTCATCTTTGCTGATGAAGATTTGCAACGTAATGATTGCATGATTGAAACGAATCAAGGGCGAATTGTTGCGAGTGTGAAAGACCAATTATCCGAACTGAAAGAAAAGCTTGTCGAACTGTTGGAAAGTGGTGACTGATGATGAAAAAAGCCGAAGAATTGCTTGAAGTCATACCGCAATTACATACTTTCAAGAAGTTCGGACGAGTTGTCCGTGTTGTTGGTCTCATGATCGAATCACAAGGACCGGTAAGTGCCATAGGTGATGTTTGTCGCATCCACTTAAACAATGAGCGGAAAAACGACACGATTTTGGCGGAAGTCGTCGGTTTTCGTGAAGAAATTGTCATTTTAATGCCCTACACGAAAATTAGTGATATTTCAAGTGGTTGTTTAGTTGAATGCACAGGGAAACCGCTTGAAGTGAAGGTTGGAATGGAGCTGATTGGTAGGGTCGTTGATTCGATGGGCAATCCAATCGATCAGTATCCACTGCCTAAAGGTTTATCTTCTGTAAGAACGGAACAGGATCCGCCGAGTGTCTTGTCCCGATTGCCGATTCAAGAACAGCTTGCAGTTGGTGTGAAGGCAATTGATGGCATGTTAACGGTAGGGAATGGACAAAGGGTAGGGATATTTGCAGGCTCTGGTGTTGGGAAAAGTACGTTGCTTGGCATGATTGCACGCAATACGACAGCAGATTTAAATGTGATTGCACTCATTGGTGAACGTGGAAGGGAAGTTCGCGAATTCATTGAGAGGGACTTGGGACCTGAAGGACTCAGTCGCACAATTGTTGTAGCAGCAACATCCGACCAACCCGCGTTAATGCGCATAAAAGGCGCGCTGACTGCGACAGCTATCGCGGAATATTTTCGTGACAAAGGCATGAATGTCATGCTGATGATGGATTCTGTTACACGTGTAGCAATGGCTCAGAGGGAAATTGGTTTAGCAGTTGGTGAGCCACCTGCGACAAGAGGATATACACCCTCCGTCTTTTCAATATTGCCAAAGCTTCTTGAGCGTACTGGGACAAATGAAGTGGGAGCCATTACAGCTTTTTACACCGTTCTTGTCGACGGCGATGATATGAATGAACCGATTGCAGACGCTGTTCGTGGTATTCTCGATGGTCATATCGTATTAGATCGTACGTTAGCAAATAAAGGACAATACCCAGCAATCAACGTGTTAAAAAGTGTCAGCCGACTTATGAACCATATTGCTTCACCAGAACATGTGAGAGCCGCTGAAAAATTGAGGGAATTATACTATACATTCAATAAATCCGAAGACCTCATTAATATTGGTGCTTATAAACGGGGTACGTCAAAAGAAATCGATGATGCGATTGACTTTGAACCTCGTATAACGACCTATTTGAAACAGAGTTACAAAGATAATATTCGAATGGAAGACAGTATCGGGGAATTGATCTCACTTGCAACAGGAGGAGGTACACGATGAAACCTTATGTCTATCGATTTGACAAAGTGCTCAGTTTTCGGGAGCAGGAGAAAACGGAAACGGAAATCGAATATAAAAAAGCAGTTGAATCGTTTGAGAAAGTTGCGACTGAACTTTATGAACTGCTTAAGAAGAAAGAAGATGTTTCCGAAGCGCACCAAGAAAAAATGAAGCAAGGTTTTATGATAAACGAGGTGCATCATTATGTGCGATTCATCGATACGCTTGAAAAACGCATAGCCAGTCTTCAAATGACCGTTATGAAAGCTCGTTCAAAAATGAAATGGTTTGAAGAGAAACTGCTTGAGCGATCGATAGAAGTAAAGAAATTTGAAAAAATGAAAGAAAAAGATCAAGAACATTATCAAGCTGAACTGGAACAAGTGGAAGCTAGCTTGTTGGATGAATTGTCGACTATGAAGTTCCATAGAAAAGAAACAGGGTGGTAATGTGGTAAATAAACCGAAACAATTAGCAGCAAAGAATGAAGTAGAAAAAGGTGCTAAAAAAGCGAATCTTTTTCAAACACTCTTAATGTGGACACTCATTCCTTTATTATTCACAACAATGGTTCTATTAATCATTGCATTTGTAGCAGACATTAATGTGTTGGACGAAATGAAAAAAATGTCGTCCTCTCTTCCATTCTCTACGGAGAAGAAGTCTGTGGAAGATGAAGAACTAGCTGTAGATATAGAAGAACGCGTTGTATCTTTACAAGCCGAAATCAAAGAAAAAGAGTCACAAGTGTACAAGTTACAAGAAGAACTGGAGCAGTTCAAAGACGAAAAGAACGCATGGTTAACTGAACAAGAAAATCTTCAACGTCAAATTGAAGCTTTGCAACGTGCGAAAGAAGATAACAAAAGGGATGTAAAAGAAATTATTTCGACGTTCGAGAAAATGTCTGCTAAATCTGCAGCACCCGTCATTACGAATATGAATGATGCTGAAGCGATACAAATCCTTACTGCATTAAAACCTGAAGTGCTAGCGCCTATTTTAGAGAAGATGTCTGCTGAAGATGCTGCAAAGTATACGAGCCTTATGACGAAATAGTTGAGTAGTTTACACATTGAAAGGGGGTGAAAAATTGAACATCAGCGCACTACAGTCACTCGTTATTGGAAATCCAACGACCGTAAAGTTGGGGAATGAACAATCAAGTTCTTCTACAAAATCCTTTGGATCAGTATTTGGCCAGATGATGGCTACACCTAAAGACTCGTCTGGTAGCCAATCAAGTGGAAATATTGACGTGCACTATTTGAAAGATGTACTACAGGCGAATACGTTGGAAGATTTGAAAGAAGCACTAAGCGCAATACCAGGTTTTGATTCAACGGAATTGACAGAAACAATCAATTCGTTAACAAGTGCATCGAGTGTCGAAGAAATCCTCGCTACACTTATGGTGGAACCAGAACAGTTTCTTGACGACTTAAAAAAATTGTTCGTAGAAGCTGGACTTCCTGAAGAAGAATTCAATCATCAGTTAGAGACGGTTGATGTTTGGACAATGATCGGTTTTCTAGAAGAGGTTGGAGTTGCATTTTATGAAAAACTAGGCGAGACGATGGATAAGAACCTAACTCCTAACGAAAAGGTATCTGTTGTATCTTTCCTTAAAATGGTAGAGTTTCTCGCTGCTCATTCGGATATGACCGTCACAATGGATCAGAAATTGTCTAGTTTCACAACCATGTATCAGCTGACATTGGAACAGTTGCAGACAAGATTGCAAACTACGCCTATAAGTAAACAGGGGTACATGCAGTTGTTGCAAGATAAAGTAAATGTACAAATCGTTCGGTCGAATGAGTCTTCATCTACTGACAATGGGTCATCTAGTAAACAACCGGATACGACATCTCAAGGAAATGTTTCGTCGACGACGCATGCATCAATAAAAACGGAATTTTCGTTGTCTCAAGAACCAAACACTTCAAATAGAAGTGAAACGTTAATGCGAGAAATGCAGCTACTGTTGAAACGCTCGAACTTCGGACAAGTAGGTGGGTCAACGAGGATGCTGATCAAGTTGTACCCTGAACATTTAGGGCAAATACGTATTGAGTTACATGAAGCAAATGGCGTATTGTCCGCAAGAATACTGGCCTCCACTTCACTTGCAAAAGGGATGTTAGATAGCCAATTGCATCAGCTCAGACACGCGTTCGCCCAACAGAATTTGCAAGTGGACCGTATTGATATTTCACAGTCCATTCAAGATCCTTCACGTAGTGATCGGGAACAATCGTTCAATGAGCAATTTAGACAAAGGCAACAGCCTAGTGAACAACAACAGAACAATACTCCAGAAGATGAAACTTCTTTTGAAGAATATTTAATTGAATTAGAGGTGTAGGCAATTGGTAGAAGGCCAAAAACCGATAACGGAATCGATGTTTTTGCTTAATAAGCAACGGGAACAACGTAAAACTGGGCCCGATACGATGGGAAAAGACGCTTTCATGAAAATTCTCATTGCACAACTGCAAAACCAAGATCCGACAAATCCGATGAAAGACAACGAATTCATTGCACAAATGGCGCAGTTTTCTTCTTTGGAACAGACAATGAATCTAGCGAACGCATTTGAAAAATTCGCTATCGCTCAAAACCAGACGCAGTTAATCCAATATAATCAATTTGTTGGAAAAAATGTCCGTTGGCATGAAGTGACGGATGAAAAAGGTGAAGACGGCAAACCGGTCATTCATGAAGGAACAGGCGTCATTAAAGCTGCGAAGTTTGTCGATGGATCTGTAATTTTTATTATGGAAGACGGCAAAGAACTGACACCAGGCAACATTTCTGAAGTATTAGCTGGCACAGGCAACACGAACAGTTTGCTAGAAGCAAGTATGCTCATCGGTAAAACTGTTGGCTATATGGACGGAGAGGAAGAGAAAAGCGGTAAAGTTGTTTCTGTTTCAAATAAAGATGGGAAGCTGGAATATGTGTTAGAGGATGGCACAAGAATCGACGGCAAATCATTTACATCGATTAGTCAGTAACGAAGAAAAGGGGCGAAGTGTATGGAGCAATTGAACATACATCGCGTTCCATCGCAACCATTCATACGTCACGGACAACAGCCTAAAACGTCGCCAAGTATTCCGCAATCATTTTCGGAGCAACTGAATCAGGCAATGATGCCGACGCAATTGAAAATCAGTAAACATGCATCCGATCGGTTGAGAGAGCGAAATATTCAAATTACCGAACTTGAATGGACGCGTATATTTGATAAGGTGAATGAGGCTAAAGTGAAAGGGATCAAAGAGTCGCTTGTACTTTTGGATCAAGCTGCCTTGATTGTCAGCGTTAAGAACTCGACAGTCATTACAGCGATGGATCGCAAAGAAATGAAAGATCAGTTATTTACAAATATCGACGGAACAATCATTTTAAGTTGAATAGGCAGGACCTCTAAAAGAGGATGCCAACGTACTGCTGACCGACAGAGGCAGATACACTCATTATCCGAGAGGGGAAAATAAATATGTTACGTTCTATGTACGCAGGAATTTCAGGGTTGAAAAACTTCCAAACAAAGTTAGATGTCATTGGGAATAATATTTCAAATGTGAATACGTACGGTTTCAAAAAGAGCCGAACGATTTTTAAAGACTTAGTATCCCAGACCGTTGCGGGTGCATCCGGTTCAAGCGATGCGCGAGGCGGTGTGAACCCGAAGCAAGTCGGTTTAGGCTCTCAATTAGCAGCAATCGACGTCATTCAAAGTGGTGGAGCATCCCAGTTTACAGGTAATACGTTGGACCTTGCATTGTCTGGTGACGGCTTTTTCCAAGTTGCGGACGGTGTGGCAGATCCAGCGACAGGAGCAAAAACATTTACGAATACACTTTACACAAGAGCTGGTAATTTCTATATGGATAACAATGGCTACTTAGTAAATTCAGATGGGAAGTTTCTTGTTGGATACGCGGTAGATGGATGGGATGGCGATCCAAGTAGCGTCAAGGATGCATACCCAAATGCGAATACGGTTAAGGGTGATTCAACTGTAGAAGGAAATTTAGATACTGATAATAATGGGGTCGCAGATGCAGAACCAGTCATAATTGAGGGTGGAGAACAAGCAAGTTATACACCAATCCGAATCCCTAAAAACGCACAATCTATGAGTATCGGACAAGACGGTACCGTTACGTTTGTTGATGGTGAAGGAACATTGAAGTGGGCAGGTCAACTGGTGTTAGCGAAATTCTCGAATCCGGGTGGTTTAGGGAAAGTTGGAGGGAACTACTTCCAATCAACTGCGAACTCCGGTGATCCATTGATCCAAGTTGCAACAAAAGAGGGATTAGCTTCCGTCGAATCAGGCTTCCTTGAAATGTCCAACGTCGATTTATCCGAAGAGTTTACGGATATGATCGTTGCACAACGTGGATTCCAAGCGAACACGCGTATTATTACGACATCAGATGAAATCTTGCAGGAACTTGTTAACTTAAAACGATAAGGTTACTCGCATACTTTTTCACGCACACAATCATAGTTACCCAGATCGCTAACTTGGTAAACATCTTATAGTAAGAATTGTAATCGCAAAGGAGGGTCGGGCCGGCTCTGTGCCCGGCCCCTTACATATGATTAAAGTTAAACGTCTCAATGGTACGGTATTCATACTGAATGCACTTTACATAGAGAAAGTTGAATCGTTCCCTGATACGACGATTACGTTGACAACTGGGACAAAATACGTCGTTTTAGAGGATGTTGAAGACGTACAAAAACAAATGATCGATTTTTATCGCTCCATCCAATTATTATCGAATCCGCATATTCGAGGTGAAGAAAATGAAGAATAAAGCTTTGACGATTGCATTAATAACAGTTGTTTCATTAACGTTAGTAGGAATTGTCGTACTCATTCTATCTTTGCAGTTCAAAGGGAATGTAGGAGATACCGAACCAACAATTGACGAAATTCTTGAAGCGTCGGTAGATGTTCCTGAAATTATGACAAACTTATCGGGCCGCCAATATATTAAACTGTCTTTAAAAATCCAAACAGATGATAAAAAAGCAGCAGAAGAATTAGCAAAAAGAGATTTTCAAATTAATAACATCGTCATTCAGGAGCTATCTGAAATGACTGCAGAAGATTTTGAAGGAAAAGCCGGTAAGCAGGCATTTGAAGAATCGATTAAAGCACAATTGAATCCGCTCATGCAAGAGGGTGAAATTGAGAAAGTGTATATCGTTTCTTATATCATTCAATAATGACGGCGCGAAGTACTAAACCGTTCGGGAGGTGACCTTATGTCGGGAGATATTTTATCCCAAAATGAAATAGATGCATTGTTATCCGCCTTGTCAACAGGTGAGATGTCTGCAGATGATATGAAAAAAGAAGAAGAGACCCGGAAAGTAAAAGTATATGATTTCAAACGGGCTCTCCGTTTTTCAAAAGACCAGATTCGAAGTTTGACACGAATTCATGAAAACTTTGCTAGATTGTTAACGACTTATTTCTCTGCTCAGTTACGGACTTATGTACAAATTAACGTCGCATCGGTCGACCAGATTCCGTTTGAGGAGTTTTTACGTTCGATTCCGAATATGACATTGCTTAATATTTTTGAAGTTCCACCACTCGAAGGTAACATAATTATGGAAGTAAATCCAAATGTCGCCTATTCCATGCTTGATCGTCTAATGGGTGGCGGTGGAGATGGCCCCGGAAAAGTGGACAATATGACTGAGATTGAAACGAAAATATTGACAAATCTTTTTGAACGATCATTTGATAATTTACGGGAAGCATGGTCAGGCATTATCGAGATCGATCCATTTTTATCTGAAATGGAAGTGAATCCGCAGTTTTTGCAAATGATTTCACCGAATGAAACAGTAGTCGTTATCTCATTTAATATTGTTATCGGTGAGTCGAGCGGAATGATCAATATTTGTATTCCGCATGTCGTTCTTGAACCGATTGTGCCGAACTTATCTGTTCGTTATTGGATGCAAACGAATAAAAAAGAGCCTTCTCCTGAACAGAGTGTCGTGTTAGAGAAACGCTTGAAGAAAGCAACTTTGCCAATCACGGCCGAATTAGGACAAGGTTTCATGTCCGTGGAAGACTTCTTATATTTGCAAGTTGGAGATGTGATCCCTATTGACCGGAAAATTGAAGATCCACTCATAGTTAAAGTAGGGGATGTCCCAAAATTCACAGCTCAGCCAGGGCATCTTAGAAATCGAATGGCTGTTCAAATACTCGATATCATGAACGGAGAGGATGAAGATGATGAGTGATAATGTGTTGTCTCAGGAAGAAATTGAAGCTTTATTGCGTGGGGAACCGCTGTCTGTTGATGAACCCGCTACATCCTCTTCTGAGAAAGAAGATTTAGATAATCACTTAAGTGAAATGGAAAAAGACGCACTTGGTGAAGTAGGAAATATTTCATTTGGAAGTTCTGCGACAGCTCTTTCGTCCTTGCTTGGACAGAAGGTTGAAATCACTACTCCTGCAATAACTGTTGTTGACCGTAGCTTGTTGGAAACGGAATTCATACATCCTTATGTAGCGGTCCAAGTGGAGTATACAGAAGGGCTGAATGGTACGAACTTACTTGTCATTAAACAAAGTGATGCAGCGATTATTGCGGATTTAATGCTAGGCGGGGATGGCCTTGCGCCAAGTGAAGCATTGAATGAAATCCATTTAAGTGCTGTCCAAGAAGCAATGAACCAAATGATGGGGTCTGCAGCGACGTCCATGTCAACCGTCTTCAATAAGAAAGTGGATATCTCTCCACCTTCTATCGATCTAATGGATTTACAAAACGAAGGCCATACAGAACAGATACCTAACGACGAATTAATGATTAAAGTATCATTTGAACTGAAAGTCGGCGAACTCATCGACTCGAATATTATGCAATTGTTTCCGTTGCAGTTCGGAAAGAATCTCGTCACTTCATTAATGGGCATGGGGGCAGAAGAGGAAGCGGCTGTCACGATGGAAGCTCCAACAAAGAGTGAATCTACTTCAACATTTGCTTATGATCAGAGCCATAATGAGTCCGTTCATCAAGATCCATATGCATCCATGAACGACCAACAACAAACGGCTTGGGACCAACCTATAACACAGCAATTGCCACCTAGACAACAGCGACCAACTGTGCACGTTCAAGAAGCGAAGTTTGCGAGTTTTGATAGTCCATCTTTGAACAAAGCAGAGTCCAACAATTTGAATATGTTGCTGGACATCCCTTTGCAAGTGACGGTGGAACTCGGTCGGACAAAACGTTCCGTAAAAGAAATTCTTGAAATGTCGAGTGGTTCAATTATAGAATTGGATAAGCTGGCAGGTGAACCTGTCGATATTCTAGTAAATAATCGACATATTGCCAGAGGAGAAGTTGTCGTCATCGATGAGAATTTCGGTGTGCGAATTACAGACATTTTAAGTCAAAAAGAACGACTAAACAATTTACGCTAGTATCCAGGAGGTAAAAAGGAAATGGGAAAAAGAATTTTAATTGTAGACGACGCAGCATTTATGCGCATGATGATCAAGGACATTTTAACTAAAAACAATTTTGAAGTAGTAGGAGAAGCTGCGGATGGTGCACAAGCAGTCGAAAAGTATTTCGAGCTGAAACCGGATTTAGTAACAATGGACATTACAATGCCGGAAATGGATGGTATTGCAGCACTGAAGTCAATTAAAGCAAAAGATCCATCTGCGACGATTATTATGTGCTCGGCAATGGGCCAACAGGCAATGGTGATCGATGCCATTCAAGCAGGTGCAAAAGATTTCATCGTAAAGCCGTTCCAAGCAGATCGAGTTGTTGAAGCAATTCAAAAAGCACTAGGGTAAGCGGATGATCGTATTTACAAGTTTGAAAAAATGGATGCTACTTATAGTTGTTATTTTGCTAGGCTTTACAGTATTTGAGCATGTGGCTTTAGCTGAAACCGATTCAAACAAGTATGTCGACGAATGGATGAAATCTGATAAAAATTTAAAAGAGGAACCACCTAAAGAAGAACAGAAAGAACCGGCTGTTGGCCCTGCAACGGACTCAACAGCTGCTAGTTCTTCATTTGGTGATTATATTCGTATGATTTTTTCTTTTTTGTTTGTCATCGGTCTTCTGCTTGCGCTATTAAAATTCTTGAACCGCAGAAACCGAATGTTTGACCAGCATCGATTGATGAAAAATATCGGCGGACTATCACTCGGTCAACAAAAGTCCATTCAACTCGTCCATATAGGAAACTCCTATTACTTGGTTGGTGTTGGCAATGAAGTACAACTATTAAAAGAAATAACCGATGCAAATGAAATTGCGAAACTAGAAGACTATATTCGAGAAGGTGACATTCAACCACCGGCTGGCCTTGTCGCTAAAGTGGTTTCGAAATATGTCAATCCGAATCGCTCACTTGAGAAAACAGAAGAGCAGGTAGAATTCGGCCATCTCTTTAAAGACAAAATTAACGAGCTTAAAGAGGAACGAAAGAAACATTTAAGAAGATTGGAAGAAAAGGAGCGCAGACAAGATGAATGATTTCGTCCAGTTTTTTTCGGACAGCGACGCAACGAATGTCTCAACATCTATCAAATTACTGCTGCTCCTAACAGTTTTATCACTTGCTCCTGCAATTCTAATTCTGATGACTTCGTTTGCTCGTATTGTCATTGTGCTGTCGTTTGTTCGAACAGCGCTCGCAACACAACAAATGCCTCCGAATCAAGTAATTGTCGGTCTTGCTCTGTTTTTAACATTTTTCATTATGGCCCCAACTTTTCAAGAGGTAAATGAAAAAGCGCTGACACCGTTGTTCGCTGAAGAAATTTCACTTGAACAAGCATATGAGGAAGCAAGTATGCCCTTTAAGGAGTTCATGAGCAAACATACGAGACAAAAGGACTTGGAGTTGTTTCTTCGGTACAACGAAGCAGAACGACCAGAATCGTTAGAGGATATTCCTTTGACGATGCTTGTACCTGCGTTCGCGTTAAGTGAGATTAAAACAGCTTTTCAAATGGGTTTTATGATTTTCATCCCATTTCTCGTCATTGATATGATTGTCGCAAGTGTATTGATGTCAATGGGGATGATGATGTTGCCGCCGGTCATGATTTCATTGCCATTTAAAATCCTACTATTCGTTTTGGTGGATGGTTGGTACCTCATCATGAAATCATTGTTACAAAGTTTTTAGCGAAAGTATATAGGTATTCTTTATGAGCAAAGTGGTATTTTCCAATTTAGGAGTGGTAAAACATGACAGGTGAAGTAGTCATCTCGATTGCTGAACGGGCAGTATGGGTCATTTTATTAGCATCCGGACCGTTGTTGATTGTCGCATTAGTGTCAGGTTTGCTTGTTAGTATTTTTCAAGCAACAACACAAATCCAAGAACAGACTTTAGCATTCGTACCAAAGATTGTTGCAGTACTAGTTGCGATTGTATTCTTTGGACCTTGGATGCTTTCAAAAGTCACTGCCTATGCATCCGATATTTTTGATAATCTTGTCCGGTATATAGGGTGAATGAATGGAAGCATTAATCCCATCAATGGCCGTCTATTTACTTGTGTTGACGAGAGTGACGGCATTTATTGTCACTGTTCCGTTCTTTTCATATCGCACAATCCCGACTACTCAAAGAGTCATTTTTGCTGCATTACTAGCATGGGTGATGGTCTACACGATTGAAGCACCAACCCTTGAGATAGATGGTACATACATACTTTTGGTGTTAAAAGAAGCAACTGTCGGTTTGTTTATTGGTCTTATTGCTTATATTGTCATGTCAGCAATTCAGATTGCAGGTGGCTTTATCGATTTTCAAATGGGTTTTGCCATTGCCAATGTGATTGATCCACAAACAGGTGCACAATCACCACTATTAGGTCAATTTTTTAATGTTCTCGCTTTATTGTTGTTATTAACCTTAAATGCTCATCACATGTTGTTAGATGGTATTTTCTATAGCTATCGTTTTGTACCAATCGATGTACTATGGCCATCTTTTGGAGAAGAGCGATTGGTCGAATTCATAGCAAAAACATTTATGACAACTTTTGCAATCGCTTTTCAAATGTCGATTCCAATTGTTGCGACATTATTTCTTGTCGATTTAGCACTCGGTATTACAGCTAGGACTGTACCACAATTAAATATATTTGTTGTTGGTTTTCCGATAAAAATCGGCGTTAGCTTCCTCGTCCTCGTGACGACGTTTACAGTCATGATTGCGATGATGCAGAAACTTTTTGAGATCATGCTAGCAGCAATGAGAGATTTGATGATCATCTTAGGGGGTGGCTAAATATGAGGTTAACGTTGGACTTACAGTTTTTCGCAGGCGAAAAAACTGAAAAAGCCACCCCGAAAAAAAGACTTGATTCACGGAAAAAAGGACAAGTGTTAAAAAGTCAAGATGTTACAAGTGCCATTGTCATGCTTGCGGTGTTTCTATTTCTTTATTTTGCTTCTGGCTTTATGAAAGATCGCTTTTTTGTTTTCTTTACCCACTCGTTCACCGAATACTTCTCAAAAGATGTATTGGATATACATTCAACAATGGAGATGTATCGAACGATGGTAGCTGAAATGGCTTTCATCTTGCTTCCAATCATGGTGATAGCGGTTATTGCCGGAATAGCCGGCAATCTATTTCAATTCGGTCTGCTCTTTACGACTGAACCATTGAAATTTGACTTGAAGAAAATCGATCCGATTAAAGGATTAAAAAGAATCTTTTCAGTTCGTGCTTTAGTGGAATTGATGAAATCTTTATTAAAAATCTCTTTCATCGGTTCCGTGACAACCATTATTCTTGTTATGAATATCGAAAAAGTACTCGGGTTAGCTTTTAAAACACCACATGATACGCTCGTAATCGTTGGACAATTGGTCGCTATCATGGGGATCATCGCATCTCTTGTACTTTTATGTATATCAATTTTGGATTATTTTTATCAGAAATATGATTATGAAAAAAACCTGCGGATGTCCAAACAGGATATTAAGGATGAATATAAAAACACTGAAGGGGATCCAATCATTAAATCCCGTATTAAACAACGTCAACGGGAAATGGCAATGAGGCGGATGATGCAAGAAGTGCCCCAAGCGGATGTAGTCATTACAAATCCAACCCATTTTGCGATCGCCTTGAAATATGACGATGAAAAAATGGATGCGCCGATTGTTCTGGCAAAAGGTGCAGACTTTGTTGCTCAAAAGATTAAGTTGATTGCCAAAGAACACGACATTGTCATGGTGGAGAATAGACCACTAGCTCGTGCGTTATATGATGATGTTGAAATCGGGGACAGGATTCCTGACCAATTCTTTAAAACCGTCGCTGAAATTTTAGCGTATGTTTATCGAATTCAAAAAAAGATTTAAGAATAAATGAGAAAGAAGGGATGACATGCAATTTAGGGATATAGGTGTACTAGCATCTGTCATCATGATTGTCGCGATGCTCGTCATCCCATTACCGCCATGGTTGTTAAGCTTTTTGATCATTATTAACATTACACTGGCTTTGATGGTATTGTTAACGTCCATGAATATGCAAGAAGCACTGCAATTTTCGATTTTTCCATCATTGCTACTGCTTCTGACGTTGTTCAGACTTGGATTGAATGTTTCCACGACGCGTGCAATTCTTTCCAAAGGGGATGCTGGGGGAGTTGTTGAGACGTTTGGTACGTTTGTAACAGGTGGGAACATTGTCGTCGGTCTTGTTGTATTCGTCATCCTTATCATTATCCAGTTCATCGTCATCACAAAAGGGTCTGAACGTGTTTCCGAAGTAGCAGCCCGCTTTACACTTGACGCAATGCCCGGAAAGCAAATGAGTATTGACGCAGATTTGAACGCTGGTATGATTTCTGAAACGGAAGCACGAGTTCGACGAGAAAAAGTGAGTAATGAAGCGGATTTTTATGGTGCAATGGATGGGGCGACAAAATTTGTCAAAGGGGATGCAATTGCCGGTATAATCATTGTAATGATTAATCTACTTGTAGGAATGATCATCGGTGTTGTTCAAATGGATTTACCTTTTGCTGAAGCTGCAACAAAGTTCTCAATGTTGACAGTCGGTGATGGAATTGTTTCTCAAATCCCTGCACTGCTCATTTCGACAGCCACTGGAATCGTTGTCACACGTGCAGCATCTGAAGGAAATCTTGGGACAGATATTACAAAGCAACTATTAGGTCAACCGAAACTGTTATATGTCGCTGCAGCTACTGTATTTCTATTAGGCTTATTCACACCGATTAATGACATCCTAACAGTACCTGTAGCGATTGCTCTTGCTACAGGTGCATACGTCATGAGTCGTAAATCGGAAGAAGATCCTCATGAACTAATGGAAATGGAGGAAGAGGTTGAAACAGAAGGGATGAAGAGTCCCGAAAATGTCGTGAACTTGCTCAATGTAGACCCTATTGAATTTGAATTTGGCTATGGCCTTATTCCACTTGTAGATGCACAGCAAGGAGGGGATCTGCTCGATCGAGTCGTCATGATTCGTAGACAACTGGCGTTAGAATTAGGTCTTGTCATTCCAGTCGTTCGTATACGCGATAATATCCAACTTCAGCCAAACGAGTACCGAATCAAAATTAAAGGAAGTGAACTCGCACGTGGTGAGCTGTTGCTTGATCATTACCTTGCCATGAGTCCTGGAGGAGAAGATTCAATTATAGGCATTGATACGGTAGAACCGTCATTTGGTCTTCCGGCAAAATGGATTACAGAAGACGTGAAACAAGATGCGGAAATTATGGGGTACACAGTTGTAGACCCGCCGAGTGTCGTCTCTACTCATTTAACAGAAGTAATTCGTGCCAATGCATCTGACTTAATTGGTCGTCAGGAAACAAAACAACTCGTCGATCATGTTCGAGAAACGTATCCAATATTAGTCGACGAATTAACTCCGACACCATTATCGATTGGTGAGATTCAGAAAGTTCTTGCGAAGTTGCTTAGTGAAAATGTATCGATCAGAAACTTGCCTGTCATTTTTGAAACACTCGCAGACTACTCAAAATACTCGTCTGATATCGATTTGCTCACGGAATATGTACGTCAATCGCTAGCAAGACAAATCACGGCACAGTATTCTTCAAGTGTAGATTCTTTAAAAGTACTAACGGTTTCAGGAAGAGTGGAAAAACTGATTGCTGATCATATCCAACAAACGGAACAAGGGAGCTATTTATCCATTGATCCTAATGATTCACAAGCAATTTTAGAATCGATTGCAAAAGAAGTCGAGAGAGTCGCTTTGTTGGATCAATCTCCAATACTCTTATGTTCTCCAGCAATACGTATGTACTTACGGCAAATAACAGAACGGTATTTCCCTCAAATCCCTGTGTTATCTTACAATGAACTTGAAGCTTCAATTGAAGTACAAAGTGTCGGGGTGGTGGATAGTTGATGAAGATGAAAAAATATACAGCTGATACGATGGTAGAAGCGATGAAGAAAGTTCGCTCTGACTTCGGAGATGATGCTGTCATTCTAAGTTCAAATGTAGTGAAAACTACGGGTTTCCTTGGATTGTTCAAGCGAAAAATGGTCGAAGTTGTAGCAGGTTTTGATGAACCTCCACAAGCGAAAATTCAAAAACCGACTTTGTTTGAAAAGGAAGCAGCACAAATTAGTCCTATCGAATCCGATCTTAAAAAAGAAATGCATGACATGAAAGTATTGTTGCAAGAAATGAAACAGGCTACTTCTTTTGCGAACTTTCCGGATAGTCTTTCCCCATTGTTAACGACATTGGAGGCCCAAGGATTATCAAAAGAAACAATCTATCACATTGGAAATCTACTATTTACAACGATGAAAGAAGACAAAAAGGATTTAACGACGGTTGAACAAAAACAACAAGCAGCAGCAGTGCTAGCAGAGTTGTTTGCCGACTTACCGTTTGGTGGAATTGATACGACCAAAAAATATATTAACGTATTAGGTCCAACCGGTGTCGGCAAAACGACAACAATCGCAAAAATTGCAGCAAGAGCATTGTTGGAAAACAAAAAGAAGGTCGGATTCATTACAACAGATACATACAGAATTGCGGCAATCGAACAACTACGTACCTATGCAAATCTACTTCAAGCCCCAGTCGAAATCGCGTATAATCGTGAAGATTTCAAGGCGGCAATTGATAAGTTGAAAGACGTAGATCTTGTTTTCATCGATACAGCGGGCAGGAACTATAAAGAAACAAAGTATGTAGATGATGTTAAACAGTTAATTGACTTCTCGCTCGATATGGAAACGTTTCTTGTATTATCTGTGACTGCGAAAGAAGATGATATGAAAGCCGTCGTTGAGAAATTTACTTCCTTCCCAATTGAAAAATTCATCTTTACAAAAGTGGATGAAACAAGTTCCATCGGGCCCATGTTTAACTTGATGAAACAATTCCAAATTGGAGCCGCCTATTTCACAGATGGACAAGAAGTACCGGAAGATCTAACAGAAGCAACTGTAAAAGTGTTAATTGACCGACTACTGGCAGGTGTTGACGATGCGTGACCAAGCAGAAGAACTTAGGCTGAAAATGTTGAGAGGTCAAGGTCGACTTGCAAAGTCCATTGCTATCGTCAGTGGAAAAGGAGGAGTCGGTAAGTCCAACTTCTCCACAAACTTCGCCTATTCCTTACAATTGAGAGGGAAGAAAGTCATTGTAGTGGATATGGATTTAGGGATGGGCAATATCCATATTTTATTAGGAGTGACGCCTCGATATAGTTTAAAAGATTATTTGTTAGGGGAGCAATCGTTGGATGCCGTATTGAATCGTGACACGCATGGATTGGCATTCATATCTGGTGGGTCTGGACTTGATACAATTCTTGATTGGACTGAGCCAATGTTTGAGCGCTTGCTTTTAGCGTTTGAACGTCTTCAACAAGATTATGATGTGATTTTGTTTGATATGGGTGCAGGCGCCACACAGCGCTCTATCGATTTGATTGTTGCGGTCGATGAGGTCATTGTCATCTCCACGACGGAACCTACATCTATTACAGATGCTTATTCGATGATGAAATTCATCTGTTTACAAGACGCTGACAAGAAATTTAGCATTGTGACAAATCGTGTTTCAAAAGGTCAGGATGGCAATGAATCCGCTACAAGATTACAGTATGCCATGAAAAAGTTTCTAGCAAAAGAAACAACACTGCTAGGTTTTCTACCTGAAGACGCTGTTGTTCATAAATCGGTCATTGCCCAAAAGCCGTTCATACTCGAATATCCAAATGCGTTAATATCCAAACGACTGTTGGCAATCGCAGATATGTATGTTACGGATAATCAATTGGAACCAATCGAAAAGACGAAATTCATACAAAAACTTAAGGGGATATTTTTGAAAGGGCGTGATTGACTTGTCGCCAGACATACAACGTAAAAAAGTGCTAGTCGTCGATGATTCTGCATTTATGCGAAAGCTTATTTCGGATATGCTTTCCAACCATCCATCTCTTACTGTCGTTGCGACTGCTCGAAATGGTCAAGATGCCCTTGCAAAAGTTGAACAGCTCTGTCCAGACGTTATTACGATGGATATAGAAATGCCAGTAATGGATGGATTAGAAGCATTGCAACAAATCATGAAAACAACCCCTACACCGATTGTCATGTTATCAAGTACGACCGAAATCGGAGCCAAAAACACGATGCTTGCGATGGAGTATGGTGCCGTCGATTTTGTTGCAAAACCAGGTGGTCCAATTTCGTTGAATCTTTCTGATGTAGAAGCGGAAATCGTCAAAAAGGTTGTACAAGCTTCAACCATTAAAGTTGCCACGTTAACAAAGAAACGAGAGGTCCAAAAAAATTCTTCACCTCAATTCAATATGAATGTGCGTCAGCAACGAAAGCAATCGATGAAACAAGACTTTCAACCCTTTTACGATAGCGGAAAAAAAATGTCCAAACAACTCACTTCATTTGTTATAATAGGTACATCGACAGGGGGACCACGAGCGCTACAAGCTGTGCTAACAGAACTACCTAAATCGATCCCTGCGCCTATTCTCGTCGTCCAACATATGCCTCCAGGCTTTACTAAATCTCTTGCACAAAGACTAGATGGCCTAAGTGAGATTCATGTAAAGGAAGCAGAAGACGGGGAACCATTTGTTAATGGTACTGCCTATATCGCACCTGGGGGAAAACATTTGACAATCGATGCTAGTTCGAATGGGTATAATGTGCGGCTAGATGAAATAGAACCCCCTCGCAAAGGTCATCGTCCAGCTGTAGACGTATTGTTGGAGTCAGCTTCAAATTTCCCAGCTATACAATTTCTTTCGGTCATCATGACAGGAATGGGGCACGATGGTAAAGAAGGCTTACAAACATTAAAAGCCTCATGCAACACAATTGCCATCGCGGAATCAGAACGCACTTCAATTGTATATGGTATGCCGAAAGCGATCCGAGATGCTGGTCTCGCTGACCAAGTCGTTGATTTGGAAGAAATTCCAACCGTAATCATGAATAGTTTACATTCCTAAGGAGGCGTCATAAGTATGGATACAAATCAATACCTTGAAATGTTTTTAGACGAAAGTAAAGAGCACCTCCAATCTTGTAACGAGTTTTTACTGAAACTCGAAAAGAATCCGGAAGACTTGGCAATTGTGAATGAAGTTTTTCGTTCCGCTCATACGTTAAAAGGCATGTCTGCGACGATGGGATATGAAGATATTGCCGACTTGACACATAAGATGGAGAACGTGCTTGATGCAATTCGAAATGCTAAGATCCGGGTTACGACTGAACTTTTAGATGTAGTATTCAAAGCAGTGGATGAACTGGAAGAAATGGTGATGGATATTGAAGCAGGTGGATCAGGGAAAAAAGACGTCCAACAACTGGTTTCATTATTAAATCAAATTGAAGCAGGACACGGAATCGTTCCATTACAATCAGTGGAATCCGCTGCAACTGTAGAACATGCTTCCCTTGCTCCTACTCATTCTGAAGTAATGCTGACGTATGATGATTATGAGATGACAGTTATTAGCCAATCGAAAGAGCAAGGATTTAATGCGTTTGAAGTGTCGGTAAGCTTGAGAGAAGATTGTCTGTTAAAAGCGGCTCGTGTCTTTATGGTCTTTGAAATCCTAGAGAAGTCAGGCGAAATCATTAAGACAAAACCAAGTGTCGAATTACTTGAAAATGAAGAATTTGATTCACAATTTACGGTCGTTCTTTTAACGAATGAAGAAGCGAAGACGATTGAAGCGAAAGTGCTAAAAGTATCTGAAGTGGACAGAGTTCAAGTATCATCGCTAACAGATGAGTCGCTCTTAGCAAATAAACGCGCTGAAGAAGTTGTTGAAACGAAAGTAGCTTCTCCATCCGAAAAAGCAGTAAATGATAAAAACGACAAAGCCGCTGATAAGAACAAACGGACGGGTAATGGACAACATGCCAATAAGACGATTCGTGTCAATATTGATCGATTAGACGTTTTGATGAATCTGTTTGAAGAACTTGTTATCGATCGTGGACGTTTACAATCGATTGCGACAGAATTACATAATCCAGATTTGAACGAAACGGTTGAACGGATGACGCGGGTATCCGGCGACTTACAGAACATTATTCTAAATATGCGAATGATCCCTGTTGAAACAGTGTTTAATCGTTTCCCTAAGATGGTTCGCCAACTTGCAAGAGATTTGGACAAGATAATTAACCTTGAAATCATTGGTGCAGAAACTGAATTGGATCGAACGGTTATTGATGAAATCGGAGATCCACTTGTTCATCTAATCCGAAATGCCTTGGATCACGGAATTGAAACTCCAGCTGAACGGGTTGCAAAAGGAAAGCCAGAAACAGGTACGGTTACGTTAAGAGCGTATCATTCAGGAAACCATGTATTCATTGAACTTGAAGATGATGGAGCAGGGGTTAATAAAGAGCGCGTGCTCAAAAAAGCGTTGGATAGGGGCATCATTACTGAAGACATGGTTCCGACGATGACTGATAAGCAAGTCGCAGAACTTATTTTGGCTTCAGGCTTCTCGACCGCTGAGAAGATTACGGATGTATCCGGCCGAGGAGTCGGATTGGATGTCGTAAAGAGTACGATTGAATCTCTTGGTGGTTACATTTCAATTGATTCAAAAGAAGGCAAAGGTTCTTTATTCCAAGTACAATTGCCACTTACGTTGTCCATTATTTCGGTTATGCTTGTGAATCTTGAAAAAGATATTTATGCAATCCCACTTTCATCGATTATTGAAACAGCGATTATTAAGAAATCCGACATATTGCAAGCTCATAATCAGCAAGTGATTGATTTTAGAGGGAACATTGTCCCAATTGTCAATTTGAAAACTATTTTTGAAATGGAAAATGCACAGACGATCGACGAATTTCAATCAGTCGTCATTGTTAGAAAAGGTGACAAACTGGCGGGACTTCTAGTTGATTCTTTCATTGGTCAACAAGAAATTGTCTTGAAATCATTAGGGAACTATTTACAGAGCGTATTTGCCATTTCGGGAGCTACTATACTTGGTAATGGACAAGTTGCGTTAATTGTCGACTGCAATTCATTGATTAAGTAATTGAGGAGGAATACAGATGGCTAGTGTAAATAGTTTAAATTCCGAAGAAGCAACGAAAGTGATTGCCTTTCAACTGATGGACAAAGAATATGCAATCGATATTAACTGTGTTGAATCGATTGAAAAAGTATTGTCAATTACAAAAGTACCAAGAACTCCTTCATATGTGTACGGTGTTATAAATTTGCGAGGAGTCGTGACGCCGATTGTGGATCTTCGTGAGCGTTTCGGTTTAGCACTAAAACCTTTTGATGAGACGAGCAGTATTATCATCGTTTCGTTGGACGATTATGAAGTGGGAATTATCGTGGACAACGCAAATGATGTGATTGACATTCCGATTACAGCAATCGAGCCTCAACCAGAAGTTGTAGGTGCGATTGAATCAGAATTCATTGCAGGCGTCGCGAAACTAGAAAAACGATTGTTAGTCATGTTGAATCTTGAAAAAGTGTTAGAGCCGTTGAAACGAGTGACGACAGATGAGTTCTGATCAGCATATTTCGGATATGCATTTAGATGTACTAAAAGAAATTGGCAACATTGGTGCAGCGCATGCAGCAACTGCTCTATCTCAATTGTTAGGTAGAAAAATTGACATGCTCGTCCCGGATGTCAAACTTGTGTCTTTTGACGAGATGTTTGAATTGGCGGGTGGTGCAGAAAAGATTGTTGCGGGCATTTTTCTCCGTATACAAGGGGATCTATCAGGTAGCATGTTTTTCGTCTTGCCAGTGGACTCCGCTAATCATTTCATTCGCAAATTAATTCATGATGATACGTTTGATTTTCATGCGAATCCGATAGCGGCTATGGGGATTTCAGCTATGCAGGAATTGGGAAATATTTTGTCAGGTTCCTATTTATCTGCTCTATCAGATTTTACGGGTTTACATATACACCCGACGGTACCGTCCTTAAGTGTTGATATGGTCGGCGCAATTGTCAGTTTTGGGCTCATAGAAGTATCGCATTACAGTGATGATGTTATCGTTATCGATACACGCATAAATGATGACGCAGATGAAAAAACTTCAACAGTAGATGGTCATTTCTTCCTATTGCCTGATCCTGAATCGTATGTAACCATTTTCCGCTCGTTAGGTGTGCTATAACATGAACATGTTAAAAAACGTTATAAGAGTAGGCATTGCCGACATGAATATAGCCAAAACACCACATACGATTAGAACATCCGGTTTAGGCTCTTGCGTCGGTGTTGTCCTTTACGACGAAACAAAAAAAATTGCTGGTTTATTACACGTCATGCTACCGGACTCTACTCTCGGAAAAGCAGAAAATCTGAATGTGGCGAAATTTGCAGATACAGGAATTTATGCGCTAATGGAGCGTTTAAAAGCTGAAGGAGTTAGGCCGTTATCTTTAAAGGCTAAAATTGCTGGTGGAGCGCAAATGTTTCAATTTGGGACAAGTGATACAATTCGGATAGGTCCAAGAAATATTGAAGCTGTAAAAAGTGAGCTCAATCGTCTGTCCATCCCGATTGTAGCAGAAGATACCGGGGGATCGAGTGGGAGAACGATTGAATTTGATCCATCTACAAGTACATTAAGTATTCGAACCGTCAATGCAGGGACCAAGGACATTTAATCATCCTCGTACACATATTGAAAAAGTTATAGAATTTATCATGAAGTTGATAACGAATGAGCGAAGTGTAATGCGAATAATTGCCGTCTGCACGCTCTGAAAAAGTCTATAAGACTTTGATACTGTTAGAAAAGCGGCTGATCGATTCAGTCGCTTTTTTAAATAACCATTTGCTATAATCATAAATAGATGAACGACAGTAAGTTTGTTAAACTGAAACGGTATGGAGGTGAAAGCATCAATGTCCAAACAGGATTTGACAGAAGAAGCATGTTGGAAACTTTGGATGGAAAATCGGGATACAGATGCGGGTGACTGGCTCGTCCGTACATATATGCCGCTCGTCAACTATCACGTACAACGAATTAGTTCAGGACTTCCTCGCAATGTAGCGAGAGATGATATTATGAGTTTAGGTTTACAAGGTCTATTCGATGCTTTAACAAAATTTGAACCGAGCAGGGACTTGAAATTTGATACATACGCCTCTTTTAGGATAAGAGGATCGATAATCGATGGACTTCGTAAAGAGGACTGGTTACCACGATCTTCAAGGGAGAGAACGAAAAAACTTGAAGAAGAAATCCATAAATTAGAACAAAGCTTGTTACGGCATGCTACACCTGAAGAAATTGCCCGTCACCTCGGTATTTCTGTAGAAGACGTTTATCAGACTGTCCATGAACAATACTTTTCCAATATCTTGTCAATGGATGAGCGGATGAGTGATGACGACGAAGAAGGTCAAAAATCTTTCATCTTAAAAAATGAATCGGAGCGTTCACCTGAACATCATGTCATGATGGGCGAATTAATTGAAGAATTATCCGGGAAGATCCAGGAATTGAATGACAACGAGCAACTCGTTTTAAATCTTTTCTATACAGATGAAATGACGTTAACCGAAATCGGGGAAATTCTCGGTTTGTCAACGTCTAGAATTTCTCAAATTCACTCAAAAGCTTTATTTAAATTACGGAAACTACTTCTACCGGAAATTGTAGATGGAGGGATACTGTGAGTTTAAAAGGTATCGAACTTCAAATTGCCATTCCTAAAACCGTAGAAGCAGGGAAGCTTCAGGAGCAAAAACAAAATCAAACCTATGTAAGTCAAACCCATGCACAAGCGGCGAACGAAAAGGAATTGGCCAAACAGCGTGAGACGGTCGTTGAAGCAACTAACTACGCCAAAGTAAACAAAGATGCGAACAAAGAGCAGCATCCTAATGGTCAAAATGAACAAGAGCAAGGACATAAAGAAGAGGAAAAGAAAACGAAGCATCCTTATAAAGGATCATTCGTAGACTTTATAGGTTAATGGACATGCAAACGATATTCCTAATACTATTATTTATCATGCAGATGGTTGGCTTTTATGTAATATTACTGTTGTATACAAAAGTTTCCAGGTTCAATGATTTGGAAAAGAAACAGCAAAAGCTTATGGCGGAGATGGATGACTCAATCGCAGCTTATTTAGCTGAATTGAAGGAAGAGAACGAACGCTTGATAGCAATTATTGAAAAACGACAGCACGCAAGCGGTCCAGAGCCATCAAATTCGATGACGTCAAGTAAAAAAGAAGTGAATAAAAATGAAAACGCAGATTTACATTTTCCTCAACCGAAAATTCCATTGAAACTTGCAGTTCAATCTTATCAATCATATTCTAAAAACATACAAGAGGAACAGGCGGCCACTCAAAAAAAGCCTGGCGAAATGGACGAGCGGACGAAAGCAATTGCACTGCATGATGAGGGGAAAAGTATTGAAGAAATCGCTAAGACGCTCGGTAAAGGTAAAACTGAAGTGGAGCTACTACTGAAATTCAGATAAAGATTGTTGCAATAGGATTATCCATGTGGTATATTATCAAATGGTGTTACTACACACGCATGTGGATGTCGGAAAGGGTGCCGAAAGGTCATTTCGATGAATGAAGGATGCGGAGGAATTTAACCAAACAGGAGGAATAGTAAATGTCAGTAATCTCAATGAAACAACTGCTTGAAGCAGGTGTACATTTCGGTCACCAAACACGTCGTTGGAACCCGAAAATGAAAAAGTATATTTTTGTAGAGCGTAACGGAATCTACATCATCGATCTTCAAAAGACGGTGAAAAAATTAGAAGAAGCTTACGACTTCATGCGCCAAGTGGGTGCTGATGGTGGTAAAGTGCTATTCGTAGGTACTAAAAAGCAAGCACAAGATGCTATTAAAGAAGAAGCTGAACGTGCTGGCATGTATTACATCAACCAACGTTGGCTTGGTGGTACACTTACAAACTTCGGAACGATCCAAAAGCGTGTTGCACGCATGAAGAAGATCGAAACGATGGAAGAGGACGGTACATTTGCTGTACTACCTAAAAAAGAAGTATCTGAACTTAGAAAAGAACACGAACGTCTTGTGAAATTCCTTGGCGGTATCCGTGATATGAAATCACTACCAGATGTTATTTTCGTGGTAGACCCACGTAAAGAGCGCATCGCGGTTGCTGAAGCGATTAAATTGAACATTCCACTTGTTGGTATTGTTGATACAAACTGTGATCCGGATGAAATCGATTATGTCATTCCTGCGAATGACGATGCAATCCGTGCAGTACGTCTTTTGACGAGCAAAATGGCTGACGCTTTGATCGAATCAAGACAAGGTGCTGACGAAGAAGTTGCTGAAGAGCAAGCAGAAACAGTAACTGCAGAGTAAGTAGCGAGTATAAATGAAAAGACGATAAGTGGCCAACCCCCTTATCGTCTTTTTTAAAGAGTATGAAAGTTGATTACACAATATGGGAGGAACTACGAATGGCTATTACAGCACAAATGGTTAAAGAATTGCGTGAAAAAACAGGTGCGGGTATGATGGACTGCAAAAAAGCACTTACTGAAGTGAATGGTGATATGGAAGCGGCAATCGACTTCCTTCGTGAAAAAGGCTTGTCAAGTGCGGCGAAAAAAGCTGATCGTATTGCTGCAGAAGGGACAACTGATATCCTAGTAAGCGGAAACGAAGCAATCATTCTTGAAGTGAATGCTGAAACAGATTTCGTAGCGAAAAACGAAGCATTCCAAATCCTTGTTAAAGAACTTGGTGAGCATTTACTTGCAACAAAACCGGCTTCCGTAGAAGAAGCGATGGAGACAAAAATGTCCAACGGTCTTTCAGTTGCTGACCACATCTCAAATGCAGTTGCTAAAATCGGTGAAAAAATCACACTTCGTCGTTTCGAAGTGAAAACAAAGACTGATAATGACGCATTTGGACCATACTTACACATGGGTGGACGTATTGCGGTGCTAACAATTCTAGAAGGTTCTACAGATGCTGAGGCTGCGAAAGATGTTGCGATGCACATCGCTGCTTTGAATCCAAAATACATCTCTCGTGACGAAGTTTCTCAAGAAGAAGTCGAGCATGAGCGCAAAATTCTTACAGAGCAAGCTTTGAATGAAGGCAAGCCTGAAAATATCGTTGCGAAAATGGTTGAAGGTCGCCTTGGTAAATACTTCGAAGAAATCTGCTTATTAGACCAAGCTTTCGTTAAGAATTCTGATCAAAAAGTGCGTGACTTCGTAAAATCAACAGGCGGAACGTTAAAAGGCTTCGTTCGTTATGCAGTTGGTGAAGGAATCGAAAAACGTGAAGATAACTTTGCTGATGAAGTAATGAGTCAAGTAAAGGGCAACTGATTGCAGTTGTAGATAGTATGAAAAAATTAGGGGACACACCACTGTGTTCCCTATTTTTCGAGAAAACTTAGTAGACGGAGGGTACATATGAGCGTCCCAAAATATAAAAGAATTGTCTTGAAACTTAGCGGTGAAGCACTAGCGGGTGACAAAGGCTTTGGATTATCACCTGCAATCATCAAGTCGGTCGCAGCACAAGTAAAAGATGTGGTGGATCTTGATGTTGAAGTGGCAGTCGTAGTTGGTGGAGGAAATATTTGGCGAGGGAAAATCGGAAGTGAAATGGGCATGGACCGCACAACTGCTGATTATATGGGTATGCTCGCTACCGTAATGAATTCACTGGCACTTCAAGATGCTCTTGAAAAATTAGGCGTTGAAACACGTGTATCGTCATCAATCGACATGCGACAAGTCGCAGAACCATATATTCGCCGCAAAGCAATCCGTCATTTAGAGAAAAAACGCGTCGTCATTTTTGCAGCAGGAACGGGTAATCCGTATTTCTCAACAGATACGACAGCTGCTTTACGAGCGGCAGAAATTGAAGCAGACGTCATCCTGATGGCTAAGAACAATGTAGATGGTGTCTATTCTGCGGACCCATTAAAAGATACGAATGCCGTGAAGTATACAGACCTTACGTATTTGGAAGTCATTAGTCAAGGGCTTGAAGTGATGGACTCTACTGCATCGACCCTATGTATGGACAACGATATCCCGCTCGTAGTATTCTCGGTTATGGAGAACGGTAACATTAAAAAAGCTGTACTGGGTGAACCAATCGGTACGGTTGTGAGGAGGAATGGGTAAATGTCAAAAGTAGTATTAGATCAAACAAAAGAAAAAATGGAAAAAGCGATATCTGCATTGACGAGACAACTTGCTTCCATCCGTGCAGGTCGTGCGAATGCATCTTTGCTAGATCGAATTTCAGTTTTGTATTATGGAGCACCAACACCATTAAACCAAATGGCTGGTATCTCAGTGCCTGAAGCGCGGTTGATGGTCATTCAACCATACGATAAAACGACATTAGGTGATATTGAAAAGGCAATCCTGAAGTCGGATATCGGTATTACTCCATCTAATGACGGCTCAGTCATCCGTTTGGCAGTCCCTGCACTAACAGAAGAAAGACGTAAAGAGCTTGTAAAAGAAGTGAAAAAAGAAGCCGAAGATTCCAAAATTGCAGTTCGTAACATCCGTCGGGATGCAAATGACGAGTTGAAAAAATTAGAGAAGAACGGCGAAATCACTGAGGACGAATTACGTCGTAGCGGTGAGGATATTCAGAAACTTACGGATTCGTACATTGTTAAAATTGATGAGGTCGCTAAAGATAAAGAAAAAGAAATCTTAGAAATCTGATTGTGAACTTTCCATACACAAAGACGTCCTACTAGAAGGGCGTCTTTTTTGAATGAATTGACGATTATGAAGAGTTTTATTGATGAACAGCTTCTACGCGGCATACGTTGAAGGGACGCCTTAAATAATTTCCATGCGATAGATGGATTTTTTAAATGAAATTTGTTTGCTTATTTGATACGATAGACTAGATACTTGCTCAAATAGCAGGCGAGTGGAGGAAATTAAATGTTAGAAAAACTGTTGAGAAAAAAAACATTGGAAATGGATAGCTCGATTTCTGATCGGCTTACTAAAGTCAAAAATGGAGATATCCCTTCACACGTCGCCATCATCATGGATGGAAATGGCCGCTGGGCGAAGCAGCGGAGCTTACCTCGTTTTGCAGGTCATCATGAAGGGATGAAGACTGTCCGTAAAATCACGAGAATTGCAAACGATATCGGTATTAGCGTCTTGACACTTTATGCATTTTCAACTGAAAATTGGAAGCGCCCTAAAATGGAAATTGACTTTTTGATGAAATTACCTGGAGAATTCTTAACTACATATTTACCCGAGTTAATTGAACAAAATGTCAAAGTCGAAATGATTGGCAATACAGATGGATTGCCTGTTCACACAAAGGAAGCCATTAGTAGAGCTATGCATGAAACAGCGCAAAACGATGGACTTATCTTAAACTTCGCCATGAATTATGGGAGTCGACTTGAAATTGTCGAGACGGTAAAAGAAATTGCTCGGCTTGCAATTGCAAATGAGATAGCAATTGAGGATATTGACGATGCCCTCATTGATGCACACTTAATGACGGCACATTTACCAGAACCCGATCTACTGATCCGTACAAGCGGAGAAGTACGACTATCGAATTTTATGCTTTGGCAACTCGCTTACTCCGAATTTTCGTTTACAGAAGTTCTATGGCCTGATTTTGATGAAGCTTGTATGCTTAATGCAATTGAAGAATACCAAATGCGTAATCGTCGTTTTGGCAATGTGGAAGGGGACAAAGGCAGTTGAAACAGAGAATACTTACAGCATTGATTGCGCTAGCGATATTTTTTCCACTCGTACTAATTGGTGGATTGCCATTTACAATTGCAATTTATCTAATCGCTTCAATCGGACTTTTTGAATTACTACGAATGAATCAGATGTCTATTTTTTCAATTCATGGCTTACTCACATGGCTTTTGCTTGCAACGTTGCTCATGCCTTCTGAATGGACAGCCAACGTACAAGAAGCCATCCACACGAGCAAATTGGAAATCCTCTCAGCAATTATACTTATTATGCTCATTTATACAGTGACTTCTAAAAATCGCTTTACATTTGAAAATGCCGCCTTTTCAGCTTTTAGTGCACTTTATGTCGGTATTGGATTTTATTATTTAATTGAAACGAGATTTTTTGGATTTGAATATGTGTTTTATGCGCTCTTAATTATATGGATGACAGATTCTGGTGCTTATTTTATCGGAAGGAAGCTGGGTAAACGAAAGTTGTGGCCAGATATTTCACCAAACAAGACAGTGGAAGGTTTTGTCGGAGGAATTATTTTTGCTGTATTGTTTGCATGTATTATCCAGTACTTCTACCCAATTGCATCGACATTCGGAATTTTAATCATTGTGACAATCGTCGCTTCTATTGTTGGACAATTAGGGGACTTGGTCGAATCAGCATTGAAAAGGCATTTTAATGTGAAAGACTCTGGAAATTTGTTACCTGGTCACGGAGGTATTCTTGATCGTTTTGATAGTCTCCTTTTCGTGCTACCGCTTATTCACTTTTTACAATTCGTCGGTTAATGGAAAGGAAGTTGTTCAATCAATGAAAAAAAAGATCAGTCTTTTAGGTGCTACTGGATCGATTGGTACACAAACACTTGATATTGTGCAGTCGAACCCTGAACATTTTCAACTTGTATCTTTTTCAGCAGGCAAGAATATTGAAAAAGTAAGAGAAATCACTTTAAAGTTCCAGCCATCTCTTGTATCCGTTATGCGTAAGGAAGATGCCGAAACGCTAGCTACTGATTTTCCTTCGACTCGTTTTGTATATGGGAAAGAAGGACTCATCCTCGTCGCTGCACATTCAGGGGCAGATATGCTCGTCAACGCTGTCATCGGGAGTGTCGGACTTGAACCGACATTGCATGCGATAAGAGAAGGGATAACGATTGCGATTTCCAATAAGGAAACATTAGTTGCTGCAGGGGATATTGTCATTGCTGAAGCTCAAAAGCGAAACGTAGCACTTCTCCCCGTCGATAGCGAGCATTCCGCACTGTTTCAAGCACTCAATGGTGAAAATCCAAAGAGAGTCACCCGTCTTATTTTAACGGCTTCAGGCGGAAGTTTCCGGGACTTGTCACGTGATCAGTTAAAACAGGTTACAGTTGAACAAGCGTTAGCTCATCCGAACTGGTCGATGGGGAATAAGCTGACAATTGACTCTGCAACAATGATGAATAAAGGATTAGAAGTTATTGAAGCCCATCATTTATTCAATTTACCGTACGACCAGATTGATTGTTTGCTTCATAAAGAGAGTATTATCCATTCTATGGTCGAATTTGAAGATACGAGCGTCATCGCTCAACTTGGTTCACCAGATATGCGCGTGCCAATCCAATATGCCATGACTTACCCAGACCGTATGCCGATGCAGAATGCGAAGCCATTGCGGCTGGAGGAAATTGGAGCGCTACACTTTGAGAGAATGGATTTTGAGCGATTCAAAGCATTAGCACTCGCTTACGAAGCAGGTCGTACTGGCGGTTCCATGCCGACCGTAATGAATGCAGCTAACGAAATTGCAGTTCAGTTGTTCATGATGAATAAAATCCCATTTCTACAGATTGAAGAAATTGTGGAGCAGATGATGAACGAGCATGTAACCATTTCACATCCTAGTTTGGATGAGATTTTAGAAATTGACTCCAATACGCGTAAATTGGTCCATGCATTGGTATGATGACTGAATTGAAAAAAGGCCGGTTTGGCCAGTTAAGGTGGTTTTAAATGGAAACCGTTATTGCGTTTATTATCATATTTGGTTCACTTGTTTTTTTTCATGAATTAGGGCATTTCTTATTTGCGAAAAAAGCAGGGATCATGGTGCGGGAATTTGCAATCGGTTTTGGTCCGAAGATTCTTGCAATCCGGAAGAAAGAAACGTTGTACACAATCCGAATCCTACCGTTTGGTGGCTATGTGCGAATGGCGGGAGAGGACTTTGACTCTGTCGAACTATTACCTGGCTATCGAGTTGGAGTTGTGCTCAATGATTCGGACGAAGTAGAAAAAATCTATTTGAATCGTGAAATTGCAAATCCGAATGTACTTTTTTTAGAGACCGAGTCTGCCGATCTTAGTAAAGAATTATATATCGAAGGATATGATGAAGATGGCCAACTCGTCCGATACAATGTTTCGAGAGAAGCGATCATCTATGAAAAAGGGCAAGAAACACTGATTGCACCCTATGATCGTCAATTTGATTCAAAGCCATTAGGTAGTCGAGCAATGGCAATTTTTGCAGGGCCACTCTTTAACTTCATTCTTTCGTTCTTTATTTTCTTAGCCATCGGGTTATTAAATGGTATACCTAAAGACGAACCGATCATCGCGGAAGTCGTAAAGGATACGCCTGCATATGCTGCTGGGATGGAAGCTGGTGACCGTATTAAAGAAGTGGACGGGACCGTAGTGGACAAATGGTCTCAATTTACTGGAATCATTCAAGAAAAACCTGGTGAAAAGATTCAGGTGAAAGTGGAAAGAGCAGGAGAACTGTTAACGATGACGATGACGCCATCGACTATCGTGGATTCCGGCCAAGAATTCGGACAAATTGGTGTTAAGTATGCACCTGAGTACGAGAAGAGTCCGCTAAAAGCATTGCAATATGGTGCTACTGAAACAGTGAACTGGATTACACGGATCTTTGAATTGTTAGGGATGCTCGTTACAGGTAAATTTTCAATTGATGCGCTGAGCGGACCAGTCGGTATTTATAAGGCGACAGAAGAAATGGCTCGGTTCGGCATCTTTACATTAATGAATTGGGCGGCTATACTGAGTATCAATTTAGGAATCATGAACTTATTGCCATTGCCAGCACTAGACGGAGGAAGGTTACTCTTTTTCCTATACGAAGCTGTAAGAGGCAAACCTGTAGACAAACAAAAAGAAGGCATGGTTCACTTTGTTGGGATCATGTTACTCATGGTTCTCATGGTTGTTGTCACCTGGAATGACATTCAACGCTTCTTCTTCTAAGGGAGCATGACAATCTAACTACTGGAATTCGAGGTGAAAGCAAATGAAACAATCACGTACATTCATCCCAACGATGCGTGAAGTCCCTACAGATGCTGACACAGTATCCCATCAGTTATTAGTAAGAGCAGGATTCGTCCGACAACATATGAGCGGCGTTTATACATATATGCCGCTTGCTAAAAAAGTGTTGTCGAAAATCGAAAAAATTATCCGTGAAGAAATGGATGCACTGAATGCAGCCGAACTATTTATGCCGACGTTGCAACAAGCTGAACTATGGCAGGAAACAGGGCGATGGGATGCTTATGGATCTGAATTATTCCGGATTAGTGATCGTCACGACCGAGAAATGGCATTAGGACCTACACATGAAGAAGTCATTACTTCGCTTGTACGCGATGAAGTGAAATCTTACAAAAAATTGCCGTTAACGTTCTATCAAATCCAAACGAAGTTCCGTGATGAAAAGCGCCCTCGGTTTGGTTTACTTCGTGCACGTGAGTTTATTATGAAAGACGCCTATTCATTCCATGCGACAGCAGATAGTTTGGATGAAACGTATACAGCTATGATGCAAGCTTATTCAAACATCTTTACAAAGATTGGTTTAAACTTTCGCGCAGTACTTGCTGATGGCGGTTCGATAGGTGGAACGGATACACATGAATTCATGGCATTATCCGATATTGGTGAAGATACAATTGCTTATAGCGATGCATCTGCATACGCGGCAAACATTGAGACGGCTGAAGTGAGTGTAAATAAAGAAAAGCCGAATCAGACGCAAAAAGCGATTGAAAAGGTTGAAACGCCTACTCAAAAGACAGTCAGCGATGTTGCGAAGTATTTACAAGTTGGAGTCGATAAAGTTCTTAAAACACTCATTTATAAGGCGGATGGTAAATTCCTTGCGGTCGTTGCACGTGGTGATCACGATGTCAATGAACTGAAGTTAAAGAAAGTATTACATGCAGGGGATCTTTCATTTGCTACGGAACAGGAAATAGAGTCTTTAATTGGGTGCAAAGTAGGGTTTATTGGTCCTGTCAAACTACCGATAGATATGAAAGTGTACGCTGACTATTCGGTAGCGAATTTAGTGAATGTTGTCTGTGGTGCAAATGAAGAAGGTTATCATTTAATCAACGTCAACCCTGAAAGGGATTTCGCGATCGATCAATTTATTGACTTGCGCTTTATCCAAGAAGGAGATCCTTCTCCTGACGGCTCAGGAACAATCCGATTTGCAAAAGGAATTGAATTAGGGCATGTCTTCAAGTTAGGCACTGCTTATAGTGAACCGATGCGCGCAACGTATGTAGATGAGAATGGAAAAAACAATCCATATATTATGGGTTGCTATGGAATCGGTGTCTCTAGGATTCTTGCAGCCATTGCGGATCAATACAATGACGCAAGTGGGTTGAAATGGCCAAAACACCTTGCTCCTTATGATGTCCATCTTGTGACGATTAATATGGAGGACGAAGTGCAGAGGCAATTATCCGAGGAACTGTATCATTTATTGAAATCTTATCGGTATGAAATTTTGCATGATGATCGCCATGAACGGGCAGGTGTGAAGTTTGCTGATGCCGACTTGATTGGTTTGCCTATCCGTATAACAATCGGAAAAAGGGCACAAGAAGGAATTGTAGAGGTCAAATTTAGAGAGACTGGTGAAACAGTCGAGTGGCAGAGAGAAGAAGTGACGGAAAAACTTCAGTCGTTTTTCTCTTAACAACTCGTTAAAAAAGGGGGAAGGCCGTGCGTTCAATCGGTTCTTCCCTTCTTTTGACGTTTGAAGTGGAGGGGTTAGCAGCATGGATGCGAGAATGAAACTACTGACATTGCTTCAGCAAATTGGTATGACAGATGACCAAGTAATTGCGTGTTTTGAAGGTGGAACATTGGAACGTGTCGATATTCATCGGAAGTCAAGAGTGTGGCAATTCAACGTGCAATTGGAGCGGACATTGCCAGTACACGTATTTCAATTGTTTCAACAGCGTTTGCTCGATGCATTCAATTCAATTGCAACAGTACGTTTACAGGTGAATTGTCGTACAACCGAAAAGAACGCTGAGCAAGTGGTTGGTTATTGGCCAATCGTTATTGAAGAATTAAGAGATATGTCTCCACCCATTAGAGAAAGGTTGTTAGGACAGACGCCTGTTCTAGTAGGTGAGAAGATGACGTTAGTTTGTACAAGCGAGTTTGAACAACAAACGTTGAAAACGAAATACGGACCACTACTAGCTGATGTTTATGCTTCATTCGGTTTTTCTTCCATGGCAATCGAATTCACCGTCGTGGAGGATGAAGCTCAACTAGAAGCGGAGAGGCTTGCCTTCATTGCACAAAAAGAAGCTGAAGAAGAAGCGTATGCAAAAACCGCGTTAGCAAATCTTCAAAAAGTAGAAGCGTTGAAGAAGGAAAACGGTGATCAGGGCAATCGACCGTTCATATTAGGGACACCGATTAAGCCTGACGAACCGTTAATGAGCATTCAATCGATTCAAGACGAAGAACGTAGAGTGACGATTGAAGGCTTCGTTTTTGATACGGAAGTACGAGAACTGCGTAGTGGTCGATCTTTATTAACGATGAAAGTGACTGACTATACGGACTCGATATTAGTGAAAATGTTTTCGCGGGACAATGAAGATGCGGAATTGATGAAAACGTTAAAGAAAGGTTCCTGGGTACGTGCGCGTGGTAGTATTCAAAACGATACATTTGTCCGTGATCTAATTATGATGGCACAAGATATTATGGAAGTTGCTCCTGTCATTCGCAAAGATTTAGCACCTGACGACCGTAAGCGAGTGGAATTACATGCACACACGACAATGAGTCAGATGGATGCTGTTACGACTGCATCTGCACTTGTTGAGCAAGCTGCTAAATGGGGTCATCCTGCTGTAGCAATAACGGATCATGCGAATGTCCAATCATTTCCCGAAGCATTTTCTGCTGGAAAAAAACACGGCATCAAAGTATTGTTCGGACTTGAAGCAAACTTAGTCGACGACGGCGTTCCGATTGTTTATGATGAGCAACACCGTAAGCTGGAAGATGATACATATGTTGTCTTTGACGTCGAAACAACGGGACTCTCTGCTGTTTACGATACAATTATTGAGTTAGCGGCAGTGAAAGTCGTAAATGGAGAAATAAAAGAACGTTTTGAACGATTTGCGAACCCGCATCATCCATTGTCTTCAACGACGACGGAATTGACAGGCATTACAGATGACATGGTGAAGGATGCTCCAGAAGTATCTGAAGTCATTAGAGATTTCAAAGAATTTATAGGCGACTCTATTCTTGTTGCACACAATGCATCATTTGATATGGGATTCTTTTATGAAGCGAGCAAACGAGCCGAATTGCATGACAAATCCTATCCGGTTATCGACACACTCGAGCTCGCGAGGTTTTTATATCCTGAACTAAGGAATCACCGCTTAAATACATTAGCAAAAAAGTTTGATATTGAACTGACGCAACATCACCGTGCAATTTACGATACAGAAGCGACAGCGTATTTGTTCATCCGATTGATGAAAGATGCTGCAGAGAAGGGCATTGCATTCTTAGATGATTTTAATAAGAACATCGGTGAAGGAGATGCTTATAAACGCTCGCGTCCATCGCATTGTACACTGTTAGCGGTAGATGATGAAGGACTGAAAAATCTGTTCCAACTCGTTTCAATTTCCCATATGAACTATTTTTATCGCGTACCTCGTATTCCAAGGTCGTTACTAACGAAATACCGAAAAGGACTATTGGTTGGTTCAGGTTGTGATAAAGGTGAAGTTTTTGAAGGTCTCATGCAAAAGTCTATGGAGGAAGTTGAAGAGATTGCAAGGTTTTACGACTATTTGGAACTGCATCCTAAGCCGGTCTACTCGCATTTATTGGAATTAGAATTGATACGGGACGAATGGAATCTTGAAGATATTATGCGTAAAATGATCAAACTTGGAAAGAAGACGGGATTGCCTGTTTGTGCCACTGGGAATGTCCACTACATTCATGAAACAGATGCGATGTATCGCCAAGTACTTGTCCGTTCGCAAGGTGGGGCAAATCCAATGAATAGACACGCGCTCCCTGAAGTGCATTTCCGAACGACTGACGAAATGTTGGAACACTTTTCGTTTCTAGGCAAAGAGACAGCAGAACAAATTGTCATTGATAATCCAAATGCAATTGCCGAAAGGATTGGCAATGTTAAAGTCATTAAAGACGATTTGTATACGCCGACAATCGAAGGTGCCGATGAGGAAGTTCGGAATTTGACCTATACGATGGCTCATAGCATTTATGGAGAGAACTTACCTGACATCTTGGAAGCGCGTATCGAGAAAGAGTTAAAATCCATTATTGATAACGGATTTGCCGTCATTTATTTAATTTCCCATAAGCTGGTTAAAAAATCATTGGATGATGGCTATTTGGTCGGGTCCCGTGGTTCTGTTGGTTCCTCACTTGTTGCGACGATGATGGAGATTACGGAAGTAAACCCGATGCCGCCACATTACGTCTGCCCTTCATGTAAACTGTCCGAGTTCTTTAACGACGGTTCCGTTGGTTCTGGGTTCGATTTGCCCGATAAGGCTTGTCCTTCTTGTGGAACGATGTTTAAAAAAGATGGACACGACATTCCGTTCGAAACATTCCTAGGTTTTAATGGGGATAAAGTTCCGGATATCGATTTGAATTTCAGCGGTGAATACCAAGCGCATGCACACAATTATACGAAAGTCCTTTTTGGGGAAGATTATGTGTACCGTGCTGGAACAATTGGAACGGTTGCTGAAAAGACAGCATACGGTTATGTCCGAGGGTATATGAACGACAATAATATTAATTTGCGTGGAGCGGAAATCGACAGGCTCGTACAAGGCTGTACGGGTGTTAAACGGAATACCGGACAACATCCAGGCGGCATCATTGTTGTACCTGATACCATGGATATATTTGACTTTACGCCAATCCAATATCCTGCAGATGATACAGGTTCAAGTTGGCGGACGACGCATTTTGACTTCCATTCCATTGATAATAACTTGCTGAAATTGGATATTCTTGGCCACGATGATCCGACAATGATTAAAATGTTGGAAGATTTATCGGGTATAGATCCGAAAACGATACCACCCGACGATGAAGGGGTCATGGCATTGTTCAGCGGGACGACTTCATTGGGGGTAACTGAGGAGCAAATTGATTGCAAGACAGGAACGTTAGGGGTGCCGGAATTCGGTACACGCTTCGTACGGCAGATGTTGGAAGAAACGAAGCCGTCTACCTTCTCCGAACTCATTCAAATTTCCGGACTTTCTCATGGGACTGACGTGTGGTTAGGGAATGCGCAAGAATTGATTCAAAATAAAATTTGTCAATTATCCGACGTGATTGGATGTCGTGATGATATTATGGTGTACTTGATTTATCAAGGTCTAGAACCATCCATGGCATTTAAGATTATGGAATCTGTTCGGAAAGGGAAAGGGCTGACTCCAGAATTCGAAGCGGAAATGAAAGCAAATAATGTACCTGCATGGTATATCGATTCTTGTAAGAAAATAAAATACATGTTCCCTAAAGCCCATGCTGCTGCATACGTTATGATGGCACTGCGAATTGCATATTTTAAAGTACATCATCCGATTATGTACTATGCAGCGTACTTTACAGTGCGGGCGACCGATTATGATTTGCTTACGATGACAAAAGGGACTGCTTCAATGCGTGCCAAAATCAAAGAAATAAACGATAAAGGTTTGGAAGCTTCCCCGAAGGAAAAGAACTTGTTAACTGTACTTGAAATTGCTTTAGAAATGGGAGAACGCGGATTCACGTTTGCGAAACCTGACCTGTATAAATCGGATGCATCGGTCTTCTTAATAGATGGAAACAAACTCATTCCGCCATTCGACTCGATTCCTTCGCTCGGAACGAACGTTGCCAAAACGATTGTTGAAGCGCGTAAAGATGGGATCTTCCTCTCTAAAGAAGACTTGCAACAACGCGGTCGAGTATCGAAGACAGTCATTGAATTCATGGATACATTAGGGTGTTTGGAAGGTATGCCAGACTCGAACCAGCTCTCGTTGTTTTGATAAAAATGCTGTCAACTTCGGAAAGCATTGGCACATTGTTTGCATAGATGCCCAGTAGATGGTATAATTGTAGCAACTTTTGCTATAAGTCTTACGCGAAAAGAGTGGGGTTTCCCGCTCTTTTCTGTTGTTCTTTGCGGATTGGATAAGTTAAATGAATTTTCGGGAGGGTTATGATGAGTAAAATTACAGAACAAGTTGAAAAACTCGTCAGTCCGATTGTGAAAGACCTCGAGTTGGAATTGGTTGACATCGAATTTCTAAAAGAAGGTAAAGACTGGTTTTTGCGCATATATGTTGATACGCCAGAAGGCAATATCGATATTGAGCAATGTGCACAAGTTAGTGAAAGGCTGAGTGAGGAATTGGATCGAGTTGATCCGATTTCGCAAAATTACTTCCTCGAAGTCTCTTCACCAGGTGCAGAGCGGCCATTGAAAAAAGAAGAAGACTTCTTAAAAGCAATCGGTCAATATGTATTCATTAAAACATATGAACCGATCAATGGCATGAAAGAATTTGAAGGCTATTTGCTTTCATACGGTCCTGAAATTGCAGAAGTTGAGATTCGAATTAAGACACGCAAATTGCAAGTAGAAATTGAAAAGGCGAAAATTGCTTTTGCACGGTTGGCGATTGACTTTTCGGCATAATTGAATAGAGGAGTGATTAATTATGAGTAGTGATCTACTCGATGCATTGACAGCCCTTGAAAAACAAAAAGGAATTTCTAGGGATGTTATTGTTGAAGCGATTGAAGCGGCACTCGTGACCGCCTACAAACGAAATTTCAATCAGGCGCAAAATGTCCGCGTTGATTTAAACCTTGAAAAAGGTACGATGAAAGTCTATTCGCGAAAAGACGTTGTCGATGAAGTTGATGATGAGCGGTTACAAATGGCGTTGGAAGATGCACTGCTTGTCAATCCCGCTTACGAAATAGGAGATGTCGTGGAAGAGGAAGTCACACCACGAGATTTTGGCCGTATCGCAGCTCAAACAGCTAAACAAGTCGTTACACAACGGGTGCGTGAAGCGGAGCGTGGGTTAATTTATGACGAATACGTTGACCGCGAAGATGATATTGTCAATGGAATCGTAGAACGTCTCGATGCACGTAATTTGTATGTCGGTCTTGGAAAAGTTGAAGCTGTTTTGCCTGCTGGAGAACAAATCCCGACTGAATCATATAAACCACACGATCGCATTAAAGTGTACATTACTAAAGTCGAAAGAACTTCCCGTGGACCTCAAGTTTTTGTGTCCCGTACGCATCCTGGACTTTTGCGCAGGTTGTTTGAAATGGAAGTGCCTGAGATTTACGATGGTATTGTTGAAATCAAGTCCATTGCCCGTGAAGCCGGCGATCGCTCAAAGATTTCTGTGCATACAAACAATGAAGAAGTCGATCCAGTCGGTTCTTGTGTTGGAGCACGTGGAGCGCGTGTCCAGTCCATCTCAAATGAGTTGAACGGGGAGAAAGTCGACATTGTCGAATGGTCAGAAGATCCAATCGTCTTTGTAGCAAATGCTTTAAGCCCTTCAAAAGTGCTTGACGTACAAGTGAACGAAGAAGAACGGTCGACAACAGTCGTTGTACCTGATTACCAACTTTCCTTGGCAATTGGGAAACGAGGACAGAACGCAAGACTTGCAGCGAAGTTGACAGGATGGAAAATTGATATAAAAAGCGAAACGGATGCTCGTGAATTAGGAATTTATCCTTCTGCGAATACTCCATACAATACTGTAGATGAGCATGAAAATGATGTATATACAGGTGCGAATAATGGAGACGATACGTTTAAAGATGATCCGTATTTTGATGTGGAATCGGATGATGAAACTGACTTAGAAACGATTGATCTTTATTCGGAAACTGATGACAAATGAAATGAAAGGATGAGTGCCCATGACTAGTAAGAAAAAAGTCCCTTTGCGGAAATGCGCTGCTACAGGTGACATGTACCCTAAAAAAGAAATGATCCGGATTGTGCGCACGAAAGAAGGCGAAGTTTCAGTCGACTTGACTGGGAAGAAGTCAGGACGAGGTACATATGTATCAAAAACTGAAGCAGCTGTCGAAACTGCAAAACGCAATCGGGCCATTGAAAGTCAATTGGGAACTTCTGTGCCCGAGGAAGTGTACGAGGACCTTCTTCATGCAATCCGTCGAGAGGCATTGAAATGAATCATCCACAGAAAATTTTTCAGTTGCTAGGAATGGCAGCCAGAGCTCGGAAATTGATTACCGGTGAAGAATTGGTCGTAAAAGACATTCGTGCTGGAAATGCTCGACTTGTCATCATTTCTAAAGATGCTTCAAAAAATACACACAAAAAAGTTCATGATAAATGCAGTTTTTACAACGTTGAGAAGCATGTGTTTGGGAGCCGGGAAGCTCTTGGCCATGCAATCGGAAAAGAGTCGCGGGTCGTACTCGCGTTAACGGATGCCGGTTTTGCCGGTAAAATATCCGGGCTCCTCAACGAATATAACCGGGGGTGGGCTAATGACGAAGATACGTGTACACGAATACGCGAAACAAGTGAATCGGACGAGTAAGGAAGTCATAGATGAGCTTGGAAAGATGAATGTAAAGGTGTCGAATCATATGTCAATGCTAGATAAGGATGCGAAAGATAAATTGGATAAGCATTTCAGCAAAGGTGGTTCAACTCCTCCGAATACAGCAAAGCAAGGGCAAAAGCCATCTTCAAATGGCGCACGTCCATCACAAGAGAGAAATAAGCAAGACGATCGACCAAGACAAGGCCAACAGCGCCAAGGGCAAGGCGGCGCGCAAGGTAACCGTTCTGCACAAGGTCAACAACGTCAAGGGCAAGGATCGCAAGGCAACCGTTCTGCACAAGGCCAACCACGTCAAGGGCAAGGATCGCAAGGCAACCGTTCTGCACAAGGCCAACCACGTCAAGGGCAAGGCGGCGCGCAAGGCAACCGTTCTACACAAGGTCAACAACGTCAAGGGCAAGGCGGCGCGCAAGGCAACCGTTCTACGCAAGGCCAACAGCGCCAAGGGCAAGGCGGCACGCAAGGCAACCGTTCTGCACAAGGCCAACCACGTCAAGGACAAGGAGCACAAGGTGGTAATCGTCCTGCTGGGCGCGGAGGCAGACCTCCTGCTCGCGGCATTAACCAAGGGCGCAGAAGACATCGTCCAGCACCAATGCCGAAAGTGGAAAAACCATTGCCGGAAAAAATTACATTTTATGAGTCCTTATCTGTCGGAGAGCTTGCAAACAAATTAGGACGCGAACCGTCTGAAATCATCAAAAAGCTCTTTATGCTTGGTGTTATGGCAACAATTAACCAAGAACTGGATAAGGATGCAATTGAACTAATTTGCGCAGATTATGAAGTGGAAGTGGAAGAGGAAATCCGCATTGATGTCACCGATCTTGAAATTTACTTTGAAGATTCAGAAGAAGTTGAAGCGGAACTAACTGAACGTCCTCCAGTCGTAACAATTATGGGGCATGTTGACCATGGTAAAACGACACTACTTGACTCTATTCGTGATACAAAAGTGACACAAGGTGAAGCTGGCGGAATCACTCAACATATTGGTGCCTATCAAATCGAAGTGGAAGGAAAGAAAATTACTTTCCTTGATACGCCTGGGCATGCTGCCTTTACGACAATGCGTGCACGAGGTGCCAAAGTTACTGACATTACAATTTTAGTAGTAGCTGCCGATGATGGCGTCATGCCGCAAACAATCGAAGCGATTAACCATGCAAAAGCGGCTGAAGTACCAATTATTGTTGCGGTGAACAAAATGGATAAACCTTCCGCAAATCCTGACCGTGTCATGCAAGAGCTGACAGAGCATGGACTTCTTTCTGAAGCATGGGGCGGAGATACGATTTTTGTACCAATTTCTGCATTGAAAGGTGAAGGAATTGACCATCTTCTTGAAATGGTGTTACTCGTTTCAGAAGTTGCAGAATTGAAAGCAAGCAAAAACATCCGTGCGAAAGGAACTGTGATCGAAGCACAGCTCGATCGCGGACGTGGATCTGTCGCAACGTTACTCGTGCAAGATGGAACATTACGTGTAGGTGACCCGATTGTTGTTGGTACGACATTTGGTAAAGTGCGTGCGATGATCAATGACTTAGGCCGTCGTGTGAAAGAAGCGGGTCCATCGACACCTGTTGAAATAACAGGATTGAATGAAGTACCTCAAGCTGGCGATCGCTTTGTTGTGTTTGAAGATGAAAAGACCGCTCGTCAAATCGGTGAGTCAAGAGCAGGCGATGCATTGCAAGAACAACGTGTAGAGAAAACACGTGTTACGCTTGATAACTTGTTCGATCAAATGAAACAAGGTGAAATGAAAGAACTGAATTTGATAGTTAAAGCTGACGTTCAAGGTACAGTTGAGGCTATGGCGGCTTCCCTTATGAAAATTGAAGTGGAAGGTGTTAACGTCAAAATCATTCATACCGGTGCAGGTGCTATCAATGAATCTGATATTTCCCTTGCGGCTGCATCTAATGCAATTGTAATTGGTTTCAACGTTCGACCTGATGTCAATGCGAAACGTGCTGCTGAAGAAGAAGGTGTCGACATTCGTTTACACCGCGTCATTTATAAAGTAATCGAGGAAATCGAATTTGCGATGAAAGGGTTACTGGATCCTGAATTTGAGGAGAAAGTAATCGGGCAAGCTGAAGTTCGTGAGACATTCAAGGTTTCTAAAATCGGTACAATTGCTGGAAGTTACGTCACTGAAGGTAAATTGACGAGAGATGCCGGCGTCAGAGTACTTCGTGATAACATCGTCATTTTTGAAGGTGAGCTTGATACGTTGAAACGCTTTAAAGATGATGTAAAAGAAGTATCTAAAGGCTACGAATGTGGTATTACTGTGAAGAACTTCAATGACATCAAGGAAGGCGACATCTTTGAAGCCTTTGTCATGGAGGAAGTCAAACGGTCATGATTGTGTATGCCGAATGCATATTCTTCATTCCAGATGTCCATTCGCTGAAAGAAAAACGGTCGGTCCTAAAAAAGATGACCGATCGCGTAAAAAATGATTTTAATGTTTCCGTTGCGGAAATCGATTACCAGGATTTGTGGCAGCGTACAACAATCGCTCTCGTATCCGTCGCTTCTTCAAAAGAGGCAGCGGAAGGAGAGACGAGAAGGGCTATCCGCTTCCTGGAATCGAATCCTGAGTGGGAAATGACTGATTTAGTGCTAGATTATTATTGATAAGAAATAGGGGTGACCATTCATGTCTATGCGTGCAAATCGGGTCGCTGAACAGATGAAGAAAGAACTTGGAGGCATCATTGGCCAAAAGTTAAAAGATCCTCGGATTGGCTTTGTCACAGTCACTGATGTTGAAGTGACTGGAGATTTACAACAAGCGACGATTTTTATTTCTGTACTTGGAAATGATGCGCAAAAAGAAGCTACTTTGGCAGGTCTAATGAAAGCAAAAGGATTCATTCGTTCTGAAATTGGACAACGAATCAGACTTCGTAAAACACCTGAAATCGAGTTCGCATTTGATGATTCCGTTGAATACGGTAATCGCATCGAATCATTACTTCGTCAAGTAAACACTGAAGAATGAAAATTGGAGGGAGTCGGTGTCCAAAAGGACTTATCCGATTTCCTCCTTTTGCCTTAAGAAGATAGGAGGGATGGAATGGAAGGGATTCTGCCGTTGTGGAAAGAAAAAGGAATGACATCACATGATTGTGTCTTCAAATTACGAAAAATACTCGGCATGAAAAGGATTGGGCATACGGGCACGTTAGATCCGAGTGTAGAAGGTGTACTCCCCATCTGTCTAGGACAAGCGACAAAGGTCGCTGAATACGTTACAGACGCAGGTAAAGAGTATATTGCTACTGTTTCAATAGGCGCGTCTACAGAGACGGAAGACGCGGATGGAGCAGTCGTCGAGTCGGACGAAACGTTTAAACGAGTCACACGCGAAGAGTTGCTTACAGTTCTACAGCGTTTAACTGGAGAAATCACACAAATTCCTCCTATGTACTCTGCAGTAAAAGTGAATGGTAAAAGATTATATGAGTATGCGAGAAAAGGAATTGAAGTGGAGCGACCCTCAAGAAAAGTGCACATTTATGAAATTGAGCTTTTAGATGATGCTGATTTTTTTGAAGGCGAAGAGTTGCAATTTTCCATTCGCATTGCGTGTGGTAAAGGGACATATATTCGAACGTTATCGGTCCAAATTGGCGAACAACTCGGTTATCCTGCTCACATGAAGAACTTAGTGCGGACCGCATCTGGCAACTTTGTTCAACAGGATTGTATGACGTTAGCGGAAGTGGTGGAACGAAAAGAAAATGGCCAATTGAACAATTTCATTCGACCATTGGAAGATGCGCTCATCGACTTTACTTTTGTGCCACTCGAAGAAGATTTGTATGATAAAATAATGAATGGGCAAGTATTGCCTCAACATAAGTTGCTTTTGCAAAATGATGTGATTGTATTTACTCACAAGGACAAAGCGGTTGCGATTTATCGCAACCATCCGACTAAAGAAGGATTGATGAAACCGGAAAAAATGTTTCCGGTCAATCGGTAAGGGAGAAATTCATGGAAATTCATCGTTTACACTATCCAGACAATTTTCAAACACCTACCGCTGGACCGTTCTCCTTAGCAATCGGTTTTTTTGACGGTTTGCATAGAGGTCATCAGACAGTCATTGAGGCGGCGAAAAGGAAAGCGGAAGAATTGGGGATCCAATCAGCGGTCATGACGTTCGATCCTCACCCGTCCCATCTATTCAAAAGTGGAACGGATAAAGTAGGGTATATAACCCCTTATCGAGAGAAGATTAGACTTCTTCAAGACATGGGAATTGATACATTATTCATCGTCACATTCAATTGGGAGCTCGCATCTTTATCACCAGAAGCGTTTGTTGAATTGTTCATGAAAGGATTAGGCGTCAAACATGTCACAGCTGGTTTCGACTTTACATTTGGTTCCAAAGGTTCAGGCACGATGGAACAGATGGCTGCATTAGCGGACGGAGTTTATGAGACGACGATCATTCCAAAAGTGGAAGCAGATGCACATAAAATCTCCTCGACTAGAATCCGTGAATTGCTTGCTCAAGGTGATGTTGAACATACAGCAAGATTGCTTGGTAGACCGTTTAGAACTGTAGGAACAGTGATTCATGGTGATAAAAGAGGGCGTCAACTCGGGTTTCCGACTGCTAATATCGCATCTGAACCTGAATCCCTTATTCCTTCAAACGGTGTATATGCTGTCCGTGTTTTAGTAGGAACTACTTGGTATGATGGCGTATGTAATGTTGGCGTTAAACCGACTTTCCATAATCCGAACAGAAAAACTCCGACGGTTGAAGTGCACATTATGGATTTTGAAGGAAGTTTGTATGATCAAGAACTCTCTCTCGAGTGGATCGCCCATATCCGTTCTGAGAAAAAGTTTCAGTCAATCGAAGAGTTAATCGAACAAATAGGAAAAGACAAGCATACTGCCAAACAATTATTACATAGGTAATTGCGTAGGAACTGAATTCTTTGTGCATCTTTATTGCATACAACAGCCATGCATGATATGATAAATCAGTGCAATCGCATGAACCTTTCCTTGGCAAGTCGAATCACCAACGATTGCTCGGGATTCGGGGATATTTTATCGATTAGGAGGTGAAAAGGATGGCAATTACACAAGAGCGTAAAAATGAATTGATCACTGAATTCAAAATTCATGAAAACGATACTGGATCTGCAGAAGTACAGATCGCTATCCTTACAGAAGAGATCAACAACTTGAACACGCATCTTCAAGTACACAACAAAGACCACCACTCACGTAGAGGTCTTCTTAAGATGGTTGGTACACGTAAAAGACTTCTTAAGTACTTGCGTGAAACTGATGTTCAACGTTACCGTGATCTTATTGCAAAACTCGGCCTTCGCCGTTAATAAGATGGATATGGAAAGCGGGCCTTGCCCGCTTTTTTTTATTGAATTGATGCGAACGAACTGTCAATAACAAATATTTATGTTATATTTCGCATAAGCGAATCATTTTTGATACACTATGACTAAATACATACTACGTATGGTTGCTTACGTTTGAAAAAAGAGAGGAGTACCATAATGACAGAACAGAAAAAAGTGTACACATATGAGTGGGCCGGGAGACCATTGACGATTGAGACAGGTCAACTCGCGAAACAGGCAAACGGTGCAGTACTTGTCCGTTATGGCGATACATCCGTATTGTCAACAGCGACTGCTTCAAAAAATCCAAAAGCTCTCGATTTCTTCCCTTTGACTGTGAACTATGAAGAGCGCCTTTATGCTGCAGGGAAAATTCCAGGAGGCTTCATTAAACGTGAGGGTCGTCCTTCCGAAAAAGCGGTATTGACGAGCCGGTTAATTGACCGCCCGATTCGACCGTTATTTGCGGATGGATTTCGTAATGACGTCCAAGTAATTTCACTTGTCATGTCAGTCGACCAAAATTGCACATCTGAAATGGCTGCAATGCTTGGTTCTTCACTCGCTCTATCCATTTCGGACATTCCGTTTGAAGGACCGATTGCGGGTGTGCAAATTGGCCGTATCGATGGCGAATTCATCATTAACCCTACACCAGAGCAATTGGAGAAAAGTGAACTGGACTTAGTGGTAGCAGGAACAAAAGATGCTATCAACATGGTTGAAGCTGGCGCGAAAGAAGTGGCGGAAGATGTCATTTTGGAAGCGATTATGTTTGGCCATGAGCAAATCATTAAACTGATTGAATTCCAAGAAATGATCGTTGCTGAAGTCGGAAAAGAAAAGATGGAAATTACGCTATTCGAGTTGGACGAAACATTGCTGGCTGAAGTGAAAGAAAAATGTGAAGCTGAATTGATCAGTGCCATTCAAACAGAAGAGAAGCATGCACGTGAGGAAGCAATCTCTGCTGTGAAAAATGCCGTAATGGAAAGTTATACGGAAGCAGAAGTTGATGAAGAGACATTAAAACAAGTGAAAAACATTTTAGACCACCTCGTGAAAGAAGAAGTCCGTCGATTAATTACCGATGAGAAAGTTCGTCCGGATGGTCGAGGATTAGATGAAATCCGTCCATTATCTTCCGAAGTGGGCATTTTACAACGTACGCATGGTTCCGGTTTGTTCACACGTGGACAGACACAAGCATTGAGTGTTTGTACATTAGGGGCACTTGGAGAAGTACAAATTATAGATGGCTTAGGACTTGAAGAGTCCAAGCGTTTCATGCATCATTATAACTTCCCGAACTTTAGTGTTGGGGAAACAGGTCCAATCCGTGGACCAGGCCGTCGTGAAATTGGACACGGTGCGCTAGGTGAACGTGCACTTGAAGCAATCATCCCTGATGAAAAAGACTTCCCGTACACAATCCGTCTTGTTGCTGAAGTTCTAGAGTCGAATGGTTCTTCATCACAAGCATCGATCTGTGCGTCCACAATGGCGATGATGGATGCAGGTATTCCAATTAAAGCACCTGTAGCTGGTATTGCAATGGGTCTCGTGAAAAAAGGGGACAACTATTCCGTACTTTCCGATATCCAAGGGATGGAAGATCACTTGGGTGATATGGACTTTAAAGTGGCAGGGACAGCTAAAGGCATAACTGCATTACAAATGGATATTAAAATTGAAGGATTGTCGCGTCAAATTCTTGAAGAGTCATTAGCACAAGCGAAAATCGGTCGCATGAAAATCCTTGACCATATGTTAACAAGTATTTCCGCACCGAGAGAGCAGCTGTCTGCGTACGCTCCAAAAATTATTATGATAAAAATCAATCCGGATAAAATCCGTGATGTCATTGGACCTGGCGGAAAAGTGATCAACAAAATTATTGAAGAGACAAACGTGAAGATTGACACAGAACAAGATGGAACAATTTATATTTCTTCACCGAACTCAGAGATGAACGAAAAAGCGAAGACGATGATTGAAAACATTGTCCGTGAAGCAAAAGTAGGCGAATATTATTTAGGGAAAGTGAAACGAATTGAAAAATTCGGTGCATTCCTTGAAATCTTCTCAGGCAAAGACGGCCTCCTTCACATTTCTGAAATTCAAGAAGAACGTACAAAAGCAGTGGAAGATGTATTGAAGATGGGTGATGAACTGCTCGTCAAAGTCATTGAAATCGACAACCAAGGACGCGTGAACTTGTCTCGTAAAATTGTGTTGAAAGAACAAAAAGAAGCTGCTGAAAAAGAGAATAACGCATAATATGAGCTGAATAAAATAAAAGAAAAAGCCCCACTTTGCATCGTGTGAAGTTGGTGGCTTTTTATTCTTTCAAACAGGAAGAGGGGATTCGCAATGCTGCAAAAAAGAAGATGTCTTAATGGTGTAACAATCGTCCATGAAAAAATGCCACATGTTCGCTCAGTTGTTATTGGAATTTGTGTGAAAGTGGGATCTTCGAATGAAACGGCTTCCCAATGGGGACTGTCACACTTCATAGAACATATGTTGTTTAAAGGGACACCTACTCGAAGTGCGAAACAGATTGCGGAACAATTCGATCGGATTGGTGGAGATGTAAATGCGTATACATCAAAAGAAGTGACTTGTTATTCGGCAATCGTTTTAGACCGTTATGCACACCAAGCGATCGATATTCTTGCTGACATGTTTTTCAACTCCACGTTCGATCCGAAAGAAATGGAGAAGGAGAAAGCCGTCATTTTGGATGAAATCGCTTCTGTCGAAGACACACCAGATGATGATGTGGATGAAAGGCTTTGGGGAGTCATGTACCCGAATGATGCGATTGGCCGATCGATTGGCGGCAGTAAGGAAACGATTCAATCCTTTAACCTAGAAATGATTGAACAGTATATGGCGACGTATTATACACCTGAAAATACCGTTATATCGGTAGCTGGCAATTATGATGAAGCGCTTATTCATGCGATTGAACAGCATTTTTCTGCATTCAAAGCAAGGAAGGATACGATTGATCATCCAGTCATACAGCCACCACGCTTTTCAAGTGGACAAACAATGAAGGAAAAAGCGATTGAACAGGCTCATGTCTGTTTAGGTTATCCAGGCTTACCGTTAAAAGATGAGCGATTACACGATCTAATTTTACTAGATAGTATTATCGGAGGAACAATGTCTTCACGTTTATTTCAGCAAATTCGTGAAGAACTGGGGATTGCCTATTCCGTCTTTTCCTACTATTCATCATTTACCTCCACGGGTGCCTTTGTCATTTATGGGGGAACAGCTCCGGAACAAGTGGACACGATGGTGAGATGTATGGATGAAATCATTCTGGACGTTGCGCAAAACGGCGTAACTGATGAAGAATTGCATAATGCTAAAGAACAATTAAAAGGCAGTTTTCTTATAGGACTGGATAGTGCGGAAGCAAGAATGCACCGGAATGCTAACAACGAGCTCATTTTGGGTGAGCATCGATCGATAGATGAGGTCGTTGCATTGATTGAACAAGTACAAGTGACGCATGTAAATCGCCTAGCCCGCGAAATTTTCGTACAGGACCGTGCCACTTCCGTTATCAGTCCTAATAGATAGTGTTCCATAAAAAATAGTCAGTTTTACTGCTCCTTCGACATATGCTGATAAGGGGATATGAAAGGGGGAAGTAGGAATGCTTTTATCCGAAATGGCTCAAAAAGAGTTGATACAAGTGGAGGATGGCGTTCGGTATGGTTTTTTAGCTGATACGGATTTAATTTTCAATCGGAAAACAGGTGCAATTATCGGATTTGAAATTCGAAAGAAATTTAGCCGTTTTCCTTTCCGTAATAAAGAGCATGATACGGTGGAATTCATTCCATGGAGTGAAATTGTATTAGTTGGGGAACATCGGATTCTTTTTGGAAAAACACATAGTATGGGGGACTTTGACATTGAAGAAGACTGATGAAAAATGGTTATTCATTGGAACGGATCAAAGAATGCTAGCATGTAGTCGTCTTATGGAGGAGTGGGGCAACAACACTTTCCATTACGATGGAAACGAGTATTCGGAAGAGTTGGCGTCAATTGTCGATCACTATTCACCCACGCATGTTGTTTTTCCCATTCTACAAATGTCTCATTCAATACCTGTTGAGAAATTAAAACCTCACACGAAGTTATTTACAGGCGTTGCCTCAAAAGATTGGTTGCTTCCGTATGAAGTTGCGGGCAATCCTGTACATTCGTATCTTCATGAAGTGGAGTATGTGTGGGAGAATGCACGGCTGACAGCTGAAGGCTTCTTACTAGAATATTATGCATCGACCAAACGGTTGGTCTTTGGTGAAGAGTTTACAATCGCCGGTTTTGGTAAAGTAGCGAAGGCGACGGCGGATGTACTATCGAAACTTGGGGCATCTGTCACAATATTGGCGAGGTCTGCTGACCAAATCGGTGAAGCTTCGGCATTAGGCTATCAAACAGAACGATTAGAAACTGACACACTTACAATGGACGGAACCCTTATAAACACCATACCGGCTCAATGGTTGCGTGTGAAAGAAAACGATCAGTTTCGTATATTCGATCTCGCTTCGGCACCAGGTTGCCTAAAGGCCAATTCCCCTGATGAATACTATACAATACACCTTGGTTTGCCGGGGAAACATTTTCCAGTCGATGCTGCAAAAGCGTTGGCAGCGGCGCTACTAAGGATGAATAGTCGCTGAAAGGGGAAAAAGATGCTACAAGGAAAGAGAATCGGTCTGGGTATTACAGCCTCACATTGCACATATGATCAGATCTTGCCTGTCATTCAAGAGTTACAAGATCATGGTGCTACTGTTGTGCCTGTAATCACACATTCCGTTTTAACGGCCGCAACACGATTCGGAACAGGTGAAGAGTGGATTCAAAAGATTGAAGCCGCAACAGGAGAGAAAGTAATCTCAACCATTGTAGGCGCTGAACCGTTTGGGCCGAGTTCACCTGTGGATTGTATGATTATTGCTCCAATGACCGGTAATTCCATTAGTAAATTTGCGAATGCAGCGACAGACTCACCTGTTCTGATGGCTGCAAAAGCAACGTTAAGAAATGGAAGTCCAGTATTGCTCGGAATTTCAACAAACGATGCATTAGGTCTAAACGGTCCAAACATCATGAAACTACTGAACATGAAAAATGTCTATTTTATTCCGTTTGGTCAAGATGATCCGCACAAGAAACCGAACTCACTCATTGCTGATTTTACGTTAATGGTACCAGCTGCAGCTGCTGCCCTTGAAAATAGACAACTTCAACCGTTATTAATTATTCATCAATATTAAAAAAATACGAAGCGCATTCAGTAGGAGTATGATATAATTCCTCCAATGAACTTTGTGGTTATAAGGAAAGAGATCGTTACATTAAATTATTTGAATGTATTATTACTCTTTCAATTGCATGTATATCCACAGCATTAACAGATGGGGAAAGGAAGACGATGATGAAAAAAGATAAGTTGAATGTAGCGGTTGTAGGAGCAACAGGTGCAGTAGGAACAAAAATTTTAGAAAAATTATTGGAGCGGGATTTCCCTGCCTCCTCTATAAAAATGCTAGCTTCCAAACGCTCTGCAGGTCAGGAAATCGTCGCAGGTGGTCGTTCGTATATCGTGGAAGAAACAGTTCCTGAATCCTTTGATGGAATTGATATTGCCTTTTTTAGTGCAGGTGGATCGATTTCCCAAAAGTTTGCCCCTGAAGCTGTTAAGCGTGGGGCGGTTGTGATTGATAATACAAGTGCTTTCAGAATGGATGAAGGGATACCTTTAGTCGTTCCGGAAGTAAATGCACATGCACTCAATCAACATGCAGGAATAATTGCGAATCCGAACTGTTCCACCATTCAAATGGTAGCGGCTTTACAACCCGTCAAAGAGAAATTCGGGATTAGTAAAATTATCGTTTCGACGTATCAAGCAGTTTCAGGAGCTGGTGCAGAAGCAATTGATGAGTTAAACGAGCAGAGCAAGCAATTTGAAGACCGTGTGGAAATCGAAGCGCAACTTCTCCCATCGGCTTCTGCAGAAAAACATTATCCCATTGCTTTTAACGTAATTCCGCAGATCGATTTGTTTGGTGATGCAGGATACACACTTGAAGAATGGAAGATGATGAACGAAACGAAGAAAATCTTTGGCGATTCGACAATTGCTGTTTCTGCAACATGTGTAAGACTACCTGTTGTTACAGGCCATTCTGAATCAGTATATATTGAAATTGATCAAGATGATGTGACGGTTGATGTGCTCCGATCAGTTATTAATGAGGCACCTGGTGTTGTATTACAAGATGATCCGGCTTCACAGACATATCCGATGCCGTTATATGCTGAAGGGAAAGATGCAGTGTTTGTAGGCCGGATTCGTAAAGACCCTTCACATCCAAGAGGGTTCCATTTATGGATTGTAGCAGATAATCTGTTAAAAGGTGCTGCGTTAAATTCAGTCCAAATTGCCGAGGAATTAATAAAATCATAATTTGACACAACCTCCATACTTTTATACTCGACCACATTTCACACTAGAGCTTTCAAGTGATTCCTTAGCGGATGCATCCAGAAAAAGCGACGTAAAGGAAGGGTAAGTATGGAACTAGGACAAATAGGCACAGCGATGGTAACGCCATTTGCGAAGAACGGTGCCATTGATTTTGATTTGACAGAAAAGCTCATTGAACATTTAATTGCTACCGGTACAGACTCGTTAATTGTTTGTGGGACAACGGGGGAATCGCCGACTTTGAATCATGTTGAAAAGTCGGCGATTGTAAAATATGCAGTTGAAATTGTCCGCAAAAGAATCCCGGTTATAGCGGGTACAGGCACGTTCAACACAGCTGAGTCAGTGAAATTAACGAAACAAGCTGAACAGTTAGGGGCAGACGGTGTCATGCTCGTCACGCCATACTATAACAAGCCAGACCAAAGAGGGATGGTCGCTCACTTTGCACATATTGCGAGTGAAACAAAGCTACCAATCCTTCTTTACAATATACCTGGTAGATCGGCAGTAAATATGCAGGCCGAAACAGTCATTGAACTTTCAAAGATTCATAACATCCGTGCTGTCAAAGAAGCGAGTGGCAGTCTGGATCAAATGGCTGCTATCATTAACGGAACAGATGCAGGATTTAAAGTTTACAGTGGGGATGATGCACTCACATTGCCGTTAATGGCCGTAGGGGGAGATGGAGTGATTTCTGTTGCTTCCCATGTGGTCGGTTTGGAAATGCAACAAATGATCAAAGCGTTCCAAGCCGGTGATATTACGGAAGCTGCAAAAATGCACAGAATTCTCTTACCGGTATTTAATGCAATTTTTTCGGCTCCAAATCCTGTTCCAGTCAAGTATGCTTTGAACAAACTAGGTATTGAAACGGGTGGTGTACGCATGCCTTTAACGGATTTCGGGAAGGAATCCGAAACATTTGATGCGGTTTGGAATGCATTTAAAAAACACGATATGTTATTACCATAAAGTGAAGCCGGAAGCAGTGTCCGGCTTTTTTTGTTTGTGTACTGAGGGTATTGTCACGTATAATGGAAATTAGTCGTTCTGGACGGGTATTCAACATATTTGCACACGCGATACATGTTCGCAGGTTGACAGCTTGTACAATTATGCAAGTTGTTCAATTGATAGCATACATAGACGGTTTATTATCCATCACCAGTCTTTTTAAACAATGTATAGGAGGAAACAATGTGACAAAAACGAAAAATGAAGTTATTAAAGTAATACCCCTTGGAGGAGTAGGGGAAATTGGCAAAGCGATGTATGTAGTAGAAATTGATGACGAGCTTTTCATTGTAGATGCTGGTCTCATGTTCCCAGAGGGAGAAATGCTTGGCATCGATATCGTCATTCCCGATTTAACGTATATCGAGGAGAATAAAGAGCGGGTTAAAGGAATCTTTTTAACACACGGACACGAGGATGCGATCGGATCCATCGCTTATCTTCTCCAAAAAGTGCAAGCTCCTGTTTACGGATCAAAACTAACACTAGCGCTGGCAAAAGAGCATTTAAAATCAATGCCAGCACCAGCAGGCGTGAAATTTTTTGAGGTTTCCAATAAAAGCCGCATGAATTTCAAAAAGACGCATGTAACATTTTTCCATACGACACATAGCATTCCTGATTCACTAGGTATTGTCTTCCATACGAGTGAAGGAGCTATTGTCCATACTGGTGAATTCAAATTTGACCAGTCTGCGAAAGGAAAATATAGACCGGATATTTCAAAAATGGCTGCTCTAGGCGATGAAGGTGTATTCATCCTAATGTCCGATTCAAATGAAGCTGAAAGACCAGGTTATACGACTTCAGAATCGGTCATTGAAGAGCAATTATCGACAACATTTTATGGAGCAGAAGGACGTTTGCTTGTTGCTTTGTATGCATCCAATTTCATTCGCATTCAACAAGTGTTTGACAAAGCTTTGGAAACAGGGAAAAAAGTAGCTGTTGTCGGAAAGAGCTTAGAAAGCTATTTTGAAGTGGGTATGCGACTTGGGTACTTACAAATCGATGAAGAGATGGTTATTTCAGTTAAGGACATTGGTAAATATCCAGATAACGAAGTCGTCATCATTGTAACAGGGAACAAAGGTGAACCACTCGATGCGTTGGAGAAGATTGTTCGGAAACATCACAAAGACATAAAAATCAAAGATACAGATACAATCCTTATTACGTTCACTCCATCCCCAGGTATGGAAGTTGCCATGTACCAAATGGCGAACGAGTTGTCTAAGGCTGGCGCGAACGTGTTAACAGCGTCGAAAAAAGTTCATGTGTCGGGTCATGGCAGTCAAGAAGACTTAAAGTTAATGTTGAACCTTATGAAGCCTAAATATTTCATCCCGATTCAAGGGGAATATAAAATGCTCATAGCCCACTCAAAGCTGGCACAACAACTTGGATTGCAAAAATCACAAATCTTCATAGCTGATAAAGGGGATATTGTTGAGTATAAAAATGAAAAGATGCGAATGAGCGGACGAGTTCAAGCTGGAAACATCCTTATTGATGGCATTGGAGTCGGAGATGTTGGCAATATCGTATTAAGGGATCGCAAACTTCTATCGCAAGACGGTATCTTCACGGTTGTCGTTACGTTAAGCCGTAGACAGAAAAAAATTGCTGCAGGACCGGAAATTGTTTCGAGAGGTTTTGTTTATGTGCGTGAATCTGAGGAGCTTCTTGAAGAGTCTAGAAACTTAGTTCGCAAAATAGTTGAGAAATATGTGAATAAAGATACGTTCGAATGGACAAACATAAAACAAGAAATCCGTGATACATTAAGTTCTTATTTGTTCCAACAGACGAAGAGAAGACCGATGATCATACCAATTATTATGGAGTATTAATTAACTTGCATGAGCAAATGATAACCTAACCACATGATATACAACAAAAGGATTTCCAAGCCGACCGTACGGCGGGAAATCCTTTTTCTGAAAGGAGGAGGAACATGTCTAAAAAATCGAAGAAGAAAAAAAAGGCCGCCGCTGCTAAAAAGAAAAAAGATGGACCACATCCATTAGTATTTGAAGTGGCGGGACTGACGATGATTGGACTCGCTATTATTATCATATTTGAATTCGGAATTGTAGGTAGGGGTCTATCGTCTTTTTCTAGACTGCTATTTGGGAATTGGCATAGCGCAGTTCCATTCTTATTAATTGTTCAAGCATTATTGTTCATGGTGAAAAGGAAGTCAGTTGGGTGGAAGAATCGAATTGTAGGTGGCAGTCTTTTTGTGCTTGCTAGTCTGTTGCTTTTCAGTCACATCCATTTATTTAAAGAGTTATATGAAAGCAAAGTGTTGATGTCGAATTCTGCGATTAAAGAAACATGGAAAGTGCTCATTACCAATGATGGAATCAGTTCTCGTAGTGGTGCATTAGGTGGAGGACTTGCCGGAGCGATGTTGTTTGCGCTTTTTCATGCGCTATTTGATTCCGCAGGTGCGACGGTAGCAGGTGTGCTCTTACTCATTATCGGCCTGATTTTACTGACAGGTAAAGCATTGGTTCCTTATATTGCTGAAAACTATCCGAAGGTAAAAGAAGTCGTTCAAAAGAAAATGAAGAGAAAGCCTACACCGACTAAAACAGCAAACAAAACGAATGCAGATCAAATGAGTAGAATTCAACATAAAAAGAAGAAGCAACAAGATGATGACGAACACGTAGAACAAGTTTCTGCAAGCGTTGAGACGGTAGAAGTGGTCTCAAAGCCCATTATTTCAGCATTTAACGAGAGAGTTCACGCGGAGCCGTCAGTCGAGCAAGCTCAAACTACTCGTCATAACAGCAGCGATTCGAAAGACACGAAAGTTGAACAAAAAGAACCTGCTGACATTTCAACTTATTCAGGTGTTGAAGGGGAGGAAGAAAATGAATCGTACATCTTACCACCACCTTCATTGTTGCGACAAACACCATCGAATGATCAATCTGCTGAATACGATTCCATTCATGCAAATGCACAAAAACTTGAAAGAACGTTTTTAAGTTTTGGTGTTAAAGCTACTGTTACACAGGTTCATTTAGGGCCAGCAGTCACAAAATATGAAGTGCTGCCTGATACAGGTGTAAAAGTGAGTAGAATTGTAAGTTTGGCTGATGATATTGCATTAGCATTAGCTGCAAGCGACATTCGTATTGAGGCGCCAATCCCTGGGAAGTCTGCAGTTGGAATTGAAGTGCCCAATCATGCAGTAGCCATCGTCAGCTTACGTGAAGTTATTGAAGCAAAAGAAAACAACCGACCGGATGCTAAATTGATGATTGCTCTCGGTCGTGATGTCACTGGTCAAGCAATGATGACAGAGTTGAATAAAATGCCTCACGTGCTCGTAGCAGGCTCCACGGGAAGCGGAAAAAGTGTTTGCATAAACGGTATTATCATTAGTATTTTGCTTAGGGCTAAACCACATGAAGTAAAATTGATGATGATTGATCCGAAGATGGTGGAATTGAATGTCTACAACGGTGTTCCGCATTTGTTAGCACCGGTTGTGACAGACCCTCGAAAAGCGTCCGTTGCGTTAAAGAAAGTCGTGTCCGAAATGGAACGAAGGTACGAGTTGTTTTCACATACGGGAACACGGAACATTGAGGGGTATAATGAACATATTGAACAATGGAATCTTGAAAACGAAGAAAAACATCCACGCATGCCCTATATTGTTGTTATCGTCGATGAATTGGCGGATCTCATGATGGTGGCATCGAGTGATGTGGAAGATTCCATTACAAGATTGGCTCAAATGGCACGTGCCGCAGGAATCCATTTGATTATTGCGACACAGCGACCTAGTGTGGACGTCATTACGGGAATCATTAAAGCGAATATTCCTTCACGAATCGCTTTTGCGGTATCATCAGCAGTCGATTCGAGAACGATATTAGATGGAGCCGGTGCAGAAAAACTCCTAGGAAGAGGAGATATGCTCTTTTTACCTGCTGGTGCTTCGAAACCTGTGAGGGTGCAAGGTGCTTTTGTGTCCGATCAGGAAGTCGAAGCGGTTGTCGACTTTGTCATTGAACAGCAAAAAGCACAATATCAAGAAGAAATGATTCCAGGGGAAGTGGAAGAGGTTCAAGCATTTGAGGAAACTGACGAATTGTACGATGACGCTGTGCAACTTGTTATCGAAATGCAAACTGCTTCCGTTTCCATGTTGCAGAGACGATTCAGAATCGGTTATTCACGCGCTGCAAGAATTGTCGATCAAATGGAGATGAGAGGAATTGTCGGTCCACCTGAGGGGAGTAAACCGAGACAAGTTCTTGCGACAAGAAATGAAACAGACAGTCATGTATAAAATCTTCATACATTCCCATGTCGGATACACGAAATTGAATTTATTGCCTTCAGGTAGGGACCCCTCTATGAACGTCTTGCATACGTCAGGCTATAGAAGGATTATTGCGTTGCATTCTTCAGTAAAAAGAAGGTATGGAAATCATGACAAAAGAAGTACTTTTTCAAGAAATTTTAGCTGAAGATGAAAATATATGAAATCAGCTGTTTATTTTGTAGCATGGAAATGATATAGTATGAAAGATTGGTATAGTCGTTATACATCAGAGGTCTGACCTCTTCAGGGGGGATTTACATGCTGGTGAAGACAGATCAAAGACATTTATATGTACAAGTAATTGAACGGTTGAAAGAAGACATTGCTTCTGGCGTTTTTCGAGAAAATGAAAAATTCCCCTCCGAATTTGAACTTGCACGTAATCTTGGTGTTAGTAGGGCGACGCTTCGAGAGGCATTGCGCGTCTTGGAAGAAGAGAAAATTATTATTCGTAAACATGGGGTCGGTACATTTGTAAACCCTCGTCCAATTTTTTCTTCAGGTATCGAACAATTATCCAGTATATCCTCTATGATACGGGACGCTGGAATGAAACCAGGTACGATTTTGTTGGAAGTTCAAGAAAGCATTCCGGCAGAGGAATTGATTCGGAAATTTGATTGCGAAAAAGAGGATAAGCTTGTTACAATTAGAAGAGTACGAACAGCTGACGATGATCCTGTTGTGTATTGTGTGGATCACGTACTGTCAAAAAATCTTGAATTAGGTACAGAAGTGTTACAGAACGAATCCATATTCGATTCAATAGAAAAATCAGGACGCATACGAATTGTCCAAGCCATCGCCAATATCGAACCAATTGGGTATGATGATGAGGCATCGAACATTTTAAGATGTGGTGTAGATATTCCACTTCTAGCGCTCATCCAGTATCATTACAGTGAGGAAGGCGAAATGGTCCTGTACTCAAAAAATTACTTTAGAGCTGATAAATTCAGCTTCCATGTAGTCCGGAAAAGGGTATAAGAAACAGAATGGAATGCTAGGAAACGTCATCCAACTTAATGGGAGTCTTCCTAAGTGGTGAGTTCCGTCAAGAAGGAGCCAGGCATTTCCTGCTTCCAGTCTGTTCTTTAACGACGTGCAAACGTCATATTTATATACCAAAATATAAAAAACAGGGAGGGTCCAATCAGTGAGCAAACGTAAATACGGTCTTGCATTATCATTGGTTTTAGCGGCAGGTACGTTACTTGGTGCATGCGGTACGGACAAAGACAAAGACAAAAATACTTCATCTTCAACTGGCGGTAACGAATCTGATTTCTCAATCGCCATGGTAACGGACGTCGGTGGTATTGACGACAAATCGTTTAACCAATCAGCATGGGAAGGTATTAAGAAGTTTGGTGAAGATAACGGTTTAGCTGAAGGAGATGGCGGTTACGCATACCTTCAATCTAAAGACGATTCTGATTACACACCAAATTTGAATGCGCTTACGCGTCGTGACTTCAATCTGATTTTCGGTGTAGGTTTCTTGATGGAAGATGCAATCGGGACAATTGCAAGTCAACAACCAGACACTCATTATGCAATCATTGACGGTGTCGTTGAACAAGATAACGTTGCTAGCATTTTGTTCAAAGAGCAAGAAGGAGCATTCCTTGCTGGAGTAGCAGCAGCATTGATGACAAAAGAAGACAAAATCGGTTTTATCGGCGGAATGGAGATTCCGGTAATTGAGCGTTTCGAAGCAGGATTTGTTGCTGGTGTAGCAGCAGTTAAACCTGATATTAAGGTAGACGTGAAGTATACAGGTTCATTCGACAAAGCGGAATTAGGTAAAGCGGCTGCTGGTCGTATGTACTCTTCAGGCATCGATATCATTTTCCATGCAGCTGGTGGAACAGGTAATGGTGTATTCGCAGAGGCGAAAGAACGTAAAGAAGCTGATAAGAATGCAAACGTTTGGGTAATCGGTGTTGACTCCGACCAATACGATGAAGGTCAAGTGGGCGATGAAAATATTACATTGACTTCAATGTTGAAGCGTGTAGACGTTGCTGTACAAGATATCTCTAAACTTGCTCAAGAAGGAAAATTCCCAGGTGGAGAGACAAAAGTTTATGGGCTACATGATGATGGTGTTGCGCTAGCAGACTCTCGTGGTGCGATCCCACAAGATGTATTGGATCAAATCGAAGAGTATAAAAAGAAAATTGCTGACGGGGAAATTGAAGTCCCTGAAACAACGAAATAATGAACTGAACAACGAAGGCCGGTTGATGCCGGCTTTTGTTGTTTACGAGTTGAAATCCACGACAAATTAATAGAGTAAAAGGTTTATTAAAGACAAACCTTTTATTGTGTTAATTTTAATGCTATGCAACCTAAATAATATTATTGGGCAAGGAAGTGAATCCATTGGAATATGTCATTGAGATGTTGAACATTACGAAGAAATTCGGGAATTTTCGTGCGAATGACAATATTACCCTTCAATTAGAAAAAGGGGAAATACATGCGTTATTAGGTGAGAATGGCGCAGGTAAGTCAACATTGATGAATGTCCTGTTTGGGCTATATCAGCCTGAAGAAGGTGAAATACGTGTCAATGGAAAAAAGGTAAACGTGACGAATCCAAATGTTGCAAATGACCTGGGAATCGGTATGGTGCACCAGCATTTTATGCTTGTCGAGAATTTGACTGTAACTGAAAATATTATCTTAGGCAATGAACCGAAAAAAATGGGTGTTGTCAACATTAAAAAAGCTGCTAAAGATATTGAAGAGATTTCAAAGCTATATGGGTTAAATGTCGATCCATATGCCAAAATCGAAGATATTTCTGTTGGTATGCAACAACGAGTAGAGATTTTAAAAACGCTTTACCGTGGGGCAGACATCCTCATTTTTGATGAACCGACAGCATCATTGACACCTCAGGAAATCCAGGAATTGATCGCGATTATGAAAAAACTGATTACAGAAGGTAAATCCATTATTCTAATCACACATAAGTTACAAGAAATTATGGATGTAACGGATCGTGTGACTGTCATTCGAAAAGGCCAAGGCATCGGAACCGTCATTACTGCTGAAACAAATCCAGAAGAACTGGCAACGTTAATGGTCGGTCGACAAGTGACATTTAAAACGGAGAAAATCCCTCCAAATCCTCAGGGAGAAGTTTTAAAAGTTGAAAATCTTGTAGTGACAGATAATCGTGGAATTGAGCGAGTAAAAGGTTTGAATCTTTCAGTTCGTAAAGGTGAAATTGTCGGATTAGCAGGAATTGATGGCAATGGCCAATCAGAATTGATAGAAGCGATTACAGGATTGCGTAAAACAAAAAGCGGACATATCTCGATTAACGATCAAAACATTACGGGAATGAAACCTCGAAAAATTACCGAAGCAGGTCTTGGCCATATCCCTCAAGATCGTCACAAGCACGGTCTTGTATTGGAGTTCTCTGTTGGTTACAATGCGGCTTTGCAAGAATATTATCATGAACCGTTTTCTAAAAATGGTGTTATGAACTATAGTTCTATTTCCGAATATGCAAAAAAAATCATTGCGGAATATGATGTGCGAACGCAAGGTGAATCCGAACCTGTACGTGCATTGTCGGGAGGAAATCAACAAAAGCTCATCATAGGTCGCGAAGTTTCACGTGATCCGGATTTACTGATTGCTGCACTTCCAACCCGCGGATTGGATGTAGGAGCGATTGAGTTTATTCATAAGCGACTAATTGAACAAAGAGATAATGGAAAAGCGGTTTTTCTAATTTCTTTCGAACTGGATGAAATTATGAATGTTTCAGATCGAATTGCCGTTATCCATGATGGTAAAATTGTTGATACGGTCATTCCTGCTGAAACGTCTGAACAGGAACTCGGCCTTTTAATGGCTGGTCATTCTAAAAGTGACCAAGCAAGTAATCACATTGAGGGTAATGAAATAGGTGGTGGTCACGATGTCTAATCGACTCATTAATGTACTTGTACCTGTTGTTTCAATCATTCTTGGTTTATTGGTTGGAGCACTTGTCATGTTATTCAGTGGGTATGACCCTGTTCAAGGGTATATTGCACTATGGAACGGGATTTTTGGAGATTCGTATGCTATTGGTGAAACAATTCGTCAAATCAGTCCATATATATTAGCAGGTCTTGCAGTAGCTTTTGCATTTAGGACCGGTCTTTTCAACATCGGTGTGGAAGGGCAATTGATGGTCGGTTGGTTTGCAGCAGCATATGTAGGCTATGCATTTGAATTGCCTATGTACATTCATTTGCCGTTTGCCCTATTGGCGGCAGCGTTGGCAGGAGCGTTTTGGGGGCTTATCCCAGGCTTGCTAAAAGCAACACTTAGAGTGCATGAAGTAATCGTAACCATTATGATGAACTACATTGCCCTACATGTTGTAAATGCGCTCATCAAAACGGTTTCTGACGGCGGCTTCAAAACAGAAAAAATTCAACCAACCGCTTCGCTTCGTTCGGAATTTCTATCTAATTTAACGGATTATTCCACGTTGCATTATGGGATATTCGTTGCGCTGGCGATGGTAATCGTCATGTGGTTCATATTAGAAAAAACGAAAACAGGTTTTGAATTGAAATCTGTCGGTTTCAACGAAAACGCTTCGCAATATGCCGGTATGAATGTGAATAAAAATATCGTTTTAGCAATGCTCATCTCAGGAGCATTTGCTGGACTTGGTGGAGCGATGGAAGCTTTAGGGACTTTTGGTAATATGTCTTCTCGTGGTGGATTCACAGGCATCGGTTTTGACGGAATTGCCGTTGCCCTATTAGGTGCGAACTCTCCATTAGGTGTTATTTTCGGTGCATCATTGTTCGGTTCTTTAAAATATGGTGCGAACAATATGCCAAATGCTGCAAATATTCCTTTGGAAATTGTCTCCATCGTAATTGCTCTTATTATTTTCTTTGTTGCCTCAGGATACATCATCCGTGTAGGTTTGCAACGGCTGAATAAGAAAAAGGAGGCGAAGTGACATGAGCTTTTTGGAAGTTCTCTATTTTATCATCCCTACTTCAATCGCTTATGCAGCCCCTCTAATCCTTACCGCAATTGGCGGCGTTTTCTCGGAACGATCTGGTGTCGTCAATATCGGACTTGAAGGCTTGATGGTTATGGGGGCGTTTGTCGGTATCGTTTTCAATTTGGCGTATGCTGACGTTTTCGGTAGTTGGACGCCATGGATTGCATTACTCGTAGCAATGCTTGTATCTGCTATCTTCTCTTTAATGCATGCTGTCGCTTCAGTCTCTTTCAGGGCCGACCAAGTTGTATCTGGTGTAGCGATCAATATGCTAGGAATTGCGATTGCACTATTCTCAGTGAAAATGATGTTTGATAAAGGTCAAACAGATTTTATCCAACATAAAATACCGCGGGTGAACATCCCGATCTTACAAGATCTTCCGATTATTGGTCCAATGTTCTTTAAGTCGGTTTATGGGACGTCTGTTTTAGCCATTACTGTTGCAATAATTGCTTGGTTCGTCATTTATAAAACGCCATTCGGATTGAGGCTTCGTTCTGTTGGGGAACATCCGATGGCAGCCGATACAATGGGTATCAATGTAACGAAAGTCCGTTATACGGCAGTCATCATTTCCGGTGGCTTAGCCGGAATCGGTGGAGCGATCTATTCCCAAACAATGACGGGGGATTTCGGTCATGCAACGATAAACGGACAAGGTTTCATGGCGCTAGCTGCTATGATTTTTGGTAAGTGGCATCCAATAGGTGCGATGGGTGCAGCATTATTTTTTGGATTTGCACAGACACTGGCAATCAGTGCCGGATCAATTGATATTGATTTCATTCAAAAAATACCAACCGTTTACTTCCACATTTTACCGTACGCATTGACAATTCTTGCACTTGCAGGATTTATCGGAAAAGCAAACGCGCCAAAAGCGAATGGGCAACCTTATATTAAAGGGAGCAGATAAGTTTCTGAAAAACCACTTAGATGTCATTGTTGCGTCTAAGTGGTTTTTATTGTTTAGACAGATGGTAAAATGCGTTTATTTTGCCATGTATCTGTTCCGAAATGTATAGTGAAGTAAGGTATTCGTATAATAAGGAAAAACGAGGTGCTTTCATATGTTTACGAAATTTGAATTGCAACAAGGTGTACACTTATACATTCGTAAGACAAACCAATTTAAAACAATTACAATGTCCTTTAAATGGACAAGTACATTAGAGGAAAAACAGGCTGCTCATCGAGCTGTATTATCGAACGTTATGCAAGATTCAAATGCAATGTATCCAAAGCAAAGTGATTTACGAAAAGCGATGGATGAATTGTATGGATCAGTCTTCTATATGGATGCGGGTAAACGAGGAAGTGCACATATCGTCTCATTAAATATGGAGTGCGTAAACGATGAATATCTATCGACGACTGGGTTATTCGATGACGTACTCGAAATGGTACATGCGGTTATTTTTAAACCGAATTTATCGAATGGGCAATTTGATGAGTCCATTGTAAATCGTGAAAAACGGTCTGTAATCGAACGAATTAAATCCGTTTATGATGATAAAACTCGATATGCACAAAAGAGAATGTTAGAGATTATGCGACCTAATCATCCTGCCAGTATTTCTTCAAGCGGCACTGAGCAACACGTTTCGCAAATCACAAGTGCTTCCCTCGTAGAGGCTTATGACAAAATGATTAATGAAGATGTAATAGACATCTATGTTGTCGGTGATGTGGATGAGCAGGCACTTGTTGAAAAAATTAAAAACATGTTCTCCTTTACCGCAAGAGAGGATGTTCGCAAACCGTTCGAAGTGACCATTGAAGAGAAAGAGCCTCAAAAAGTATTTGAAAAACAAGACATGAAGCAAGGTAAACTCCAAGTTGGATATCATACTCCTGTGTTGTTCCATCATGATGATTATCCGAAGATGCAAGTAACCAATGGTGTGTTAGGGGGCTTTGCACATAGTAAATTATTTATGAATGTTCGTGAGAAGGAAAGTATGGCTTACACGATCAATAGTATATACGGAGCATACTATGGCATTTTGTACGTAATGGCCGGTATTGATGCGAACTTGGAGGAAAAAGCGGTTACAATGATTGAAGAGCAGCTAGCAGCCTTAAAGAAAGGTGATGTGACGTCCCTTGAATTAGAACAAACGGTCGCATTGCTGTCAAATAGCATTCGGAGCGCGTTCGATTCAGCCCGAGGTCAAATTGAAGTGTACGATCAATACAAACAAGTTGATGAGCATTTCACCGCGGATAAATTAATTCAAAAATGGCAAGCGGTGACCGTACAAGATATCCAGGATATGGCATCCAACATTCAATTAGAACTTATTTACTTGCTATCAGGAAGAGAGGCGTAACGAATGGAAAAACTCTATTTTGATCATTTGCAGGAAACGTTATATCACGAACAGTTAGAAAATGGCCTACATGTATATATATTACCAAAACGTGGCTTCTCGAAGACGTATGTTACATTTACAACGAAATACGGTTCGATTGACAGGACATTTATTCCTCGAGGGAAAAATGAGTTCGTTACGGTTCCTGATGGGATTGCGCATTTTTTGGAGCATAAGATGTTTGATAAAGAAGATGGTGATGTCTTTCAGAAGTTTGGTGTATTAGGTGCTTCGGCAAATGCATTTACTTCTTTTACCCGCACTTCTTATTTGTTCTCAACGACTGAGAATTTGTATGAAAGCACGAAAGTTTTATTGGATTTTGTGCAAGAACCGTATTTTACAAAAGAAAAGACAGACAAGGAAAAGGGAATCATTGCACAAGAAATTACGATGTATGATGACAATCCAGATTGGCGTAGCTATTTTGGTACAATTCAAAGTATGTATCAAAACTATCCTATCAACATTGATATTGCTGGAACGGTTGATACGATCCAAGAGATTACGGCTGAACATTTGTATATGTGTTATGAAACCTTTTACCACCCTTCCAACATGGCAGTTTTCGTAATAGGGGCAGTCGATCCAGAAGAGATGATGACGTTTATTCGAGAAGACCAAAAGAGCAAGCGTTTTTCAGAGCCTTTAGAAATTGAACGGAAGTACCCTGAAGAGCCGATGGAAGTAAAAGCGCCGAAAACTGTGCTTGAGATGGATGTACAAAGACCAAAATTCAATTTCGGGATGAAATGTAGTAACACTGCCATTGAAGGCGACGAAATGTTGCGCCAAGATTTAGCAATTAACGTAGTATTGGATATTCTTTTCGGACGAACATCTGACTTTTACACTAAAGCGTATGCAGAGAACTTGATTGATGAAACATATAGTTATGATTTTACGTTTGAAAAAGGTTTCGGGTTTGCTATGGTCGATTCTGATACTGAACATCCTGAAGCGTTGGAAGCATTAATCCGCTCGACATTACGCGCGCAAAAAGATGAATGGTCGATTACTGAAGAAGACTTACATCGCTCTCGTAAACGGAGAATTGGCCAATTTATGCGCTCGTTGAATTCAATCGAGTTTATCGCTAATCAATTTACGCAATACAACTTTAATCAGATGAATTTGTTTGATGTTGTTCCAGCTTTAGAAAAGATGACGTTACAAGATTTGCAAGATGCATTTGCCACGATTAACGATGAAGCAGGTCATTCAGTAATGACGATCGTGCCAGGATCGAAAGGGAAGTAACGAATGAGACGATATGCAGTTGTTCTCGGAGCATCGGGAGGAATCGGGCAAGCCATTTGCCGAGAACTTGCTAAGGATGGTTGGTCGTTATACATGCACTACAACCGTCATGAACAAAAGATCCTTCAATTGCAACAAGAACTTGCGCAACAATATGAAGCAGGGGAATTCAACATCGTTCATGCGGATTTTTCCACAGGAAATGCTGCCGATCATGTAACTGCTAACGTCGGTCATGTTCAAGCAGTCATCGTTGCATTAGGTCAATCCCTTTACCAATTAGTGTCGGATACGACAGCCGAACAGATGGACGAATTGTGGCATGTTCATGTGCGAAATCCTGCTGCCTTTATTCGTGATATCTCTCCCCAACTGCGCAGCTTTCCTGTTTCGTATGTCGTATTTATCGGGTCGATTTGGGGGGACACTGGCGCAGCGGGAGAAGTGATGTACTCCGCTGTCAAAGGCGCTCAGCATGCTTTCGTCAAAGCTTATGCGAAAGAGGCGGCGTACTCAGGAATTCGTGTAAACGCAATTGCACCAGGCTGGATTGATACGGAAATGACTGAACAATTGACAGTAGAAGATAAACAACTTGTCATGGAAGAAATTCCATTACAATCTACGGGGAACCCAAGTCAAGTGGGTGCACTAACAAGTTTTCTAGTGAGTGGAAAAGCCGATTATATGACAGGAGAAGTTGTCAAGTTGAATGGCGGATGGTATATCTAAATGCAAAAAGGGAGACAATTTTCTCCCTTCACCTTTTTTCCTTTTCATCGACAGTTGAATCCGCTATGATAGAACTAAGTTACGTTTTGTACGTCCTATACGTATAAGCATTTCCAAAGTAGAAAAAGAATGTAGACAACATGCTTGCTCATTGTCGCTGAACATTCTTTTTTCTATTGTACATTGCTTGGATAATGGATCGGAGGGTGTCGAATGGGTGAATGGTATGTCGAATATGAGGTGCAAATCAACCGACCTGGATTGCTAGGGGATATCGCCTCTCTCTTAGGCATGTTGCGTGTCAACATTGTAACAATTAATGGTGTTGATGGTGGCCATCGCGGCATGCTTGTTCGAACGGAAAACGATGATCAAATTAAACGCTTTGAACTGATTGCTTCCACGATGGAAACGATTCAAGTGAAAAAAATCAGAGAACCGAAATTACGCGATATTCTAGCTGTTCGACATGGTCGATATATCCAAAGGGATGTCGATGATCGGAAGACATTTAGATTCCTTCGAAGTGATTTAGGTGTTCTTGTCGATTTCATGGCAGAGTTATTCAAACAAGATGGCCATAAGTTGATTGGAATCCGTGGGATGCCGCGTGTTGGTAAAACCGAATCGGTTGTAGCGGCAAGTGTCTGTGCGAACAAAAAATGGATATTTCTCTCCTCGACAATGATTAAACAGACAGTAAGAAGTAATCTTGCCGGTGACGAGTTTTCATCCGACAATATTTTCATCTTAGATGGCATTGTCACAAGGAAATCAGGAGACGAACGTCACATGCAGTTAGTAAGGGAAATGATGCGTATGCCAACCATTAAAGTTGTTGAGCATCCGGATATGTTCGTTCAACATTCGGAATATGATATGGAGGATTTTGATTATATCATTGAGCTTCGGACGGATCCAGACCAAGAAATTACATATGAAATGATGGAAAAAAACCATATGATGTCCGATTCTGGACAAATGGGTGGTTTTGGCTTTTCTTTTTAACGAATACGCTCACTTTCATTTGGTAAGGTAACGCTATTGTGAAGTGTAAGTGTTTACGGTAAAGGGAATACAAACTAAAATGTCGAGGCGAAATAGAAAGAGGTAGGTGATGAAATATGACCGGATTAGGTGATCGTCTGCGAGAGGCGAGAACAAGTAAAGGCTATTCATTGGATGACTTGCAATCCATAACAAAAATACAAAAAAGGTACCTTTCCGGTATTGAGAACGAAGATTACAGTATGATGCCTGGATCTTTTTACGTTCGAGCATTCATTAAGCAATATGCGGAAGCGGTTGGACTTGATGCAGATGAAATGTTGTCCTTATACAAGGATTCAGCACCAAAGGATGTAATTGAAAAAGAAACACCACAAATTGCACAACCGATGTCGAGGAAACGAGGCATCAGTAGCAGCAGTAAACTAAATGAGACGATACCTAAAATTATTGTTGCGCTCTTTATTATCGTGATCATCGTTGTTGTTTGGGTTTTATGGCAAAGCGGTTCATCCAATAAACCTGAAGAGAACCATGAAACCGAGCAACCGGTAACATTGGATAAAAATCCACCACCAGTCGGCACGAAAGATCCTGCAACGGAGCAGCCTGAAAAAGAGGAACAAAAAGAAGATCCTGAGCCTGTTGAAGAAGTGAAGGAGCAAGTCCTCACGTATCAAAGTACAGTCGGTGAGGATTCTACGTATACGTTGACGGATACGGATACATTCAAGCTGAAAATTGTTGTTACTGGTGAAACATGGATTGGTGTAAGAGATAAAAACAAAGAAGAGCTTACAGACAGGGCTAGAGTCATGAACGCTGGTGAGACGGTGGAATTGGACGTGTCCGATAAAGACTACATTAGAATTCGAGTCGGCAGAACATCAAATGCAGAGATCTATGTAAATGATGAAAAGTTGACGTATGGCTCTGACAAAATAACACAAAATATCATTATTGAATACAAAAAAGGAGAATAGTCATCTACAGGATGACTATTTTCTTGCTCATACATAATTGTTAGTTGAAAAATTAAAAAGGATAGGTGAGTTTGTTGAATTTACCAAACAAAATTACAGTCGCTCGAATTGTTCTTATCCCCATATTTATTTTGTTCATGGTTGTTGATTTTGGGATGGGTACTATATACATTGGTGGGACTGAGCTTTCATTTGAACATATTATTGGGGCATTGCTATTTATTATTGCTGCTACGACCGATTGGTTTGATGGGCATTTAGCAAGAAAATATAACTTAGTGACAAATATGGGGAAGTTTCTTGACCCGTTAGCAGACAAACTACTAGTTTCCGCCGCATTGGTCATTCTTGTTGAACTTGGATCTGCAGCTTCATGGATCGTTATTATTATCATTAGCCGTGAGTTTGCGGTTACCGGTTTACGACTTGTGCTTGCAGGAGGTGGAGAAGTCGTTGCGGCCAACCAACTAGGGAAAATTAAGACAGCTACTCAACTCGTTGCGATTTCTTTCCTCTTATTAAATAATATCTTTTTCGAAGCTATCCATTTTCCGTTTGCGACAATCATGCTTTATATTGCTTTGATTTTTACAATCTGGTCTGGTGCTGATTATTTCTATAAAAATCGACGAGTGCTACTCGATTCAATGTAAGGGGATGTAGGCGTGAAGGCAGAGATTATCGCTGTAGGATCTGAATTATTATTAGGTCAAATTACAAACACAAATGCTAAATTCATCTCCGCACGACTTGCCGATATTGGCATTGATGTACACTATCAAACGGTTGTCGGAGATAATCCACATCGGTTAAAGCAAACAATTGAAATTGCAAACGAACGTGCAGATATGATCATCTTCACAGGTGGTCTAGGTCCAACAAAAGATGATTTGACGAAAGAGACAATCGCTAATTTGCTAGATACGCCGCTTGTTAGCCATGATGCAGCTTTAGTTTCCATAGAAGCCTATTTCACTCGAACAGGTAGGAAAATGACAGAAAACAATAAAAAACAAGCGCTCGTCTTACATAATTCAACCGTTTTAGAAAATCATCATGGTATGGCACCAGGAATGGCGCTTGAGAAGTCAGGTCGTCACTATATCCTATTACCAGGCCCTCCACATGAAATGCAACCAATGTTTGAGCATGAGGCGCTTCCGTACCTTTTACGCATGTTAGGTAAAAAGGAAGTGATTGTCTCTCGCATATTAAATTTTTACGGAATTGGCGAAGCCGACTTAGAGTTTAGGCTCCAATCAATAATCGAACAACAATCCAACCCGACGATTGCCCCATTAGCATCCGCTGATGCAGTCACTCTTCGTTTAACAGCAAAAGCAGAAACGCGAGAAGAAGCAGAACGACTTATCGTTCCAGTGGAAGCAGAAATTCGAGCGTACGTAGGGGAATACCTTTTTGGAATTAATGACGATACGTTGTCTTCAAAAACCGCTAAGCTGTTACACGAACAGAACCTCACAATTGCTGCTGCAGAAAGTCTTACTGCTGGCCTTTTCACTTCAGAATTGGCAAGTGAGCCGGGCATTAGTACAGCTCTAAAAGGGGGCGTCATCGTCTATGATGAAAAGGCGAAAATTGAACAGCTTGCTATTCCTGCTTCATTGTTACAACAATACGGTGTCGTGAGTGCTGAATGTGCGACTGCGCTTGCAGTACATGTGAAACAAAAATTCAAGTCTTCAATCGGTGTCGGATTAACAGGAGTTGCCGGTCCAGGTGCACACGGCGGGGAGGAAGCGGGGACAGTTTGGATAGGATTAGCGTTGCCCGATGAAAAGGTTGAAACGTACCGATTACAATTATCAGGGTCCCGGAATACAAATCGATTACGAACGGCACGATTTGCGCTTTATTACCTCATCAAGTACTTACAAAGTAAAAATGCCAAAATGTAATTTTGGGCACTATTCTCAATTAAAACGTGAAATAACGAGGGTTTTCTCAATTAAATTTGGATTTTGCGAAAAAATATCGAATAAGCGTTCGTTTTTTGTTTGTGTATTTCTCAGAAAAGGAGTATAGTAGAGACAGGTATTAAAAGAAAACACCTGTTAAGGGAGGAATTGTTGTTGAGCGATCGTAAAGCAGCTTTGGATCAAGCGTTAAAACAAATAGAAAAACAATTTGGAAAAGGCTCCATCATGAAGTTAGGGGAACAGACAGATCGTGAAATCGCCACTTCATCATCTGGTTCACTTGCACTGGATGCGGCATTAGGTGTGGGTGGTTACCCACGAGGTCGTGTCATCGAAATTTATGGTCCTGAAAGTTCAGGTAAAACAACGGTGGCATTACATGCGATCGCAGAAGTACAAGCAGCAGGAGGACAAGCTGCTTTCATCGATGCTGAACACGCGTTGGATCCCGTATATGCACAAAAACTAGGCGTTAATATTGATGAATTGCTCTTATCTCAACCGGATACAGGAGAGCAAGCATTGGAAATAGCAGAAGCGCTCGTCCGTAGTGGAGCGATTGATATTGTAATTATTGACTCTGTCGCTGCACTTGTTCCAAAAGCTGAAATTGAAGGGGAGATGGGAGATTCACACGTAGGTTTACAAGCGCGTCTAATGTCCCAAGCACTTCGTAAACTTTCCGGTGCAATCAACAAATCGAAAACAATCGCTGTTTTCATTAATCAAATCCGTGAAAAAGTAGGCGTCATGTTCGGAAACCCAGAAGTCACGCCTGGTGGACGAGCACTTAAATTCTACTCTTCTGTCCGTTTGGAAGTACGTCGCGGCGAAGCGATTAAACAAGGCAACGACATTATGGGGAACAAGACCCGGATTCGTGTAGTGAAAAACAAAGTTGCTCCTCCGTTCCGTACGGCTGAAGTGGATATTATGTATGGAGAAGGGATTTCTAAAGAAGGGGAAATCGTCGACCTCGGTGCAGAGTTAGAAATTGTCCAAAAAAGTGGAGCATGGTATTCGTACGAAGGTGAACGACTTGGCCAAGGTCGTGAAAATGCGAAACAGTTCTTAAAAGAAAATAAAGATATTCGTGCAGAAATTGCCGATAAAATCAGAAGTTCTTATGGTTTAGCAAGTGCAAATTACGTAATTGCTGGTCATGATGAAGACGACGAAGAAGAATTAGAGTTATTTGCTGAAGATAAATAATTTAATCAATGTGACTGGGACAGAACCAGAGAAAAATGCATGATGGATTTGACGTCATGCATTTTTTTGCTTTTACAATTTATATTTTCATATTCATGAGTGGACCGAACTATTCGTTGTTCGATTGGCTCAAACGCGCCCTGCGGAAAGCGAGTCTTTTGAAGCGCAGAGAAACGGACTGTTTAATGTTATGTCCCTGTTTTTTAATCCTAACAAAAAGCGATTCCGTCAAGACGATAATACAACGTCCAGCATGATTAATGTGATTTATCGGACTTGTTCGTCAAAAAGAGCGGGAAACTCCGAATACGCTTTCGAATCCTTGACATGGCAATTTTTCATAGATACAATTAGAATTGTACTATTTCACATCATTGAAATCATTATGGCAGTATGTTGATTGTTGATATACGGGCCGACTGAAAACGAATAAGAAAAGCAGGAGGAGGTGAGCTGATGCCAGATCTCATCATGAACATCATCTCCGCCTTGTTTGGTCTGTTCGTCGGTGCAGTTGTTATCTATTTAGTTATCAAAAAGGTGAATGAATCAAAAGTGACGGGTGCCAAAAATTCAGCTGAACAAATCGTTGAAGAGGCGAAACGTGAAGCGGATGCGATGAAAAAAGAGGCATTGCTTGAAGCGAAAGATGAAAATCACAAACTGAGAATTGAAGCGGAATCGGAAATCCGTGAAAGAAGGGCGGAACTGCAAAAACAGGAAAACCGTCTTTTGCAACGGGAAGAAAATCTTGACCGCAAGGATGATGCTCTCAATAAACGAGAAGCGGGACTGGAGCGCAAAGATGATGCGCTTACCAGTAGACAACAGCATATTGAACAGATGGAACGCAAGGCGGAAGAACTTGTTGCTACACAACAGACCGAACTTGAAAGAATTTCAGCTTTGACAAGAGAAGAGGCGAAGCGCGTCATCTTGGACGAAGTTGAAAACGAACTTTCTACAGACATTGCGGTCATGACGAAAGAATCAGAGCAACGTGCAAAAGAGGAATCCGAAAAGAAAGCTCGAGAAATCCTTTCCCTTGCATTACAACGTTTTGCGGCGGATCATGTTGCAGAGACAACCGTGTCTGTGGTGAATTTACCGAACGATGAAATGAAAGGTCGTATTATCGGTAGAGAAGGTCGGAACATCAGAACGTTGGAAACCTTAACGGGTATCGACTTAATCATTGATGATACGCCAGAAGCAGTCATTCTTTCAGGCTTTGACCCTGTCCGTCGGGAAACAGCGAGACTTGCACTAGAGAAGCTCGTTCAAGACGGAAGAATCCATCCGGCTCGGATTGAGGAAATGGTCGATAAAGCGCGTCGGGAAGTCGATGAATTGATACGTGAAAAAGGAGAGCAAACGACATTCGATGTCGGTGTGCATAATCTCCATCCAGACCTTATCAAGATACTCGGTAGACTTCATTTCCGGACAAGCTACGGTCAAAACGTCTTGAAACATTCAGTCGAAGTCGCCTATTTGTCAGGTCTCCTAGCAGCTGAGCTTGGAGAAGATGTAACCCTTGCAAGACGTGCAGGATTGTTACATGACATTGGTAAGGCGATTGACCATGAAGTGGAAGGGAGTCACGTACAAATTGGTGTCGAATTGGCCATGAAGTACAAAGAACACCCTGTCGTGATCAATAGCATCGCGTCACATCATGGAGATGAAGAAGCGACTTCTGTCATTGCAGTATTGGTAGCAGCTGCAGATGCGCTATCAGCAGCTAGACCAGGTGCGAGAAGTGAAACGCTTGAGAACTACATTCGTCGATTGCAGAAACTCGAAGAAATTTCCGAGTCTTATGATGGCGTAGAGAAATCATTTGCCATCCAAGCAGGGCGCGAAGTTCGCATTATTGTTCGCCCAGACCAAATTGATGATATTACAGCGCATCGTTTGGCACGTGATATTCGAAAGCGGATTGAGGAAGAACTCGATTATCCAGGACACATAAAAGTGACTGTCATTCGGGAAACTCGCGCAGTCGAATATGCAAAATGATCCAATGACTCCTGTCCAGCACGGTGCAGGAGTCTTTTCTTTTTGTGTGAATCTGTCAATTTAAAGACAAATAGGAAGAGGTAGTAAAATGAAAGTAGTGTTTATTGGTGATATAGTAGGATCGATTGGAAGAGACATGGTTTTTGATCATATTGCACGTCTTCGCAGAAAATACAATGCAGATGTCGTTATTGCGAATGGGGAAAATGCTGCTTCTGGAAGAGGCATCACAAAAGCGATTTTTGATGATCTACTCCGAGCGGGTGTAGATGTTGTGACAATGGGCAATCATACGTGGGATCAAAAAGAGATTTATGACTTTATTGACGACACGGATTATTTAATACGTCCTGCGAATTTCTCTGACGAAGCGCCAGGAAAAGGAATGACTACGATATCGAAAAATGGCGTAACGCTATCCGTTATTAATCTACACGGACGTACTTTCCTGCCGCCTCATGCTGATCCGTTTGAGAAAGCCGAAAAGCTATTGGAAGAAGCACATGCTATTTCTCCTTTAGTATTTGTCGATTTTCATGCAGAAGCGACGAGTGAAAAGATTGCAATGGGTTGGCACTTGGACGGCAAGGCATCTGTAGTTGTTGGGACACATACACACGTACAAACTGCAGATGAACGCATTTTACCCGGAGGAACAGCTTATTTGACAGATGCAGGCATGACGGGACCTTACGATGAAATTCTTGGCATGAAAAAAGAGGATGTCATTTACCGTTTTAAAACGAATCTTCCAGTTCGTTTTGAAGTGCCGAAAAAAGGTCGCGGCCAATTAAATGGCTTGTATGTTGAAATTGACAATCAATCCGGTAAGGCGTTATCGGTCGAACGAATTATGATTAACGAAGACCATCCATTCGAATGAGGAAGTTGCGTCTAATTATCTCCTTGCGTTCATAAGATGATGTATGGATTAATACATTCCATAGACATCGTGAAAACAAGGAGGAAACATGGTGAGTCCATTAAAAGTATCATCCCGCTCTAATCCCAATTCCGTCGCAGGAGCACTTGTAGCGGTTATTCGAGATCAAGGGTATGCAGAAATGCAAGCGGTCGGTGCTGGTGCATTGAACCAAGCGATTAAAGCAGTAGCAATTGCAAGGGGGTTTGTTGCACCAAGCGGAAGCGATCTTGTATGTGCTCCTGCATTCACAGATATTGAAATTAATGGCGAGGGACGGACAGCTTTGAAACTGTTAGTCGAAAAACGGAAGAACCGTTAAACAGTTTGATTGAGCGAGCAATTGACCGAAATGCGAATACAATTTGTACTGACCACGGACGCAACAAGTCCGTGGTTTTTATTGAGAAAACAGTTGTCTGTAAAAGATTGATTGAACTGTCACATAGTTGTCGTAATCAATTTAAACGAATGAACGCCTTCACTACAAAGTGTGCAGAAGTTCATGTATAATGGAAGTCAAGTCTGTTCAATTCCCACGAGGTTTGAAGAAAGGGGAAGGAAGTCATGAATGAAGAACAACGCCTACAATCAGGCAAACTAAAACCACTTACAGGATCTACACAGGAGACTGGAGAAAAAGATTATAGTAAATACTTTGAAACGGTTTATACCCCACCGTCCTTAAAAGAAGCAAAGAAACGTGGTAAAGAGGAAATCAAATACCATGACGATTTTAAAATTGATGAACGCTTTGCCGGTATGGGGAAAGGACGTAAATTTTACATCCGTACATACGGCTGTCAGATGAATGAACACGACACGGAAGTAATGGCAGGTATTTTTACAAGTTTAGGATACGAACCGACAAATACCGTACAAGATGCAGACGTTATTTTATTGAATACTTGTGCAATCCGTGAAAATGCCGAGAATAAAGTGTTCGGTGAATTAGGGCATCTGAAGCCTTTGAAATTGGAAAGACCTGACTTACTCATCGGTGTGTGTGGTTGTATGTCCCAAGAAGAATCTGTTGTGAATAAAATTCTTAAAACCTATGACCAAGTAGATATGATTTTTGGGACGCATAACATCCATCGACTGCCGAATATTTTACACGAAGCGTATATGTCCAAAGAAATGGTCATCGAAGTATGGTCGAAGGAAGGGGACATCATTGAAAACCTTCCAAAAGTACGACACGGAAATATTAAAGCGTGGGTCAATATTATGTATGGCTGTGATAAATTCTGTACGTATTGCATCGTCCCTTATACACGTGGAAAAGAACGAAGCAGACGCCCTCAAGACATTATCCAGGAAGTACGACACCTTGCTGCGCAAGGATACAAAGAAATCATGCTCCTTGGCCAAAATGTCAATGCTTATGGAAAAGACTTCGAAGATATTGACTATCGACTTGGTGATCTAATGGACGATTTACGAACCATTGATATTCCGCGGATTCGATTTACAACAAGTCACCCAAGAGATTTTGATGATCATCTCATTGAAGTGCTCGCAAAAGGCGGTAACTTACTAGATCATATCCATTTGCCGGTACAATCCGGTTCGAGTGATATCCTGAAAATTATGGCACGTAAATATTCGCGCGAACATTTCTTAGAGCTCGTTAAGAAAATCAAAGCTGCTATTCCAACTGTAACACTAACAACCGATATTATTGTAGGTTTCCCGAACGAAACAGAAGAACAATTTGAAGAAACGCTTTCTTTATATAAAGAAGTCGGCTTTGAAATGGCGTACACATACATTTACTCGCCTCGCGAAGGGACACCTGCAGCCAAGATGGTTGACAACATTCCAATGGAAGTGAAGAAGGAACGTTTACAGCGATTAAATAAACTCGTGAATGAAATGTCTGCAGAAGCGATGAAATCATATGCAGGTAAAGTCGTCAAAGTGCTCGTCGAAGGGGAAAGTAAAAAGAATCCGGACGTATTGGCTGGTTATACTGAAAAAAATAAACTCGTTAATTTTAAAGCTCCCCGCGATGTGATTGGACAAATTGTCAATGTAAAAATTACGGAAGCCAAAACGTGGTCGCTAGACGGCGAATTCATTGGTGTCGTAGAAGAGGATAAGGTGATGTCATAATGGAAAAGATGTATACAAAAGAAGAGATTATTGAAAAAGCAAAAGAAATTGCACATATGATTGCCAACACGGAAGAAGTTGAGTTTTTCAAGAGAGCAGAAGAACAAATTAATGAAAACCAAAAGATCCGTGAAAAAATTGCTAGTTTAAAATCATTGCAAACACAAGCAGTCAATTTCCAAATGTATGAAAAAGAAAGAGCGCTCGGCATCATAGAGAGTAAAATTGAAAAGATTCAAGAAGAAATTGATGGTGTTCCAATTGTGCAGGAATTTAAACAGTCACAAGTGGAAGTGAACGGACTTCTTCAGTTGGTGACAAATACGATTGCCAACAATGTCACAAATGAAATTATTGAATCTACAGGCGGAGATGTTTTAAAAGGAGAAACAGGTTCTTACGTAAAAAGTAAACAACATAAACCATTAGCATAAAGCTGAAAAATCGGTGAGGATAAATTCCTTGCCGATTTTTTTCACTTTCTGGGCTCTTGTTGCATAGGATAAATAGAAGTCAATGAAGGAGGAAATGAACTGAAGAATTTACGACAGATTGTAACGAAGGCAGTTATCGCAAAAGGGAAGAAACGGACGGAATCGAATGTTTCATTAAAGCCGCCTAACAACCCTTCCAGTATTTTAGGGTGTTGGGTCATCAACCACACGCATCAAGCGAAAAAAGTAGGCGGCTACATTGAAATCAACGGTAAGTTTGATGTCAACGTCTGGTACTCACATCATGACCACTCAAAGACTTCCGTCTACTCGGAATCCGTGCCGTATAAGGACCGTATTAAACTGCACTATCGTGACGAGCCGACGTCAGGGCAAGAAGAGATTATCGTGAGTGTTGTGCAGCATCCGAATTGTACAGAAGCACTCATCTCAGAATGTGGCGAGAAGTTCATTATTAAAGTCGAAAGAGAATTGGTTGCTGAAATTGTCGGGGAAACAAAAGTTTGCATCACGGTACATCCTCATCAGTTTGAAGAAGAGTGGTCATTTAAAGAAGAATCCTCTTCGCATGAGCCAGAAAACATTCAGCAAGAGAAAAAGGGCAAAGACTCACCATTTTAAGCCGGGGGATTAATCCGGCTTTTTTTTATTGAGCAAAGCACGTAAACGAAATTTGCGGGAAGTGGATTATATAAGATATTTATTCGTTCAACGATACGCTTCCGAAGAATTCTTTATTAGGAAGCATTGCCAGCATGAAATTATCCGCTTTGTTTCTGTGTAGGAACATGTTTTGTTATAATAAGAGGAAATACAAGAGCAGTGAGGTTACAGAATGACAACATATACACCAATGATCCAACAATATTTACAAGTGAAAGCGGAATACGAAGATGCATTTCTGTTTTTCCGTCTAGGCGACTTTTATGAAATGTTCTTTAATGATGCACTTGAAGCATCTACCATCCTCGAAATTACGTTAACGAGCCGAGACGGGGGTAGTAAAGATAAAATACCGATGTGCGGGGTGCCTTTCCACTCTGCCCAAGGATACATTGAAACACTGGTACAGAAAGGTCATAAGGTCGCTATATGTGAACAGACAGAAGATCCTAAAGCGGTTAAAGGAATTGTAAAAAGGGAAGTCGTGAAAGTCATCACACCTGGAACAATCATCGAAGGAAAGTCAATCGATGCAAATTCAAATCACTATATCGGAGCAGCCGATCAATTGGCCGAAAACCAATTTTCTCTTGCCTACTTGGATTTGGCAACGGGAGAAGGGAACGTTGAACTCATAACAGGCGATGAAAGAACATTGATTAGCGAAATTGAAGCACTTGGAATGAAAGAGATTGTCGTGAGAGAACGGCTTCATTTATCGTTAAATGAACACATCTCCAAGCGGAATATTGTCCTTTCCATGGATAACGGTGAAACGGATACGGATGTAAAACATTTGTTTCAATCGATTCCAAGTAATTTAACGGAAGCGTGTGAAACGCTCATTTCGTATTTACAGCGTACGCAAAAATCCGCTTTGGAACATTTACGACCTTTTGCATACATACAAAAGTCAGCAAAACTATCCATCGATGCAAACTCAATGCGTAACTTAGAACTTGTTCAATCTATTCGAAACGGGACAAAAGAGGGGACGCTATTCTGGTTGTTGGACGATACATCCACTGCAATGGGTGCTAGGAAATTGCGAAGTTGGATTCATCAGCCACTAGCAGACAAGGAACTTATTGAAAACAGGTTGTCCCTTGTCAGTAGCTTGCTAGAAGATTATTTTTTAAGAGATGAGTTAAAGACTGCCTTAAAAGAAGTATATGACCTCGAACGATTGGCAGGACGAATTGCTATGGGGAATGCTAGCGGAAGAGATCTTGCTCAATTGAGAAATTCTTTACGTAAAATTCCGTTGCTCAAGCAAGTACTAGCTCATGCAAATGAAACAAATCTTCAGCAATATGCGCAACAAATTGATGTATGCGAAGAAGTTCTTACGATCTTGGAAGCTTCAATTGCAGAAAACCCTCCACTCTCTGTGAAGGAAGGCGGAATGATTAAAGATGGCTTTCATGCACAGTTAGACAAATATCGTGATGCATCAAAAAATGGTAAAGAATGGCTCGCTCGGTTGGAAAGAGAGGAAAGAGATCGGACAGGCATCAAAAACTTGAAAATCGGGTACAATCGAATATTCGGCTATTTTATTGAAATTACCAAGTCTAATATTCATTTGGCAGACTTGAGTCGCTATGAACGTAAACAAACGCTTGCCAACGCTGAACGATATATTACAGCAGAGTTAAAAGAAAAAGAAGAGCTAATTCTGAATGCTGAAGCAGATGGCCAAGAGTTGGAATACACATTATTTTGTGAAGTACGAGAAGAAATGAAAACACACATCCGAAGAGTGCAATTGCTCGCAAGCGTATTGTCCGAATTGGATGTGTTAGTAGCATTCGCGACAGTATCTGAAAAATACCGATTTGTTAAACCACAATTTCATAGCGGTCGCGCATTGGAAATAAAAAATGGTCGTCATCCTGTCGTAGAAAAAATGATGGATCAGTCATTATACGTGCCGAATAACTGCATGTTGACGGAGACGGAGAACATGCTACTCATTACCGGTCCAAACATGTCGGGGAAAAGTACATTTATGCGACAAGTTGCATTGACCGTCATCATGGCACAGATTGGTTGCTTTGTTCCGTGTGAATCTGCCAAGCTGCCAATTACCGATCAAATCTTTACGAGAATTGGAGCAGCGGATGATCTTGCTTCAGGTCAAAGTACGTTTATGATGGAAATGATGGAATCGAGATATGCCATCGCAAATGCAACAGAACAGAGTTTATTGTTGTTTGACGAAATTGGTAGGGGTACATCCACATATGATGGCATGTCGCTGGCGCAAGCGATGATGGAATACATCCACCATGAAATTGGTGCAAATATGCTCTTTTCGACACACTATCATGAATTGACGAAGTTGGATGCAGAATTAAATCGACTAGTAAATGTACATGTGGCGGCAATGGAACAAGAAGGTCGTGTCGTATTCTTGCATAAAGTGATGGCAGGAGCGGCAGATAAAAGTTACGGAATTCATGTTGCACAACTAGCAGGTTTACCGGATTCAATCATTGACCGTGCGAAAAAACTGTTAACAGTATTTGAGAGTATAGAGCAGCCAAAAGTTGAAAACGATGATTCAGCTCAACTGTCATTTTTTGATTTGAAGGAAGAAACGTCCCCATTGGCTGAATCGACAAAAGAGACGCACTCAGTCCTCGAAGAAGTGAAACAAGCTGATTTGATGAATCTGACGCCGATGCAGGCGATGCAAATGATTCTAGATTGGCAACAGAAATTAAAAATGAAATAAGATAAGCTTGAGCATTGGCCGAAAATAACAGCCAGTGATAAATGTCGATTGATAAATAAATTTACTAAGTGCAAGCCTCCTACAGTCATAGGAGTAAACGATCAAATTGAAAAGGAGGGGTAAAGTGGATGTCATATCAGTGATGGACGATACGTTGTCCAATAAAATTGCTGCAGGTGAAGTAGTCGAACGTCCTGCCTCCATTGTCAAAGAACTTGTGGAGAATTCAATTGACGCTGAGAGTACTGTCATCGAAATTGCTTTAGAAGAAGCAGGACTTACATCAATCCGTGTAACAGACAATGGTAAGGGTATGTCTGCACGGGATGCTGTGGTCGCTTTTGAACGCCATGCAACGAGCAAAATTTCAAATGAGCATGATTTGTTCAGAATTCGGACACTCGGTTTTAGAGGAGAAGCACTCGCCAGTATCGCATCCGTCTCAAAAGTGAGTTTATGGACGTCTGATGGCGAAACGGAAGGGACGGAAGTGCAAATAGAAGGGGGGATGGTCGTTAAACAATCCAATGCCGCCTACCGGAAAGGGACCGATATGACGGTTGCCCAACTGTTTTATAATACGCCTGCACGTCTTAAATATATGAAAACAATACAAACAGAACTTGGTCATACAATCGATCTTGTGAACCGACTTGCCATTAGCCATCCGCATATATCTTTTAAGTTAATGCATCATAGCCAAGTTCTACTACAAACAGCCGGCAAAGGCGATCAAAGAAGAGTGCTCCATGATATTTACGGAACTGCGGTAGCTAAAAAGATGGTCCCTTTCCACGGGGAAAATGCCGATTTTAAAGTAAGTGGATTCGTCACACTTCCCGAAATGACGAGGGCTTCGAAAAATTATATGACGCTCATTGTGAATGGTCGATGGGTCAAAAGTTACGCAGCAAACCAAGCGGTATTGGACGGTTTACATACGTATTTACCAATTGGACGGTTTCCAATCAGTGTTGTAAATGTTGAAACGGATCCTTTTCTGACCGACGTCAATGTACATCCATCCAAGCAACATATTCGATTGAGTAAAGAAGCAGACTTGTTTGCTCTCATTAAAACTGCTGTCCATGAAGCAGTGAAAAAAGCAATCATCGTCCCTGAAGCAATTAAACGACAGGTCATTCAACAACCTCCTTCAGAACAAGTGACGATGTGGAACGACATGAAGCCTACTCAAACAACTATGAAAGAAATGCATCATCAAGTCGACAGAGAAGAGAAGAAGGAAAGTTTGACAGTTCCCGATAACCTAGAGGTACATTTTGAAAAAGACGTACACAGTAAACAAGAGATTGAACAAGCTGATTCAGTGAAGCAAGCTCAGACAATATTTGAGCAACCATTACCAATGAAAGAGTCTACAGTTGAAGAAACGATTCATACTATACAGTTGGAAGAGCAAATCGAGCCACCTCAACAAACGGATGTAAAGATGGACAAACGATTTCCATCTCTTGTTCCGGTAGGGCAAGTTCATGGAACGTATATCGTCGCACAAAACGAAGATGGTTTTTATTTAATTGACCAACATGCTGCCCAAGAGCGCATTAAATATGAGTTTTTTAGGGATAAATTAAGTAGACCGCAAGAAGACGAACGTCAAATGTTATTAATGCCGCTCATTTTTCATTATTCTGGGGATGAGCGTGTGAAAATAGAAGAAAATATCCAAGCATTACATGATGTAGGCGTCTTTCTTGAAGAGTTTGGCCCTTCATCTTATACCGTAAAAGAATATCCTGCTTGGTTCCCTGCGAACGAAGCGACGACCCTTATCGAAGAGTTGATTGAACAAGTACTTGAAACGCAACGAACAGACATCGGTAAGTTGCGAGAAGAGACAGCAATTATGATGAGTTGCAAAAAATCAATTAAAGCAAATCATTATTTGACGTTTGCAGATATGGAGAGGCTATTACATGATCTTTCATTAGCCGAAAATCCCTATACATGTCCGCACGGAAGACCTGTACTGATCCACTTTACAACTTATGAAATTGAGAAGATGTTTAAACGGGTAATGTAAGGCGTATACGTTCCATCATTGATTGAAGAGGAGTGAAGGTAAAATGGGAGAGTTCATCTTATCGATTGACCAAGGGACAACGAGTACACGAGCGATATTATTTGATCGGCAAGGCAAAATTGTTCATACTGCACAGCGAGAGTTCAAGCAAATTTTTCCACATCCTGGCTGGGTGGAACATAATGCAAGTGAAATATGGGGCTCTGTATTATCGGTCATCGCATCTGTCTTAACAGAGAGTGGTAACCAACCCGAATCAATTGACGGGATCGGTATTACCAACCAACGCGAAACGACAGTCATATGGAACAAACATACCGGGCAGCCGATTTACAATGCAATTGTTTGGCAATCAAGGCAAACCCAACAGATTGTAGATCAATTACGCAATGACGACTGTGAAGATCTAATTCGACGTAAGACAGGTTTGCAACTCGATCCTTATTTTTCTGGAACGAAAGTAAAATGGATTCTCGACCATGTGGACGGAGCGAGAGCGCAAGCTGATAAAGGCGAATTGCTTTTCGGAACAATCGATTCATTTCTTATTTGGAAATTATCTAATGGCAAAGCTCATGTAACAGATTACTCCAATGCTTCACGAACGATGCTCTTCAATATTCACGAACTACAATGGGATCAGGAGCTTTGTGAAATGCTGGATATACCAATGGCTATGCTTCCTGAAGTACGGATGTCTTCGGAAATTTATGCACACACAGATGCATCCATTTTTTTCGGTGCTGAAGTGCCAATTGCAGGTGCAGCAGGCGATCAACAATGTGCGCTGTTTGGGCAAGCGTGCTTTCATGAAGGGATGGCAAAAAACACATATGGAACAGGTTGTTTCATGCTTCTGAACACTGGTGCTGAACCTGTTCAATCGGATAACGGCTTGCTGACAACGATCGCATGGGGAATCGATGGCAACGTGACGTATGCACTTGAAGGGAGCGTGTTTGTTGCAGGTTCAGCCATCCAGTGGCTACGGGATGGTTTGCGAATGATTCAAAAAGCAGAGGATTCAGAGCGGTATGCAAACAAAGTGGCATCTACAGATGGTGTATATGTCGTCCCTGCTTTTGTTGGACTCGGTACGCCGTATTGGGATTCGGATGCGAGAGGTGCAATATTTGGGTTAACACGAGGGACAGAAAAAGAGCATTTCATACGTGCAACCGTTGAAGCATTGGCTTACCAAACAAAAGATGTGCTACTGACGATGGAAAAAGATGCACAACGATCCATTGACATTTTGCGTGTAGACGGAGGGGCTGTGGCGAACGAGTTTCTCATGCAATTTCAAAGCGATCTATTACAAATTGACGTAGAGCGATCGGCATATTTGGAAACTACGGCTTTAGGCGCTGCCTATCTCGCCGGATTAGCGACTGGATTTTTTGAATCGAGTGAAAAGGTTGAGGCATTGTGGGAAAAAGAGAAGACCTATTCACCAAAAATGGATACATCTACACGTGACGAGTATTATGAAGGTTGGAAGAAAGCAGTAGAAGCGACACGTTTGTTCAAGCTTTGAAGAGGAGGAGAACAAAAATGTTATCAGCGATTACAAGACCTAAAGTGAAACAATTCATGGGCAACTATCAATTTGATTTACTCGTCATCGGAGGAGGAATAACCGGTGCAGGAATCGCACTAGACGCTGTGACAAGAGGGTTATCAGTCGCTCTTGTGGATATGCAGGATTTTGCTGCAGGTACGTCCAGTCGATCTACAAAACTAGTGCATGGTGGGTTACGGTATTTAAAGCAAATGGAATTAAAAATCGTTGCTGAAACAGGGCGGGAACGTGAAACGGTGTACCGCAATGCACTCCATGTCACTACCCCTCAACGCATGCTTCTTCCTTTTCATAAAGGAGGCACATTCGGCAAACTGACGACATCGGCAGGTTTGCTCGTATATGACAAGTTAGCGGGTGTAAAAAAAGACGAACGCCGTGAAATGTTAACGGCAGAGCAGGCACTTGAAATGGAACCGTTAATAAGGGAAGATGGCCTCCTAGGTGGAGGGCATTATGTGGAGTATCGGACGGATGATGCAAGACTAACAATCGAAGTGTTGAAAAAAGCGTCTCAAAAAGGTGCATTGTGCCTGAATTATATGAAAGTGCAACGGTTCCTCTATCATAAAGGCAAAGTGATGGGTGCTGAAATCGTTGATACGTTAACAGGCGAATCAATGGATGTACATGCATCTGTTGTCGTTAATGCTACGGGTCCATGGGTGGATGAAGTGCGGGCGAAGGATGAAGTTTCAAATCGCAAACGGCTTAAATTGTCAAAAGGAATCCATATCGTCCTCGATCAATCCATCTTTCCGTTACGGCAAGCCGTCTATTTTGATTCACCTGACGAACGAATGATTTTTGCAATTCCTCGTGGAAATAAAGTATATGTGGGTACGACAGACACATTTTTTGATGGTGACCGGGCAAATCCTTCTGCGACAGAAGAAGAAATTAATTATTTGCTAGAAGCCCTGCTGTACATGTTCCCATCTGTAGGAGTGAAGAGAGAAGATGTGGAATCCACGTGGGCTGGTGTTCGACCACTTATTTATGAAGATGGCAAAGATGCAACTGAAATTTCTCGAAAAGATGAAATTTGGGAGGCTTCTACAGGTTTATTGACGATCGCAGGCGGCAAGCTGACAGGCTACCGGAAAATGGCGGAAACCGTTGTGGATCAAGTCGTCAAACGATTTCCAAACACATCTTTCGGTCCATGCGTGACAGAATATCTACCTCTATCAGGAGGTGAATTTGATAACGAAGAGCACTATCAATCTTTTATTGAAAGTAAATCGAATGAAGCACAATTGTATGGATTAACGAAAGAAGAAGGAAGGCAGCTCGCATCATTGTATGGAACGAATGTCGATGTCGTTTTCAATTACGTCACCGCAACGAAAAATGATCCTCATCAATTACCGGCACGTTGGAAAGCCGAAATCCTTTACGCGATTCATTATGAAATGGCGATGACCCCAGCTGACTTTTTTGTTCGTCGTACAGGTGATCTGTATTTTAATATCAGGCAAGTGAAACAGTATCGTGAAGAGGTCGCTTCTTATATGGCCGAATTGTTAACGTATGAAGCAGAAGTATATGAAAAACTGCTCACTGACCTTGATGAACGCATTATAGAAGCTGTAGGCAAAGGTGGAGAAATAGTTGAATGAAATGACAATTTCAACGTCTGATAACGTTAAGCTCCATACAATTGAAAGCCGTCCGAACAAAACACCAATTGGGCACATCCATATTTTGCATGGTATGGCAGAGCATATAGGTAGATATGAAGGCTTTATCGCTGATCTCGTATCCAGTGGTTATGTTGTAACGGGCCACGATCATCGAGGACATGGTAAGACAGCTGACTTAAACGGTAAACTTGGCCACTTCGGGGACCAAGTGGACTTTGATCGAATTGTGAAAGATGCATTCGAAGTCATTCAGTTGTATCGATTAAAATTTTCTGATCTGCCTTTCAGTTTACTCGGACATAGCATGGGTTCATTTATTGCAAGAAGGTATGCTCAACTGCATGGAAGTCATCTTGACAAATTGATTTGCGTTGGGACGGCTGGAGACCCTGGTGTAAGTCGTATTGCGGGCGTTGCTCTTGCAAAAATGAGAGGTCGCCTAAGATCATTCGCTCAAACAGATTACGTCATTAATCGATTAGTATTTGGTCGATACAATCAATTGATCAAAAATCCGAAAACTTCCTTCGATTGGCTTTCAGCAAATGAACAAAATGTCGAATCTTACATTAATGATCCATATTGTGGATTTGTACCGACTACTGGATTTTTCAACTGTCTATTTGATGGATTAAAGAAAATACATCAACCTGAATTTGTAAAACAGGTTCCTTCTGACTTACCAATCTTATTAGTATCCGGTTCAGATGATCCTGTAGGTTCGAACAGCAAAGCCGTGTTACAAGTTGGCCAGCAATTCGTACAACAGGGTGTAACCAATGTAACCGTCATGCTATACGAAGGAAAGAGACATGAAATTTTGCAAGAAGACAATCGTTTGGATGTATTTAACTTCATAAAGGAATGGATTACAAGAACATGAATGAATCATCGTTGGTCATTGCAATCGTTGGGCCCACTGCATCAGGCAAAACTTCTTTAAGTGTAAAACTGGCGAAGTCGCTTGATGGGGAAATCATCAACGGAGATGCGATGCAAGTTTATAAAGGTTTGGACATTGGTACGGCGAAAATCCGTCCAGAGGAAATGGAAGGAATCCCTCATCATTTATTTAATCTGAAAGATCCGACTCAATCATTTTCAGTCGCTGAATATCAGTCTGTTGTACGCAATTGTATTGATGACATCCAAGGTCGAGGGAAGCAACCGATCATTGTAGGAGGTACGGGCCTGTACATCCAATCTGTGCTTTTCGACTTTCGTTTTACGGAGGAAGGGTCTGATCCTGTTGTACGGGAGAAGTTAGAAAAAGAACTGGAGAAGGATGGTGGGGCAGCACTACTTTATGAACGCCTCGTCAAACTAGACCCAGTAAGTGCAAAAAAGATTCATCCGAACAATCACCGCCGAATCATACGAGCGTTAGAGATAATCGAGGTGACCGGCAAAACGAAAGAGTCACAAGAGCAAGGTAAAGGACAATTGGTTGTTTACAATCATCTTCTCATCGGTTTGGACATTGAACGGGAAACGTTGTACGAGCGAATCGATGACCGTGTCGATGAAATGATACGACAAGGTTTAGTAGATGAAGCAAGGGGATTATGGAATAGGAACGTCCGTAATGTGCAGTCTGTCCAAGCAATTGGTTACAAGGAGTTGTACGATTACTTCGAAGGCAAGATGACACTTGAAGAATCGATCGATGCCATAAAAAAACATACACGAAACTATGCAAAACGGCAAATGACCTATTTTAGAAACAAAATGACCATTCATTGGTTTGATGCATTAGCCGATCAGCAAAAATGTATAGATGAAATTTTAGCGATTATGAAGGATTTTGAACACTCAAAATCGAATAGTGAGAGTAAGCACTAGAAATATAGAATGTACTGGAGGCTGGGGTGTATGGCACAAGGAAACATGCAAGAAACATTTTTGAATGCTTTACGGAAAAACAATACGTTTGTAACGGTTTTTCTTTTGAACGGTTTTCAATTAAAAGGACTCATCAAATCGTATGATAATTATACCGTTCTGCTAGAATCTGAGGGAAAACAGCAATTAATTTACAAACATGCGATCTCAACATATGTTCCAATTAAACCTGTTCAACTAAAAGACCAGGAATAATCAACATCTGACACGAGGAAAAGTGAAATTGAGTGTTCTCAATTCCACTTTTCCTCGTTCTTTTTATAGAATCAGTAAGCAACTATATATTATATTGAGCTGGTATTTGCTCGCCACTGAGTTTGAAGAACTATACACTTATGTGGATCTTCAAGATGTTTGTTATTGTTCATTCGTAACCTTTCCATGTGGAAGCTTCCAATGGAATAAAAAAGAGAGGATACGTAACGTGGCGGTTGCTACAAGCAAAGCATACAAGGCAAGATCATTTTTGTAAAACCCGATTGCAACAATGAAACCAGCAGCTGCAGCCCACACTGCGTAAATATCATCTTTAAAGATTAATGGTTTACGCCCCGCAAGAACATCTCGGATGACACCGCCTCCTGCTCCCGTCAAAACTGCTGCAACCATTACAGCTGCAATAGAAAGGTCCATCTTTACAGCGAGCATCGCTCCTTGAATCGCAAAGGCAGCTAAACCAATTGCATCGAAATAAGTGCCCCATCGATTCCAATGGCTAATGACAGATTTGGAGAAATAAAAAATTAACAAAATGGATAACGTTGCGACGCCGAAAAGGAAATTCTGATCCCATAACACAGATACGGGAACACCTATTACGACATTCCGTAATGCACCACCACCAAAAGCGGTGACCATCCCTAATATGTAAACACCAAAAATATCGTAATCTTCTTCTAACGCAACGAATGCTCCTGAAATCGCAAAAGCAACCGTACCAATAAAGCTAAATACTTCCCAAGCCAATGAATTCCCTCCCTAAACTAAAACCTCTCATAGTATATACGATTCCTACGTAATTTTCTAATGGCGATTCATTCTTGAACTATTTCCTCAGACTGATAAGATAATGAGGGGACTACACGTAGGAAAGAGGAAATCAATTATGTTAATTGAGCAATTTACTGAAGAAATCGAAGACCGAGCGGAGAAGACTGAAGAGAACATCCAAATCTATTTTAAAGCTGCCGAGAAAGTGGCTTTCCATAACCAACGTAAAGTGTTAGCGGCATTTAGAAAAAATCGCGTCAGTGACTTTCATTTAACGGGTTCGACCGGATACGGGTATGATGACGATGGACGGGATGTGCTGGAACAGGTGTATGCAGATGTCTTTGGCGCAGAGGCATGCCTTGTTCGAAATCAAATTATTTCTGGTACACATGCAATTTCATTAAGCCTATTCGGAGTACTTCGCCCAGGTGATGAATTGCTCTATATCACAGGCAAGCCTTATGACACATTAGACTCTATCGTGTCAGGGGGAGATGAAGATACAGGTTCTCTTTCCGATTATGGCATTACTTATCAACATGTACCATTGACTGAAAATGGTTCCGTTAATTTTGAAGAAGTGAAAAAAGCGATTCATGCAGCTACAAAAATGATTGGCATTCAACGATCAAAAGGCTATGCAGACCGTCCATCGTTCAGCATTGCTGAAATTAAGGAAATGATTGCTTTTGTGAAAGGAATTCGCGAAGATTTAATCATTTTCGTCGATAATTGTTATGGAGAATTTGTGGAGAAGCAGGAACCGGTTGAAGTAGGAGCCGATTTGATGGCTGGTTCACTGATAAAAAACCCTGGCGGAGGGCTTGCGAGAACTGGTGGTTATATTGCAGGTCGGGCAGACTTAGTGAAGAAATGTGCGTACCGGATGACTTCTCCTGGAATTGGTGCGGAAGCGGGGGCGTCACTTGATACTTTATTAGAAATGTATCAAGGTTTCTTCTTAGCACCTCATGTCGTGAGTCAGTCGGTGAAAGGTGCGTTATTTACAGCAGCTTTTCTAGAAAGTTATGGATTTGATACGACGCCACATGTCTCCAATCCGCGAACAGACCTCATTCAATCTGTCAATTTCGCAACCGCTGAACAAATGATCGCTTTTTGTAAAACGATTCAAGAAAACTCGCCGATCAATGCGCATTATTCGCCAGAACCTTCATACATGCCTGGCTATAGAGATGATGTCATTATGGCTGCTGGGACGTTTATACAAGGATCCAGCATCGAACTGACGGCTGATGGCCCGATTCGACCGCCTTATACAGCTTATATTCAAGGTGGTTTAACATATGAACATGTAAAAGCGGCAGTTATGTCTTCCATGCAAAAATTACTACTCGATCAGATGATTCAACCAAAATAATAGAAAAGAGGATGTCCACTGTCGGTAGCGACTCGGACATCCTCTTTTTATTAATGAATTTGACGATAGACGCCCACAACTTTTCCGAGTATGGAAACGTGATTGACGATGATTGGTTCCATCGATTCATTTTCAGGCTGTAAGCGGAAGTAATCCTTTTCTTTAAAAAACCGTTTGACTGTCGCTTCATCTTCTTCTGTCATAGCGACGACAATTTCACCATTCGTTGCAGTATGTTGCTGTTTTACAACAACGTAGTCTCCATTTAAGATCCCAGCTTCAATCATACTGTCTCCAACAATTTCAAGCATGAACAAATTATCATCAGAGGCACCATATGTATCAGGTAAAGGGAAATATTCTTCAATATTTTCAATCGCAGTGATGGGAAGACCGGCAGTAACTTTTCCGACAAGTGGAACATGTAGGACTCCGCCTTTCATCGAATCAAGTCCCTCAGGATCCAATATTTCAATTGCTCGCGGTTTTGTAGGGTCTCTACGAATATAGCCTTTGCTTTCCAATCTTGCTAAATGTCCATGGACAGTTGAACTAGAAGCTAATCCGACAGCCTCTCCGATCTCCCGCACGGAAGGAGGATATCCTTTCGATTTCACTTCATCTTTAATGAAATCCAAAATATCCTGTTGCCTTTTCGACATTTTTTTCATCTTTCCACCCCTCCATTTTTACGTAAAAAAGAATGTACTCTTGTACGAACAGAAATTCGTAACCAATGTTATTTCTTATCATAAGTATAACAGGTGTTCGGATGTTTAGCAAACAAAGGTTCGAAAGATTTGTTGACATGCGAAAAAACCTGTCCTATAATGGGAACAAGTATTCCGAACAAACATTCTTGGAGGGGTTAAATGTGACGCTAGTTAAAAAATACGGCTACATACTTTCAATTATCTTACTAAGTTCGACATTCACTTTATTCTTTGTTTTAAAAGAAACACAAGAGAGTACAATTGTTGAAGTAGAAGTTGTGCAAGGGGACACGCTATGGGGATTGGCACAAAAACATAGACCGAACGAAAAGCCAGACAAGTGGATTAAAGAAGTGATGAAATTAAATAATATGCATTCTACTTTGATAAAAAGCGGAGATACGCTAAAATTACCAGGAACGATACAGTCTACGGACGACAATCTAACGGAGTTGGCAGGTGAATAATGTTGACATCTCAATTGAAGACTTGTGTCCTTTATTGCAGAGTAAGTACTGAAAAAGATTCACAAGAAGCTTCATTGGCCAGACAAGAAGAGGAACTTCAACAACTTGCTAAGAAGATGAACCTACAAGTAGTCCATGTTTTTAAAGAAAAGCATAGTGGTTTTGATATGGATCGTGAAGGATTATTGGATTTACTAGACTGTATCCGAAATGAGGCTATCGATACGCTTTTAGTACAAGATGAAACAAGGCTTGGTAGGGGAAATGCAAGAGTTGCAATTTTACATCTTCTTATGAAAATGAATACGACTGTCATTACAAACCATGATAGCGGTCCAATGAAAATAAATGAGATGGATCACATGCTGCTTGAGATTTTAGCGATTGTTGAAGAATACCAACGAAAGCTTCATAACGCTAAAATACGTAGAGGCATGAAACGTGCTGTGCGTGATGGTTATCGGCCAGAAGATAATTTAAAAAACAAAGGGAATGTAGAAGGGCGAGAGCGAATTGACGTTCCTTTGACAGAAATTGTGTCCTTACGCAAGAAAGGACTCACTTTTGAAGAGATTGCTGGTGTATTACGAGGACTTGGCCACAACGTGAGCAAAGCGACTGTACATAGACGATATAAAGAATATGAAGTTGAGCAGGAAGGCTGATAAAATGCACTTCCTGCTTATTTTGATTACTAAACAATGAAGAGTGTTCTGCTTCTAAAAGTGTGCATAGTAGTGCTAAAATAAGAAACGGTGGAGAAAAATAAAGAACATGGTCATTGTTAACCTGCATTAGCTGTAGGTACACATAAGATAAAGGATAGGAGGAATTCAATGTTATCACCAGATAAGATTCAACGAATTAACGAGTTGTCCAAAAAGTCAAAAACAGTTGGATTGACATTGGAAGAAGCGAAAGAACAAACACAACTTCGGAAAGAATACTTGGAAACGTTTCGTACTTCAATGCGAGAAACAATCGAAAATGTGAAAGTAATTGATCCAGAAGGTAATGATGTTACACCTGAAAAAGTAAAAGAAGCCCGTAATCCTAAATATCTGCAGTGAGCAGATGACGATGACGGATTGTAATTCACTTCTAAATTGACTACACTATAGTAGGAAATAGAAACAGGCTTCTAACAAAAGATACAGTACGGGAAAGGATGTTTTTGAATGACCGAAACTATCGATCAACTTGCTATTAACACGATTCGTACACTCTCCATTGATGCAATCGAGAAAGCGAATTCTGGCCACCCAGGATTACCGATGGGTGCTGCTCCGATGGCTTACACGCTATGGACAAAACATATGCACCATAACCCTTCAAACCCGGATTGGTTCAACCGTGATCGCTTTGTCTTATCTGCAGGTCATGGTTCCATGTTGCTTTATAGCTTATTGCATTTAAGCGGATATGGATTGCCAATGGAGGAGTTGAAGAACTTCAGACAATGGGATTCCAAAACGCCTGGCCACCCTGAATATGGCCATACAGTAGGTGTAGAAGCGACGACCGGACCACTTGGGCAAGGTATTGGAATGGCTGTAGGAATGGCAATGGCAGAAAAACATCTGTCAGCTGTCTACAATCGACCTGGCTTCAACGTTGTTGACCATTACACATATGCACTATGTGGCGATGGTGATTTAATGGAAGGTGTAGCTGCTGAAGCAATTTCGTTAGCTGGTCACCTCCAACTGAATAAACTAATTGTCTTATATGACAGTAATGATATTTCGCTTGATGGCGATTTAGAAATGTCCTTCACTGAAAATATTAAAAAGCGCTTTGAATCTTACGACTGGAATTATATTCGTGTAGAAGATGGCAATGCTATCGACAGCGTCTCAAAAGCAATAGAAGCGGCCAAAGGAAATACAGGTGGCCCAACGTTAATTGAAGTGAAAACGGTTATTGGCTACGGTTCGCCGAACAAGTCAGGCAAAGCGGATGTTCATGGTGCGCCACTTGGTGAAGACGAAATGAAGCTTACAAAAGAATATTACAAGTGGACGTATGAGGAAGATTTTTCAGTTCCTGAAGGCGTTTATGAAACATTTAAACAAGCGACAGATGAATTAGGTGTTAAAAAAGAACAACAATGGAACGAGCTGTTTGCGCAATATGAAAGCGAACATGCGGATCTTGCAGAACAATTAAAAACAGCGATTTCCGGTGACATGCCTGCTTCGCTTTTAGAAGCAATGCCTGTGTATGAAGAAGGAACATCCCATGCGACACGTTCTGCTTCAGGAGATGCAATTAATGCAATTGCAAAAGTTGTTCTTTCATTCTTTGGTGGAAGTGCGGACTTGGCTGGCTCTAACAAGACAACGATTAAAGGCGCAGGCGACTTCTTGGCAAACGATTACAGCGGGCGTAATATTTGGTTCGGTGTACGCGAATTTGCAATGGGAACTGCACTAAACGGTATGGCGTTACACGGTGGTTTACATGTATTCGGCGGTACGTTCTTTGTATTTAGTGATTACGTGAGACCAGCAATTAGACTGTCTGCATTGATGGGCTTACCTGTAACGTATGTATTTACACATGATAGTGTTGCAGTAGGAGAAGATGGGCCAACACATGAACCGGTTGAGCACCTTTCTTCGTTACGATCTATGCCAGGGTTGACAGTTATTCGTCCAGCAGATGGAAATGAAACGTCAGCAGCTTGGCATCACGCAGTGACTTCGAAAAACCGTCCGACTGTTCTCGTGCTATCACGTCAAAACTTGGACATTCTCCCTGCGACAAAGGAGCAAGCTAAGGAAGGCGTCAAACGTGGAGCGTATACTGTTTCACCTGCAGAGAAAGCAGTAGCGGATGCAATTTTAATTGCAACTGGTTCTGAAGTGAATCTAGCGGTTGCAGCACAGCAACAATTACGTTCTGAAGGAATTGACGTTGCAGTCGTCTCAATGCCTTCATGGGACTTGTTTGAACAACAAGACAGTGCGTATAAGGAAGCTGTCCTTCCGAAAGCTGTTAAAAAACGGTTGTCCATTGAGATGGGAGCTTCTCTTGGATGGCACAAATACGTGGGTGATGAAGGCGATGTCCTAGCAATCGACACATTTGGTGCAAGTGCACCGGGTAATAAAGTCATTGCAGAGTACGGATTCACAGAAGAAAATGTTGTCGCAAAAGTAAAAGCTTTGTTCAACTAAATGTAGAGCACGTTGGTTACTTACGTTAACCAGCGTGCTTTTTACAATTGTAAATATTGTTATAAATGTTCCGACAATAATAGTGCTATTCTTTAGCGTAATCTGACAAACTTTTTACAAATCCTGCGTTACACTAAGTAAAAAAGGAGGGGACGGTCATGAGAACGTATGATATCTATAAAGTAAAGAAGAGATACCAATCATTCATTTTAGGAAGAGAAGGTCTTCTTTATGACTTGTTAAAAGATTATGCTCCAAAGGAACCTCTACAAGAAGTGCAATACTTGTGTGATGAAATCGAAGAAGCAGCGATTGACCAAGCGATCCTCAGGAATCTTGGTAAAAGCTTTACGACAGTTGAAAGTGACGATGGGGAATATCGACTATCGCATCCAATGAAAGGATCCATCCATATTTCTCTTACACCCTACTCCCTACAAGCGTATTGTAACGGTTCGAGAATGTTGGACTTGGATTTGTTCGTCGCATTATCAGGGACGGATGATCGATTCTTTGCTGTGATGGACGAGCATGGGGAATGGGGATGGCTCAAGCCAATTAAATACGAACAGCATGTCGGAAACGAGAAGGCATTGCTTTTTTAGAAGATTCAAGCTTTAATAAGAAAATTGTTGCCAGACATTGCTATGTACCACTCCTTTGTTGTATAATCCATCATGGTAGAGTAAACCTGATTTAGGGAAGTGAAGGAGGTAATAGCGGATGTTAAGCACGACTTGGGTAATCCTTATTGCAGTCGTCGCATTAATAGCTGGTGTGGCCCTCGGATTTTTCATCGCACGTCAATACATGATGAAATATTTGAAAGATAACCCGCCAATTAATGAGCAAATGTTACGTATGATGATGATGCAAATGGGACAAAAACCTTCACAAAAGAAGATTAACCAAATGATGGCACAAATGAACAAAATGCAAGATAAGCCGGATAAAAAGAAGTAATTGGACAAGTAGCAAAGGTTGAGTTAACGCAGTTTGTGAGCGTTACAACAAATGCTCACTAATTGTTCGTATACATTATTTCCTGTCACAATGGTGTACAGGTCAATCATTCTTCCGAAAATCACATTTTGTGCTTAGTCTTTCTTTATGCATACAAACTAACCACTTTTCCTGGTGAAGATAAACCGGAGAGGTGGTTTTTTGTTGGAATTTGAAGATGTTAGAAGACAATGGAATCGTAAACAGAATGACGATTTCAAATGGAATCGTTTATGTACACTAAGCAATAAAGCAAAAAAGACCTTTTTCCTTGCCGTTCATTGAAAAAGAGGTCTTTTTGCGTGTATTATGTCGAAGTAAATCCGAATTTGTGTAAAAATCGTGAAATTTCTAGTTCATATTCATCTGGATTCTCATTGAAAGATTTGGCATGAACGCCTTTTGGAAATAGTTTCATCATTTTGTTATCTTTTTTCAACGAGTATAATTCCTTCGTCATTTCAGGTAATATGAAATCATCCTCCAAACTATGGATGAATAACATCGGTTTTGAGATATTTCCGATCGCTTCTCGAGGGGATACTAAACTTGTCGTATAGCCATCCCTGATTCGTAAAAATAAGTTTGCTATTCGTAACGTCATTGAAGAACGTAGTGGGGTACTTGTTCGTAAAATGTGAAGAATCTGCTCAGTAAAATCGGAGAACGGGCAATCGACGATGTAAAAATCAGCTTCGTCTCCATACGTTCCACCATAAAGGATTGTCGTTGCGGCTCCCATAGATTCCCCGTGGATACCAAGCAATGCACGTTTACCGATTCTTTCTCGAATTGCTGCGACGACAGCATGCAAATCGATTTTTTCATAGAAGCCGAAGCTTGTCGTCTTTCCTCCTGAGTCCCCATGTCGCCTATGGTCATATACAACCGAGTTAAAGCCTAGTCTTTCAAACAACCGTGCATACTTAATGGAGTTAATTTTGTTTTCCGTTACACCATGGCATATGATTACAGTTCTAGTCGTTTCAAGCGGCTGTAAAAAGACGGCACGTAACGGATAACCATTTGGCGAATCGACCCAAAAATCTTCTTTACGGACGGTTTCATACCAATGTTCATCAAAGCGTTTTGCACCAATTTCTCTTTTGAGAATAACATCTGGATCTTTAATTTTCATAAACATGAGGCGGCTCGTTGCAATGAATGCAATGATTGTCAATAGTGCCGTATAAATGCTTCCAATGATTCCAGTAATATATAGGAAGCGGCGTTTCAATCCACTTCAACTCCTTTGACATTTCTTGTTCTTGTACAATTTGTACATTCCTGTTTCAATTGGTTGTGAAACATGTTTTTCAATACACTCCACTGCTTCACAAATTTTCTCAATGTCTACACCCGTTTGGATGCCTAATCTGTCCAACATATTAACAACGTCTTCAGTTGCTACATTTCCGGTTGCTCCAGGTGCAAATGGACAACCGCCGAGTCCGCCGGCTGAAGTATCGAATCGGTCAATTCCAGCTTGCAATGCAGCAAAAATATTTGCTAAAGCCATTTTTCGTGTGTCATGGAAGTGAGCGGTCAGCAATGTAGTGGGGAATTGCTCTTTGAGTGTAGTAAACAAAGTATAGCTCTCAAGTGGATTGGCCATGCCGATTGTATCTGCTACGCTCAGCTCATCAACACCCATTTTGACAAATTGCTCACATACTGCCAACACATCATCCTGTTTCATTTTTCCTTCGTATGGACAATAGAAAGCAGTTGAAATGCATGCCCTTACAAAAATTTGTTCACGCTTTAATTTAGCAATGACCGGTTCCAAAGAATCCATACTTTCTTTCGTCGAGCGATTAATATTTTTTTTGTTAAATGAATTACTGACACCTACAAACACTGCAATACTGTCTACATGAGCCTCTCTTGCTAAGTTTGCCCCTTTTTCGTTCGGTGCTAATACGAATTGACGACCTATCTTCCTCGTTTTCGCTACAATTTGAGCGGCATCTGCCATTTGTGGCACCCATTTCGGGGATACAAAGGATGTGATCTCCATTTCTTTAATGCCTGCCTCTTGCAGTAAATGGATAAATTCAATTTTATCATTCTCAGCTACAAGATTATGATTGTTTTGCAATCCATCTCGAGGTCCTACCTCGATAATTGTCACGGACTTTGGTAAAATAAACATGTCATCCCCTCCTACTACTATTGTACTGAAGGGGAGAGATAAAGGGAAACAATGTAGAAAGTATTGGTAGAGTAAGAATGAAAAAAGATTATAAGGGGGAGAGTTAAATGTCAAACGAAGTGGTAATTGTAAGCGCTGTACGAACAGCGATCGGTTCGTTTTTAGGCTCATTAAAAAATGTATCAGCAGTCGAGTTAGGGAGTATAGTGATTAAAGAAGCGCTGAACCGTGCCGGTGTGCAAGGTGAAGATGTTGATGAAGTGATCATGGGGAACGTTTTACAAGCTGGGCTCGGACAAAATCCAGCTCGTCAATCAGCCATTCAAGCAGGATTACCGGAAACAGTTCCGGCAATGACCATTAATAAAGTATGTGGGTCTGGCCTCAAAGCAGTTCATTTAGCTCGTCAAGCAATCCTAGCAGGTGATGCGGATATTATCGTTGCTGGCGGTATGGAGAATATGAGCCAAGCACCCTTTTTAATGCAACATGCTCGTGAAGGATTTAAGATGGGGGACCAAAAGATTGTTGACAGTATGATTTCCGATGGATTGTGGTGTGCATTTAATGATTATCATATGGGGATTACAGCTGAGAATCTTTGTGACCGATATTCTTTAACACGAGAAGAGCAGGATGCGTTTGCCGCTCAATCACAACAGAAAGCTGCAGCGGCGATTGGAAATGGCATTTTAAAAGAGGAAATCGTACCCGTTGAAATTCCCCAACGTAAAGGCGAACCAATCATTTTTGATACAGATGAATATGTAAAAGGAAATACGACAACCGAAAAATTAGGTAAACTACGTCCTGCCTTTAAAAAAGATGGCAGTGTAACAGCCGGGAATGCTTCGGGTATTAATGACGGTGCTGCTGCGTTCGTAATCATGTCAAAAAGCAAAGCGGATGAATTAGGGCTACAACCACTTGCTGTCATTGCAGCAAATGCAAATGCAGGGGTCGATCCGTCTGTTATGGGCATTGGACCGGTACAAGCTGTCAAAAATGTCTTAGTAAAAGCGAACTTGTCGCTTCAAGAGATTGATTTAATTGAAGCAAATGAAGCTTTTGCTGCACAGTCACTTGCTGTCGATAAGGAATTACAGTTCGATCAATCTAAGTTGAACGTAAACGGCGGAGCAATTGCATTAGGTCATCCAATAGGTGCAAGTGGAGCAAGAATTTTGGTGACATTGATTCATGAGATGCATCGCCGAAATGCAAAAACTGGATTAGCAACATTATGCATAGGTGGAGGGCAAGGTGTTGCGACAATCGTCCGACAACCTTAAAGAAAGAGGATAACGATATGGCGAAACGAAAAACAACTCCAAAAGTCAAAGCACGACCACATGAGTCAGACCAAGCAACTCTGATGGATGCTCTTGATGAGACATTGGTAAAGCGGTTAAAAGCTACGAAAAAAGAACTCGTAGCTGAACAAGAAGCGAAAGAACTTGAGCTACAAGCACAGCGAACGAGAGAACGCAAGGAACGGGAAAAGAACAAAAGCTTTGCTGAATTATTGGATGAGTATGGCGATAGTGGATCTAAATATTAAATGGCTACATCAATCGGATGGGGAAACCTATCCGATTTTTTGCGCGTATTTTCCTTTTCCGCATATACTATAAAACCTCCTTGTATTGGTACTTTTTTTAGTGTATAGACCAAGATGATCTGCACATCCTACTCATGAAAAAAATGATAAGGAGTGTAGGATTTATGAAAAAATTACTGATGTTGCCACTTACATTGTTCATGCTTTTCAGTTTAGCTGCTTGTGGTGGGGGAACGGACAATGACAATACGAATGACGGAAACACAACAGATACAACAGACAATATGGACGGCAATATGGATGACCAAAACGGTACAGATGAGTCTGCCGTAGAAAACGGTGACTCTGTCGCTTCAGACAAAAAAATTGAAGTTGCTGATGATGCAGCGGATAAGATTTCAGAGTTGGACGAAGTGGATACGGCTAATGTATTAGTGACGAATGAAAATGCTTATATTGGTGTCGTTCTTAAAGAAGGTACAACAGATAATGAGGCATTAGAGGGGAAAATTGCAGATGCCGCCCGCAGTGCCAATGCAGAGTTTAAAAACGTCTATATTTCTTTTAATCCAGATTATGCGAAACAATTGACCGACTATGGTGATCGTGTCCGAGCAGGTGATCCTGTTGAAGGGTTCTTTGATGAATTTACAGACAGCATTGAAAGAATGTTCCCGGATGCAAAATAGTGTTCCCCACATTATTTAATAAATGATGTGGTTTATAAATAGATGGAATGGGGTATATAAGATTATGTATCCCCATTCTCTTTATTTGTGACAAAGTTATGACATTTAGTTAACAAAGTGAAAATGAACCAAAATACGACATTTTTTTCACGAAACAACGAGTAAGATAGGGAAAGGTGAAAAAAAGCGTAAGATTTGTGATAAAAAATTTGATGGAGGAATAGGTAAAGATGAAATTGGTTAGCAAACAGTTGTTGTCCCTACAAATTTATATTAAGCGGTCCAAGATGATTAAAAAAGCACAAGATCAAGGATTCACACATCCAGAGACAATCGCATATAGCCAACAACTAGACACTTTACTAAATCGATATCAAAATATAGCATGAAAAAAGACATACCTGTTATGGTATGTCTTTTTTCATGCTTTTCGATGTTGTTTGTTTTAAGCAAGTTTGGCTAATTCGTTATTCAGTTGAAGTATCCATCCAAACGGATCTTCTTCATTGCCTGTCTGGATATTTGTCAGCGTATTAAACAGTTGTCGAGCTAATGGACCTGTTTCATTGTGATTGACGACCATTTTATAACCATCCCAATTCAGCTCGCCGACTGGTGATATGACAGCTGCCGTACCGGTACCAAACACTTCTTCCAATGTGCCGTTATCATACGCATCTCGTATTTCATCCATGGAAATTTGCCTTTCAGCAACTGGGATGTTCCAATGGCGGAGAAGGTGTAAAATCGACTTTCGCGTAATGCCTTCCAGAATACTTCCGTTAATCGCAGGTGTTACGACTTCACCGTTGATCTTAAAGAAAATGTTCATGCTACCGACTTCTTCAACATATTTCTTCTCAACGCCATCTAACCATAGTACTTGAGCGTAGCCTTTTTGATCGGCAACTTCTTGCGCTTTCAAACCAGCTGCATAATTTCCAGCTGTTTTTGCTCCGCCTGTTCCCCCTTTAACGGCTCTGACAAATTCATTTTCAACTAAGATTTTTACAGGATGTATCCCTTCTTTATAGTAAGAGCCCACTGGAGATAGGATAATGTAGAACTGGTATTTCTTAGCGGGGGAAACACCAAGGAAAGCTTCGTTTGCAATGACGAATGGCCGGATATACAAAGAGGTTCCTTCTACTGTTGGAATCCAATCTTTCTCAATTTGGATAAGTTGTGTTAATGCATTCAATGCCAAGTCTTCATCAATTCGAGGCATACATAAACGATCCAACGACAGATTCATGCGTTTCATGTTCTCTTCCGGACGGAATAAACGGACAGTCCCATTTGGGGATTTGTACGCTTTTAAACCTTCAAATACTGTTTGACCATAGTGGAAAACGATTGAAGCTGGATCTAGGGAAACGGGAGCATACGGCACGATGCGATGGCTATGCCAGCCTTTTCCTTCGTCATAGTCAGCGACAAACATATGATCAGTGAAATTTCTACCAAAGATGAGGGTTTCAGGATTCGGTTTTTCTTTTCGGTTGTCTGTAAGTTTAATCTGGATGGGTAAGCTTTTCATACTGATCAAATCTCCTTAGTTAATAATCGGTATAACGATATTATCGAATAGAATAATTATACTGCTTTTTTAGAAAAAAGAAAGACATAAAATTATTTTATTATTATTACCATTTTGAAAACGTTTACATGGATAGCGTTTGTTTGTGAAACGTATGCCTTGTACAATAGATGAAAACAATAGGAATTAGGTGTTTAAATTGAAGGAAGTTTTAGTTATCGGTGGCGGTATTTTAGGCGCATCTGCTGCTTATCATTTAGCAAGAGCTGGTGTGGACGTACGTATAATTGATCGAGAGGATGAAGGTCAAGCAACTGATGCAGCGGCAGGAATCATTTGTCCTTGGTTATCCCAACGAAGAAATAAAGCATGGTATACACTTGCAAAAGCTGGAGCTGCTTATTATGGAGAGTTGATTGCACAATTGACTGAAGATGGTGAAACTGAAACGGGCTACCGAAAAGTTGGGGCATTGAGTATACATACGGATACGGATAAGCTGGAAAAAATGGAAAAACGAGCACGAGATCGCAAGGTTGCAGCGCCCGAAATTGGAGCGATTCACCAATTGACAAAAGAGGAGACAAATCAGTTGTTCCCACCGTTGGCAAACACATTTGCATCTGTTCATGTGGAAGGTGCAGCGCGTGTGGATGGACGAGCACTGCGACTTGCATTGTTAAAAGGCGCGCAGAAACACGGCGCGCACTTTGTTAAAGGACATGCAGACGTAATACTGAAAGACGGAAAGGCAGTTGGAGTACTTGTAAATGGTGATCGTCTTGAAGCTTCAACAATTATTGTTGCGACAGGTGCTTGGGCTTCAACTTTTTTAGCACCTTTAGGCTTCAATCTCCAAGTGACAAGCCAAAAGGCACAAATTGCTCATGTGAGGCTAGAACAAACTGATACGAACAATTGGCCAGTTGTTATGCCACCGAACAATCAATACATGCTCACCTTTGAAGGAGGTAAGATAGTCGTCGGTTCGACCCATGAAGAAGCAATCGATTTTTCAGTTCGTCCGACAATTTCAGGGATGCATGAAATAATGGATAAAGCGCTGGCGATTGCACCTGGAATTGGAGATGCGTTTTTCGAGGAAGTTCGTGTAGGCTACAGACCCTTCACGCCAGGCTTCCTACCCGTTATCGGATATGTACCGAAGCACGATAATATCTTATTTGCCAATGGGTTAGGTGCTTCAGGTTTAACGGTTGGCCCTTTTCTCGGCAAACAGTTAAGTCAAATCGTCTTAGGTGAAGAGTTGGCTATCGATTTAGCGGATTATCGTGTAGAGGAGACGTTCGGTGTGGACGTGTAAATAATATACTTGCTTTTCTTGTAACAAAAGTTTATACTACAAACAAATGTTTAAAGGGTGATGGCATTGAATGAAAAAGAGCTTGCTGTGCTCGATCTAATTCGTAAAAATCCATATGTATCACAACAAGAGATGGCTGATATCCTTCAAATTCCGCGTCCGACTATCGCCAATATCATTTCTTCTTTGACAAGAAAAGGTAAAATTTTCGGAAGGGCTTATGTGCTTGCGGATGAAAAAGAAGTGATTTGCATCGGGGGGGCGAATATTGACCGTAAATTCCATTTAGACGGACAGACACAACTTGGGACATCCAACCCTGCTTCTATGACCGTGTCAGTCGGAGGGGTTGCTCGGAATGTTGCAGAAAACCTAGGTCGTCTCGATCATCGAGTTCGTTTATTATCTGTAGCGGGTAATGATAATGATTGGGAAAAGATTATGCAAGAGTGTGGAAATTTTATGGATGTAACAGATGTTGGCCTACTCTATGGTCATTCTACCGGTTCCTATTCTGCTGTCATCGATCCTGAAGGCGAACTTGTTATTGCGATGGCAAATATGGCCGTTTACGACCAACTAACACCCGAGTATATAGAAAGCAAAATGAAGTTATTTGCGAATGCTTCGATGCTCGTCATTGACTTGAATTGTCCCAAAGACACAGTAAAAGCAGTGAAAAACATTGCACAGATGAATCAGATTCCATTGACAATCGTACCTGTATCTTCGCCAAAGATGAATCGTATGCCCGAAGATTTAACAGGTGTAACTTGGTTCATTTGCAATAAAGATGAAGCTGAAGCGTATACAGGCTTAACGATCCAAAGTGATACTGATTGGCGGAACGTTGTCATTAAGTTGCTTGAATACGGTGCAGAAAATGTAGTCGTAACACGCGGTTCATCAGGAGTTATGGCAGGGTCAATAAATGACGAGCCGGTTTATTACAAAGCGTTTGAAAGCAGTCAGATAGAAGATGTGACTGGAGCAGGAGATGCATTTGTATCTGGTCTCATTCATGGCTATTTGACTGAATCTACTTTAGAAGAAAGTGTACAAATGGGTTTAATAAATGCATCAAAAACACTTGAATGCCCAACTACCGTTAGACCCGACTTAACTAAACAGCAGTTACTAACAGACTTGGAGGAGTATAAATGAAAAACTATCTATCTTATTCAGCAGAAGTACAAGAAGCTATGGCGACAGGGAAGCCGATTGTTGCATTGGAATCGACGATTATTTCACACGGTATGCCTTACCCGCAAAATGTAAAGACTGCAAGGGAAGTAGAGCAAATCATCCGTGACAACGGTGCAGTACCTGCAACGATTGCCCTCATTGATGGTGAGATTAAAATCGGTTTGTCAGATGACGAATTAGAGATGTTCGGGAATAGTCAAGGGGTTGCCAAAGCTTCGAGAAGAGACTTAGGTTATTTGCTCGCGACGAAACAACTAGGAGCAACAACAGTTGCGGCTACAATGATTTGTGCTGACTTAGCTGGTATCCGTATTTTTGTGACGGGCGGAATCGGTGGTGTCCACCGTGGGGCAGAAACAACAATGGATATTTCAGCGGATTTGGAAGAGTTAGCACAAACGGATGTCGCTGTCATTTGTGCAGGTGCTAAATCTATTCTCGATATCGGCTTAACTTTGGAATATTTAGAAACAAAAGGTGTTCCAGTCGTTGGATATGGCACGGACGTACTACCTGCTTTCTATACGCGCGAGAGTGAGTTCGGCGTCAATTTTAAAGCGGATAATCCTGAAACGATTGCTGAGATGCTTCGTGTGAAGTGGGACCTAGGTCTTCGTGGTGGAGCTGTTATTGCAAACCCGATTCCTGAGAAGGATGCATTGCAAAAAGAATTTATTGATGCAATTATTCAAAATGCATTAAAAGAAGCAAACGAACTAAAAATCGCAGGAAAAGATGTTACGCCATTCATGTTAGGAAAAGTAAAAGAGATGACAGAAGGCAAAAGTTTGGATGCTAATATTGCGCTCGTCAAACATAATGCTGTCATTGGCGCACAAATTGCAGTTGCGTTTACGAACTAAATACGAAAGATAAAAGCGGAGTGAAGTTAGATTCACTCCGCTTTATAAATATCGACTGTTAACTTGTATTCATCATCCTTACAACGAGGTCGTCAGTCGTTGTTTCTTTGTTGGGCTCGAGCCTCTCCGCCTTTGCGGCCGATTTCTTCATAGAAGTTTTTATCGTGGTTTTTGGCAGTTGCTTCGCCGCCTTTGCGACCAATTTTTTCGTAAAAACCACTATCATGCTTTCTTGCAGTCGCTTCGCCACCTTTACGACCAATATTTTCATAAAAGGTGCGATCATGCTTTTTGGCTGTTGCTTGACCTCCTTTGCGACCTGCTTCAGCTAAAGACATTTTTTTACGTTCGTTCGTGTTTGATGTATTAACCATAACAAGTAATCTCCTTTCTATATAAATAAAATTGTTTCATTCTTTCTATATCCACTCGAATCCATTTATAAACAGTTATTTACGTAAATTAATTGCCTTGAAATAGATGTCATCGGTTTGAAATATAAAGGATAAAGAAGTGGATGACTAAGAAAATTCCGTCACTATTTTTATTTTGAAAAAAATGTTGTAACCTGTCGAAACCGTGATATAATGAGTACCTAATCAACTCAATATACTCATATAATCGCAAGGATATGGCTTGCAAGTATCTACCGACCTACCGTAAACAGGTTGACTATGAGAAGCAAAGAAAGTGGAATACTTGCCATAGCAAGTGATTCTTCACTTCATCATTCGTTGTTTTAATCCTGAATGACATTGCTCCGCTCATAATTGACTGGATGCAAGTTGTTGAGGATTTTTTATTTTTGTTTTTAATGTATGAAAACAGAGGAGGAGTAACAGTGAAGGAATTACATGAAAAAATTATACAAGATGGAAAAGTTTTATCAAATGATGTGTTAAAAGTGGATGCTTTCTTAAATCATCAAATAGATCCCCCGTTAATGCAGGCAATCGGAGAGGAATTTGCTGCACGGTTTAAAGAAGATGGTATTACAAAAATCCTTACAATTGAATCTTCAGGAATTGCTCCTGCAATGATGACGGGTTTGATAATAGGAACTCCGGTTGTTTTTGCTAGAAAAAAGAAGTCCCTTACAATGAGTGATCATCTGTTTACATCCAGTGTTCATTCCTTTACAAAAAAGGAGACAAATGAAATATCAGTTTCAAAGGATTTCCTTCAAAAAGGTGACAAAGTATTGTTAATGGATGACTTTCTTGCGAACGGACAAGCAGTGTTAGGTCTTCTAGATATAATAGAACAAGCTGAAGCAGAGTTAGTCGGTGTAGGGATTGTCATAGAAAAAGGGTTCCAGCCAGGTGGCGCAATGATTCGTGAAAAAGGAATTCGTGTTGAGTCTCTAGCAATTATCCAATCACTAGAAGATGGGAAAGTGACATTTGCTAACGGAGAGTCTAACGAATGAAAACCGTCGTCTTAGGTTTCCAACACTTACTTGCAATGTATGCTGGAGCTGTTTTAGTCCCTTTAATCGTCGGGCAGGCAATTGGTTTAACTCCAACGCAGTTAACATATCTCGTATCAATTGACATTTTAATGTGTGGGGTTGCAACAATTTTACAAATCATGCGTAATCGATTTTTCGGTATTGGTTTACCGGTAGTTCTCGGTTGTACGTTTACAGCGGTAGGGCCAATGATTTCCATTGGTGATAAGTTTGGGATATCTGCCATTTATGGTGCAGTTATTGCATCAGGGGTAATCATCGTTATAATCAGTACATTTTTTGGAAAGCTCATTAAGTTCTTTCCACCTGTCGTTACAGGTTCTGTCGTGACAATCATTGGGATTACATTAATACCGGTCGCATTGACAAATATGGGTGGCGGTCAAGGCGCAGCAGATTTTGGGTCTAACACAAATATTTTGCTAGGATTCGGCACGCTGTTCTGTATTATCTTGTTGTACAGGTTTTCAGAAGGGTTTATTCGCTCGATTTCAATCTTGCTAGGCATGGCAGCAGGAACAATCACTGCAATCGTGTTAGGTGTCGTCGATTTTAGTGCTGTGCATGAAGCTTCTACGCTTCATATGGTTACACCATTCTATCTAGGTACACCGACATTTCATTTTTATCCAATATTGACGATGACACTGGTGGCAATGGTATCGCTCGTCGAATCGACAGGTGTGTATTTTGCCTTAGGAGATATTTGTGATAAAGACATTAAAAAGAAGGACTTGGAGAGAGGCTACCGCTCTGAAGGGCTTGCATCTTTCATCGGTGGGCTATTTAATGCATTTCCCTATACGACATTTTCTCAAAACGTTGGACTTACTCAAATGTCTGGTGTGAAATCACGTAAAGTTATTTTAGTAACTGCAATTATGTTAATCGCACTTGGATTCATGCCGAAAGTTGCGGCATTAGCGACAGTCATTCCTACTTCAGTTCTCGGTGGAGCGATGGTAGCGATGTTTGGAATGGTTGTAGCGCAAGGGATTAAAATGTTGAGTAAAGTAGTCGTGGAATCTCAAGAAAACGCAATGATTATTGCTTGTTCTGTCGGTTTAGGATTAGGTGTTTCCGTTGTACCAGATATTTTTGCAAATTTACCTGTAAACTTTCAAATTCTAACGAGTAATGGAATTGTTGCAGGAAGCTTAACGGCAATTGCATTGAATATTATTTTTAATATGCTGCCTTCTAAGAAACGGAAAGAAGCGGTACAATTAACAGAGCAAGAAGTGTAAGTCATTCGTTCAACTTTTTATAGAACGTATAAAACCGAGTGATGCCATGTACCAAGGCATCACTCGGTTTCTTAATTAGTTCTCTTTTATGAACTGCTTGTACATTATTTACTATCATCAGTCTCTGAATCAGTATCTGTTTCAGTATCCGTTCCAGTGTCAGTGTCCGTTTCTGAGTCAGTACCATCTTCCATATCTAAATTAACATCAGTGTCTGAACCATCATCTACTTCGCCATCTGCTGGTGGTGTATTTACATCTACATCCGTATCATCTTCGCCATCTCCACAAGCTGCAAGTAATCCGACAGATAGAAATGCTGCTGCTCCAAGTTTCAACCATTTTTTATCCTCTGTAAGTAATTTCATTAAAATCTCCTCCAAAATTTGTAATTTTTATTCTTGCTTAGTAGTTAGATACCCTTTAAGCGATACTCTAATCATTACAATTTTGTTACGAAGAGATTGCATGTCAGTTCAAACGATGCTGATCATACTGATGAACTTTTAGTAAAGATTCAATGGATTTGTAAGTGTACGGGTCAATTTCCTTGTCATTGGCGTTTATGGAATCAAGCAATTGTTCAGTTGTACTTGCACCAATTACTGTAGAAGCAACAATCGGTTGTGCTAAGTTAAACTTGATGGCTGCTGTGTGTATATCATCGGTTAAGGAATGGATAGCGGTAACCGTTTCTTTTAAAGCTTCTAGCTCGTACGCTCCAAAACCTTTTGTTTCGTTTAGGCGCTGAAGTCCTTCGGTAGTCAATAATCCTTTTGCAAGTGTGCCACGTGTAAGAAGGGAAGCACCGTAGTTTGCTATAAGTGAAAAGTATTCTTCTGGACGCCGATCAAGCATACTGTATTGCATCATGACAGCGACTGCAGAGCTATCGGATAAGAAACGCTGAATGACCGTTGGACGAATGGAAGAAATCCCGTATTGTCTGATGATCCCTTCCTTTTTCAACGTTTCAAAAGCGTCAATTGTTTCATCGACCTCATCTTCCATTGTCCCACCATGCAATTGATACAAATCAATGTAATCCGTTCCTAAACGCAAGAGGCTGTCTTTTACTGCTTCCATAATGTAAGACTTTGAAGGATCCCACCGCCAACCTTCCTCACCGGGGATTCTTCGATTTCCTACTTTTGTCGAAAGAATAATCTCGTCCCTTCGACCTTTTAATGCTGTGCCGACAACCGACTCGTTTCTACCATTACTATATAAATCGGCAGTGTCGAAAAAATTAATACCGGCATGAATTGCAGCATCAATGATATTTTTTCCTTCTTGCTCATCATGAGGAAGCGACATGCACCCTAAGCTTAACTCGGACACATAGATTCCGCTTTTTCCTAATTCTCTTTTCTTCATATGAACACCTCCGCTTTTGATTAATATGCAGTGAGGCCTGATCAAGCGCCCTCCGCTTTTGTTACATCCAGCTGCGGGCGCTAGCCCCTCGGGTCATAAGTCAGCTTCGCTGCACGGCAAAGAACGCCGTTTCGCGAATCCGTCTTATGCCTGTCGGGGCTGAACAAGCGCCCTTCGCTTTTGTTACATGGTACAATGTGTTTGTTAGAAGTAAAAGATTCTTGCTTGTTTTGGAGGGGTTGTAATGGATAGATTTGAGGAGAAGACGTTAACGTCAACTACTTTATATGAAGGGAAGGTGATTTCTCTTCGTGTTGAAGAAGTGGAGTTGCCGGATGGGAAATGGGCGAAGAGAGAGCTTGTCGATCATCCAGGGGCAGTTGCCATTCTTCCGATAACGAATGACGGTAAAATTGTGTTTGTAGAGCAGTATCGGAAAGCACTAAATCGTTCACTCGTTGAAATACCTGCTGGCAAAATAGAGCCTGGGGAATCGAAGGAGATTACGGCAATACGTGAGTTGGAAGAAGAGACAGGGTATCGATCTGACCAGTTCACCTATTTACAGTCATTTGCCACATCTCCCGGTTTTGCAAATGAAATCATTCATCTATATATTGCGCGAGGGTTGGAGAAGGTTGAAAAACCTGCCGAGGGAGATGAGGATGAATTTATTCATTTGATCGAATGTACAATAGAAGAAGCAGAACAAATGCTAGTTGATGAGCGTATTTACGACGCCAAAACGGCATTTGCTGTACTTTTCGCAAAAAATCTTTTAAAACAGTGAACTATTTTAGAACGGACAAGCATACGTTGTATAAACGATGCGGAGGTGAAGCCTATGGTCCGTTCTTTATCTTTTATTCATCTATTTATCATACTAGCAGTTGGATATATCGGTGGAGCATTATTGTTTCGTGAAGTACCGGTAACAGCATCAGAGAAACTAATTGGATTTTTTGATCCTCGAGTTGTAGCGTTAGCAGATGGAGCTTTGGCAAGACCTCTATTTACGTTAGTAGGATTTCTACTAGTCGTCTTTCTTTTGTCCATGAATGCAAAGTCGGGCTACGTTGTTTTATTGATCGGGGCGATGAAATGTGTGTTGTTCGGTTTGTCTTCCTCTTATTTACTTGCCTCTGGTATGAAACTGGTCACTTATACAATTTGGTGGTTTCCATTCCAGATGCTTATTTGTATGCTGTTTTTGCTCTATTGTATTGTATTAAGCCCGCCTTATTTTCAACGGATTGCTAAGAAACAGCGAAATGTACAAGCAATTCCGGTCATTGTCGGTGTCTATTTAGTCATTATACTTATAGAGATGACAATCTATCATTTCTTTGTACGCTAAGTGACATACACGTCAAATGTTTCCTTTCTGTTGTCACATTGATGACCCTTTTGCTATAATGTCTGTAGTGTGTTGAGGGGGGGCGTCATATGGAGAGCCGGATTGAACGGATTAAGAAGCAACTGCACGGGGCCAGCTATAAGTTGACGCCTCAGCGTGAAGCTACGGTCATGGTTCTACTTGAAAACGAAGAAGATCATTTAAGTGCTGAAGATGTGTTTTTACTCGTTAAAGAGAAAGCGCCTGAAATCGGACTTGCGACAGTGTATCGTACGTTAGAATTATTAACAGAGCTGAAAATTGTAGATAAAATCAATTTTGGCGATGGCGTTTCACGTTACGATCTTCGTCAGGAAGGTGCATCGCGTTTTCATCATCACCTCATTTGTATAGAGTGTGGGAAGGTTGCGGAAATACAAGAAGACCTTCTTGGTGATGTCGAAAAAATTGTCGAAAGTCGCTATGGCTTCAATATTAAAGATCACTGGTTAACTTTTCATGGGATTTGTCAAAGTTGCAAAACCAGTGGGAATGACAACAAAAAGTGAAGTGAGGGATGGCCTGTTGCTGTCCCTTTTGTCATTTGTACATGAAAGGGTGGAAAGGTATGCTGACCAATACCTGCTTGCTATGAAGGATGGGAGATACGCTTTAGAGGATTATATTCATTTTCTTAAAGTAGAACGTCAACTAACTGAAAATACAATCACTTCTTACAAGAGAGATTTAACAGACTATATGGATTCATTGGAAAGAAACGGTGTCACTTCAATCGATAGTATTGACCGCCCAAGTATCATACTCTTTTTACAACATTTAAAAGATGCAGGGAAATCTTCAAGAACTATTGCTCGTCATATTTCTTCCATCCGTTCTTTTCATCAATTTCTATTGAGAGAAAAAGTGGCAACAGAAGATCCGACAGTACATTTAGAGATGCCAAAACTCGATCAAAAGCTACCAAATATGCTGTCTGTCTCTGAAATAGACAAGCTGATTTCCATGCCGGACACAAGTAAACCACAAGGGAAAAGAGACCTTGCTTTGTTGGAGATGTTATATGGTACAGGAATGCGTGTTAGTGAATTAATTGATTTGAACCTTGAAGATATTCATCTATCAATGGGGTTTGTACGTGTGTTCGGTAAAGGACGGAAAGAGCGGATTGTCCCACTTGGCGGGAGTGCGATCAAAGCGTGTACAATATATGTAAATGAAGTTCGACCCCAATTGATCGCTAAAGCTAAAAATTCGGATGCTTATTTCGTAAATATGCGAGGAACGAGATTGACAAGACAAGGATGCTGGAAAATCCTTAAAGGACATGCTGCAAAAGCGGGTATACAACAAGGACTGACGCCGCATATATTGCGTCATTCATTTGCGACACACCTCATTGAAAATGGGGCAGACATACGAGCTGTACAAGAGATGCTTGGGCATGCAGATATCTCAACAACGCAAATTTATACACACGTAAGCAAGACGAGACTAAAAGATGTGTATGTGAAATTTCATCCTCGCGCATGATTGTGTAGAGGTCATTGAAAAAATCAGGAGGTATTTAAAATGGAAAAAAAACAATTCAACCGTGTTCATTTAATTGTACTAGATTCTGTAGGTATCGGCGAAGCTCCTGATGCCCATTTGTTTGGGGATAAAGGTGCAGATACGCTCGGCCACATTGCTGAAAAAATGGATGGGTTACATATGCCGAACGCAGGTCGTTTAGGGCTATCAAACATAAAAGAAGTAAAAGGGATTAACATTGAAACGAATCCGATAGGCTTATATGGCAAAATGCAAGAAGCTTCTGTTGGCAAAGACACGATGACTGGCCACTGGGAGATGATGGGTCTTAACATTGACAAACCGTTTAAAGTTTACCCAGATGGATTTCCTCAGTCGTTAGTGGAGGAGTTAGAAAACCGAACGGGACGAAAAGTTATTGGCAATAAACCGGCGAGTGGGACTGCTATTATTGACGAACTCGGTGAAGAGCATATGAAAACGGGAGCAATTATTGTCTATACGTCCGCTGACCCTGTTCTTCAAATTGCAGCACACGAAGACATTATTCCCATCGAAGAACAATACCGGATTTGTGAGATTGCTCGCGAAATCACATTACAACCTGAATACTTAGTCGGTCGAATCATAGCTCGACCATTCGTTGGTGAACCTGGCAACTTTACAAGAACGACGAATCGACATGATTATGCCCTTAAACCTTTTGAAAGAACCGTCATGAATGAATTGAAGGATGACGGTAAAGATGTCATTGCCGTTGGTAAAATTGCAGATATTTTTAATGGTGAAGGTGTGACATCGGCAGTGAGAACAGTGAGTAATATGGACGGGGTCGACAAACTACTTGATGTGATGAAGCAACAATTTAACGGGGTGAGTTTTACAAATCTCGTGGACTTCGATGCATTATTTGGACACCGTCGAGACCCAATCGGATATGGAGTTGCCTTACAAGAATTTGACGCTAGATTACCGGAAATAATGGAAGCGTTGCAAGAGGACGACTTACTCATTATTACTGCAGATCATGGAAATGACCCGACGCACGAAGGTACGGATCATACAAGAGAATTCGTTCCGCTACTCATTTATTCTCCTTTGTTCAAAGAAGGTGGGGAATTACCATTGCGCAAAACGTTTGCTGATATTGGAGCAACGATTGCTGACAATTTTGATGTGAAAAAACCTGCATATGGCGAAAGCTTCTTACATTTATTACAAGAGAAGGTGTGATTGCTTTGTTTAGAATGGTAGATATTATCGAGAAAAAGCGGGATGGCGAAGAGCTGTCCAAAGAAGAAATTGCATTCTTTATCGATGGATACACGAACGAGACAATCCCTGATTATCAAGTAAGTGCGTTACTAATGGCCATCTATTTCAATGGCATGACAGCAGAAGAACAAGGTCATTTAACATTAGCGATGGTGCAATCCGGTGACCAAATAGATCTCTCAGCAATTAATGGGATTAAAGTGGACAAACACTCTACGGGTGGTGTAGGAGATACAACAACACTCATTTTAGCGCCACTCGTTGCTGCGTGTGGTGTACCTGTCGCAAAGATGAGCGGAAGGGGCCTAGGGCATACTGGAGGTACGCTCGACAAACTAGAAGCAATTGAAGGTTTCCACATTGAGTTGACAGAAGATCAGTTCGTTAAACAAGTAAACGAGTTAAAGCTTGCGGTTATCGGACAAAGTGGCAATCTGACACCAGCGGATAAGAAATTGTACGCATTACGCGATGTAACAGCGACAGTGAATAGTATCCCGTTAATTGCCAGCTCCATCATGAGTAAGAAAATTGCTGCAGGCGCGAATGCAATTGTCCTCGATGTGAAGACAGGGGATGGAGCATTCATGAAGACGATTGAAGACGCAGAAGCATTAGCAAACTCCATGGTAGCAATTGGTGAACAAGTAGGCCGCCATACAATGGCAGTCATTTCGGATATGAGTCAACCCCTAGGTTATGCGATCGGTAACGCCTTAGAAGTAAAAGAGGCAATTGATACATTAAAAGGTGAAGGGCCTGAAGATTTAACAGAACTTTGCTATGTGCTAGGGAGTAAGATGATTGTTGCTGGTGGCAAAGCCGAGTCTGAGGAAGAAGCACGTCAGATGCTTGAAGCGGTCATACAAGATGGGTCTGCACTCGAATTATTCGGTCGTATGATTGAGGAGCAAGGCGGTGACAGCAAAATCATCCATGATCCTTCGCTATTAGCTCAAGCGGACTTTCAAATTGAAGTACCTGCACTGAAGTCAGGCACGATTTCCCAAATGGATGCGGATGATATTGGTGTAGCTGCGATGATGCTTGGTGCTGGAAGAGCGACGAAAGAGGATACAATTGACTTGGCAGTAGGTATTGTGCTGACTAAGAAAATAGGTGATGCTGTTGTCGAAGGTGAACCGTTAGCAATCATCCATTCAAACAATGAAAATGTAGAGAAAACGATTAGCATGTTACAAAATCATATTCATATTACTGAGGAAGTTCAAACTAAACCTGCATTAATCATAAAAGCAATCGGATAATTATCCAGTATTCATCGTGCAAACGCCTAGTTCCTAAACTTATAGGAGCTAGGCGTTTTTTGAGTGCAAGCACTTAAGTAACAATCTAAATGCACTTAGTAGTTTTGCCAACTAATGAGAATGTTTTATCCTTTCATGTGTAAACGGTCCTTAAAATGGATAAGCTGATAGCGATACAAAAATCATGTCGAAAATGCGTAGTTTTAAGAATTGGATGACTAGTTATGTCGACTAGAAGGATTTTGCTGATTACATGTTGAATGTTCCGCAAGAAGGAGGGATTCAGCATGGCTGATATTATTCAAATTGATGGGTTTGTAATCGTAACATTGATGGGAGAACTGGACAATTTAGAGGCAAATAGGATTCGATCGACCATATCATCATCCATTTTTACCGGAGCAATAAAAGGAATTGTATGGGATTTGAGCAATCTCAGTTTTATGGATAGCGCGGGAATCGGGCTCATTCTTGGAAGGATGCGTGATTTAGCGCCCTACAAAGGTGAGACGATCATTTTGAATCCATCTTCCACAATGGAGAAAATCTTTAATTTTTCCGGCTTAGGCTCAAGCATTCGACATGGCTCGGTGGACAGTGTACTTGGTGAAATCGGAGGGGTTTTACATGAGAAATGAGATGACATTATCATTTGTCGCAATTGAAGAGAATGAAGCGTTGGCTAGGATGGCGATGACATGTTTTATTACACCGCTCGATCCGACAATTGAAGAGATTTCTGAATTCAAAACGATTGTTTCGGAAGCTGTCACAAATGCAATTATCCATGGCTATAACTGTGACGGCGAAAGTATTGTCACAATTCACGCAACAATAGACGGTTCAAAAGTGCGTATGACAGTTGAAGATAAAGGCGAAGGGATATTTGATGTAGAACAAGCAATGGAACCAATGTTTACAACAAAGCCTTTAATGGAACGTTCAGGAATGGGCTTTACAATTATGGAAAGCTTCTCTGAAAACCTTTCTGTTGAATCTACTGTTGGCAGTGGGACAATTGTGCGATTTGAGAAAACGTTTTCTCCGGTTACGGAAGCAAGCAGAATGAGGTGACCGATGGATACATCTGTTGAAAGACAAGATGCGTTGTTGTCTCAAGACAAGATGAGGGAACTCATCAAAGAATCCCAGGAAGGTGACAAAGAAGCAAGACGAATGATGGTCGAAGGCAATACAAGATTAGTATGGTCAATTGTCCAACGTTTCGCATCTAGAGGCGCTGACTTGGAAGATTTATTCCAAATCGGATGCATCGGTCTCATGAAATCCATTGATAAGTTTGATTTATCTTACGATGTCAAGTTTTCAACTTACGCAGTGCCGATGATTGTCGGAGAAATCCAACGTTTCCTTAGAGACGATGGTATGGTGAAAGTGAGTCGCTCGATTCGAGAGTTGAGTTTTAAAATCCGTCATGCGACAGATCATTACATTAAACAGCATGGCCGTTCTCCTTCAGTAACAGAAATTGCAGAAGTGTTGGATGTGACAGTCGACGAAATCATTCTAGCTTCAGATGCTTTGCGAGATCCTGCTTCTCTTCATGAACAATTGTATGAAAGTGAAGGGGACAGCTTAACATTGATGGATCAATTAAAAGATGATCGATCGGAGCGGTTTTTTGACCATATCCCTTTGCGCGATGTTGTATCTAAGCTGAGTAAGAGGGATCAAACGATTATTTATATGCGTTATTACTTAGATTACACACAAAGTGATATTGCGGAACGGATTGGCATATCACAAGTGCAAGTGTCGCGATTAGAAAAGAAGATTTTAGCCCAGTTAAAGACATGGATGAGTGCACAACCAGAAGAAAGTGACTGTAAAGTGAGGACGGATTAAAACATGTCAAAGTTATTTACATCTATGAAAGACGGCGAAGAATGGTTTCAAAGTAAGTTCGGTACGAATGAAACATTTGATGCTACTGCGAAAAGTGTACATTTATGGGGAATGCCGGTCGTCGTACTGTATATCAATGGTCTTATTGACGGTTTGACACTGACGACGCTTTTGACAGAAATGCAAGAGTCGTACAACGATAAGACGAAATATCGTGATGATCCAGAGGCGTTCCTCACTTATTTCCCTTATCATGCATTAGCGGATGTAGATGACAAGGAAAAGTTATTAAACAATCTGTTAAGCGGCCAAGTTTGTTTCATTTTACCGGATGGCTATACGTTCTTAGCAGATGTTCGAAGCTATCCGGGCAGATCCCCTGAAGAGCCGGATACTGAAAAAGTGATTCGCGGTGCGCGAGACGGATTTACAGAAAATATCATTCAAAACACTGCCCTTGTTAGAAGAAGGTTAAGGACAGAGGATTTACGATTTGAGATGCATCAGACTTCGCTAAACGGGAAGACAGATGTAGCGATCACATTTATGAAAGGTGCTGCTAACGAAGAGCATCTTTCTTATATACGTGAAAGATTGGATGAAATTAAAACGGATGGTTTGACGATGGCAGATAAATCGTTAGAAGAATTCCTATTCAAACAAAGGTTTCATCCAATGCCCTTCGTCCGTTATACAGAGCGACCCGATATTTGTGCTGCGCATTTATTGGAGGGCCATATCGCAGTCATCGTCGATACGTCCCCGTCGGTCATTCTTGTCCCTACCACAGTCTTTCACCACCTGCAACACGCTGAAGAATACCGACAAGCACCTTTTATCGGAACGTTTGTAAGGTGGATTCGGCTACTTGGTGCTTCGTTGAGTTTATTTCTACTACCTTTATGGTATTTATTATCTACTTATCAACAGTATTTACCGGTCTCCATTAGTTTCATCGGACCAAATGATCCGGGATCGGTGCCTCTATTTCTTCAATTGTTCATAGCGGATGTCGGGATTGAAGTGTTGAGAATGGCGGCTATTCATACGCCAACCCCCATGTCAACAGCAATGGGACTTGTTGCAGCGATCGTAATTGGACAAGTTGCGATCGATGTCGGATTGTTTACGGCTGAAGTAATTTTGTACGTGGCAGTCAGCGCGATTTTCACATTCGCAATCCCGTCGTTTGAATTAAGTATTACAACAAAGATTTTTAGGTTGTTTATCTTAATTTGTACAGCCCTTTTTGGAGCGGCTGGCTTCTTCTTAAGTATAGTTGTCCTGTTTTACTATTTAGCGTCATTAAAGCCGTTAGGTACACCTTATTTATGGCCAGCTGTACCATTTTTCCCGGAGGCAATGAAGCGGGTATTAATACGTTACCCAATGACGAACGACGCACCTCGACCATACATCACGAAGTCGCCGAACCGGGATAGGCTTTCATAAGATTGCTTCCAACCTTTCAGGTATGATAAAGTTTTATCTATATGACTTGGAGGAATGGAATATGCATCTTTACGGTACTCAATCTGTAAATAATTTAGGGCATTTGACGATTGGTGGGGTAGATACTGTCGATTTGGCAAATATATATGGTACCCCGTTACTTGTGTACGACATTGCACTGTTCAGAGAACGAGCAAAAGCTTTTAAAGAGACGTTTAAAAAAGCGGGCATAACGGCACAAGTTGCCTATGCAAGCAAGGCGTTCTCTTCAATTGCGATTTATGAAGTGGCAAAGCAACTGGACCTCTCTTTAGATGTCGTTTCTGGGGGAGAATTGTATACGGCAGTTGCTGCAGACTTTCCGCGTGAACGGATTCATTTTCACGGAAACAACAAAAGTTATTCCGAATTACAGTATGCTTTTGACGAGAAAATCGGATGTATCGTTGTTGATAATTTCTTGGAAATCGAATGGTTGAAGCAAATTTCTGAATCACGTAAAGAAAAAATGAATGTGCTCTTGCGTGTAACTCCTGGTGTACATGCATCCACACATGATTACATTACGACTGGACAAGAAGATTCTAAGTTTGGATTTGACTTGAAAAATGGCCAAGCAGATGATGCGTTTTTAAAATTGTATAATCACCCCTTTTTGACTGTACTCGGTATGCATTGTCATATTGGATCACAAATTTTTGAAACGGATGCATTCAGGTTCGCTGCAGAAGTACTAATGGAAAAAATGGTCGAATGGCGAGAGAAATTTAAATTTGTCTGTCCTGTGTTGAACCTAGGTGGGGGGTTTGGCATACGCTATACTGCTGAAGATAAACCTCTTCAACCTGCTGCCTACGTGGAGGAAATGGAAAATGTTGTCCTGTCAATGACACGCAAGCATAACTACCCATTACCTGAGGTTTGGATTGAGCCAGGTCGATCGTTAGTGGGGGATGCGGGGACGACGCTTTATACAACCGGAAGTACAAAACTGGTTCCGGGACTTAGGACGTATGTGGCGGTTGATGGAGGAATGTCCGATAATATCCGTCCAGCACTCTATGGTGCAAAATACACAGCTGTCTCAGCTAATCGGATGATGGACCCCCATTCGGATAAAGTGACAATTGCGGGGAAATGTTGTGAATCAGGTGACAAGTTAATTGAAGACACCTATCTTGCTGAACCGGTTGAAGGAGATTTAATAGCAATTTTCTGTACGGGTGCCTACACATATGCAATGGCAAGCAATTACAACAGGTTAGCCAAGCCGGCGATTGTATTTTGTGAAGATGGTAAACACCAATTGGTTGTCCGGAGAGAAACATATGAAGACCTTGTTAAGCTTGACATTCCTTTACAACAAATTGAATCGGAAAATGTGAAATGAGAAAACGTAATATTTGGTTGTTTTCATTCATCGTACTAACGGGCATAATTTGGGGAGCTGTATACTGGTACTTTATTGCCCCTTTTGCTTTGTTAGATAAATAACCTATCCCGCTCATTGAAAAATCGTCAGCAATCATGTACGATAATTTTTACGATATGTAGATGATTTGAAATGACAGCAATTACAAATCTTCACAGCATGATGTGGTTATCAGCTAAGAATAGTAGGATTTTTTGAAAAGAAGGGATTCCAATGATGCTTTTACGATACAAGAAGGCGTATGAAAAAATTGCCATGGGCTTGCTTTCCTATATGCCGGGAGAAAAAGCTGTAAAAAAACTTCAGGAAATGGTTCATCAATACGAAAATGATGAAGACTGGCAGTTATATCTTCTGAAGAAAGGTGAGGATTTTATCGGTCTTGTCGGAATCACATTGGACGAAGACTCGTATACCGTTATGCACTTGTCAGTTAACCCTTCGTTTCGAGGAGAGGGTGTCGGGAGCGAAATGATTTTGATACTGAACGAACTTTTTCCCGATTTGGTGTGCAAAAGTAACGAATATACACAATCCTTTTTAAGCAAGTGTTTACCTAAGGAAAATGATGCGGAATAGGAAAAGGAGCAGATCATCGTGGTCTGCCCTTTTTCTTTTCGCGTTCTGCTAGAATATCTGAACGGTTTCTTAGCATATGTTTATGAATGACAGCATCACTGTTCATAGGAAGAAGCTGCATGCCATCTACGGTTGTCTGAAGTAACGTAGACAAGTTGCTCGAGGTCACCTTTATGACGAAAGGTGAGAAAGTTCCGGCATTCTCGATTTTTTTTAGGCTTGAATGTATATGCTCGAGTAAATGATTGACATCAATTTCTTCCGTATAACGGTTATCATATTGCGACAAACGGCTTAACTTTTGCTCTGCTTTCACCATTGTTCGATAGGCGCCTGAAAAATTCTCTCTCCTCCAATGATACAGACTCGTAGAGAGTTGAATGAAGCCTGTAAGTGGATGCTCTTTTGTACAAGGTGTAATAGACTTCCAATATTCTTCTAGTACTTCGTGACATTCAAAATAGTCTTGATTGCAATTAAAATAAACAATAAACTTACAAAATAGTGGATGATGATAAGGATGCAAACGAATCATTCCTTTCAATGTTAAATTCATTTTTGAAGCGCGGAGGAAATTGTTATGACATATAGCGTAAAGCTGGAGGCTTTTGAAGGTCCTCTTGATCTATTATTACATTTAATTAACCGACTTGAAATTGATATCTATGATATTCCAATGGCCGAATTGACAAGTCAATACATAGAACATCTACATGCAATGCGGGTATTGGAACTCGATGAACTAAGTGAATACTTAGTGTTGGCCGCTACATTACTCGAAATTAAGAGTAAGATGTTATTGCCAATCCATGAAGAGGAAGCATTGGATGAAGCAGGCACATTCGATTTAGAGGAAGACCCGCGAGATGAACTAGTTGCAAGATTGATTGAGTATAAGAAATATAAAGAAGCAGCGAATTCCTTAAAAGAATCTGCTGATGATCGTGCGGTCCACTTCACAAAACTTCCTGAGGATTTGTCTGGTTATGGAGAAGTGGCAGTTGTTGAATCTGATGAGAAACTGAATGTTTTTGACTTGATTAGCGCTTTTCAAAAGATGTTAGAAAGAAAAAAACTTCGAGCACCATTATCTGCAAGTATTATGAAATCTGAACGATCTGTAAGTGAAAAGATGGATTCAATCATGACCTTGCTCGAACGGTTAGGTGGAAGATGTGATTTTGAAGCATTGTTTGACGATGGGGATGTTGAAGATCTTGTTGTAACTTTCCTGTCACTTTTGGAGCTGATGAAGCGAATGGACATAGTTGTCAAGCAGGAAGGGAATTTTGCTAGAATGATGATTCAAGTAGGAACGGAGGACGACAATGGAAACATTGAATGATCGCATGTTAGGAATGCTGGAGAGTTTTCTGTTTATTGCTGGGGATGAGGGGTTGACGTTAAACCAACTGGCAGTCCTATTACAAACGGAAAAAGAGATTGCAGCTCAAACCGCAGAACAATTACGTAAAAGTTATGAAAACAGATATGATGCTGGCATCACCGTCAGAATGTATGGTGGCTCGTATCGTCTTGTCACAAAAGCGGAATATGCAGATGATATAGTACGTATGTTGGAAAATCCGTCACGCAACTCCATTACACAAGCTTCTCTTGAAGTGCTAGCCATTATTGCATACAAACAGCCAGTAACGCGAGTGGAAATTGATGATTTAAGAGGTGTAAAGTCAGATGGGCCCATTCAAACGCTCGTTGCTAAAGGATTTGTAATGGAAAAAGGGAGACTGGAAAGTAGTGGTCGTCCTATTTTGTATGGAACAACCGATTTGTTTTTAGATCGATTTGGATTAGAATCCATCGATAAGTTACCGCCACTTGCTGAAGACGATGAAGAATCGTTCGGTGATACGGATTTATTTATGACCAAATTCCAGGAAGCATTTGAACTAACAGGAGAAGGAGGAACGAATGAGTGAAACGGACAATCTGTTTTGTCCTCATCCTATCGATACTGCTCATCCATCAACCAAAACAAGCTTTTGCAGGTGGAAGTGCATGGGCAGTCATCGATGCTGAAACGGGTAGATTATTAGACGGATCCAATGAAAATTTACAATTACCAATAGCGAGTCTCACAAAGATCTGGACCGCGTTAACATTTATCGAAAGTGGTTCTGTTGAAGAAGAAATCACCATTTCACCTGAGGCTGCTTCTGCTGAAGGATCATCGATCTATTTGGAACAAGGCAGTACGATTAGCAGCGAAGCATTGCTGTACGGGTTGATGTTACGGTCTGGAAATGATGCAGCATTTGCGCTTGCTGAATCAGCTGGCGGTTCTGCCGAAGGATTCATTGATCATATGAATGAGAAAGCGAAGTTATATGGATTAGAGCAGACGACATTCAGAAATCCTTCTGGTTTGCACCATGAAGAACACCTTTCAACGGCATATGAAACAGCTCTCATGCTATACTACGCAATGCAAAATGAGGAATTCAAGAAGATAGCGTCTGCTGAGAATTTTGTTTACCGCAAAGGTGATGATGTAAGAGGATGGAGAAATAAGCACCGACTCATTCATTCTAATCCAAACGTAATTGCGGGCAAGACAGGCTTTACGAAAGCGGCTGGCCGGACGCTAGCAACCTATTTTGAAAAAGATGGTAAGAAAGTCATCGTTGTCACACTGAATAATGGGAATGATTGGAACACGCATGAACATCTCGCGAACAAGACTTTTGCGGAGTACAAACTCGTAACCGTTGCAAAAAAAGGTAAATACAAAATACTGCCGGGCATTATTGGGGAGATCGATAAACCCATTCGCTTGCTATTACGAAAAGATGAAATTGAACAAGTGTCACATGTTGTCTACATTCCAAGGGATCAGCACGGTAAGCGTAAAGGAACGTGGACTGTTTCATTAAACAATGAAATGCTCATTTCTGCTCCGATTCAAATAAAAAAATAACCGCATCATTCTGTATGTGATGTGTTTGACAAATCTATTTCGGGAAGACTGACGAGTATGAGGTCGGTCTTCTTTTCATTTGCATGAAAATGTGACATAATTTTTTGAGGTAGAAAGAGGGTGACGAGTTGGAAAGATTACAGAAAGTTTTGGCTCAAGCAGGTGTTGCATCACGAAGGAAAGCTGAAACACTCATTGTTGAAGGAAAAGTGAAAGTGAACGGAAAGATTGTGACTGAATTAGGCACAAAAGTGACACGGACAGACCGTGTAGAAGTTGAAGGGGTTGAACTCGTAAAGGAGCAATTCGTCTATTATTTGTTGTACAAGCCTAGAGGGTATATTTCAACCGTACATGATGATAAAGGAAGAAAGACGGTCCTAGACTTATTACCAATGGTGGAAGAGCGGATTTTTCCGGTTGGTCGTTTAGATTTTGATACATCCGGTATCATCATTCTGACAAATGACGGTGATTTTTCGTATTTGATGACACATCCTAAATACGGTATCCAAAAAAAATATGTCGCAAAAGTAAAAGGGATCCCTCAACGGGAAGCATTGAAAAAGCTTGAGCGAGGGATTGAACTTGAAGATGGTATGACAGCTCCAGCGAAAGTGAAAATGCAGTCTTTTGATAAGAAGACCGGAACTGCGCTTGTAGAAATTACGATTCATGAAGGTAGAAACCGACAAGTCCGTAGAATGTTTGACGCGATTGGTACGCCTGTGCAGAAATTGAGAAGAGAATCCTTTGCGATGTTGACGACTACAGGACTAAATGCTGGTGAGGCTCGTGAATTGACAACCCATGAAGTGAAACAGCTACGTGTCCTTGCAGAAACAGGTAAGCTCGGGTAAGTAAACGTTCACAAACCTATCACGACTTCATCTATTATCCGAATTTTGTTTTGTTATAATGGAAGTTGAATCTTATATCTGTAAGGGGGCTATCTATTTGTCCAAATCGAAAAAAAAGGGATCCCGCCTTATTTTTAGGGGGATTGTTCTTGCCCTTCTGGCAGCCGCGATCATCTTTTCCGTCTTTTCGAATAAAGACAAAGTGAAAGTGTTGGAAGTAGGGGATAAAGCGCCGGACTTTGAATTGGTGGACCTTGATGGAAACAAGCATCGATTATCTGATTTTAAAGGGGAAGGTGTGTTTCTGAACTTCTGGGGAACATGGTGTCCACCTTGTAAGAAGGAAATGCCTTACATTGAAGACCAGTATAAGAAGTTTGAAGAAAAAGGTGTCCATGTCTTATCTGTAAATATTGGTGAGTCTCAATTGAAAGTGGATTCATTCCGTCAACAGTATGGTCTGACATTCCCGATCGTCATTGATAAGACAAAGGACGTGAGGGATTTATACAACATCCAGCCCCTCCCGACCACTTTTCTTATTGACAAAGACGGGATCATTCGAAAAATACTAAAGGCAGAAATGACTGAGGCTGAAATCATCTCCTACATGGAGAGTCTTCAACCGTAAGAAGGAGTTTTCACATGAGTAAAATTAAGTGCCAATGCGGCCATGAAAATCCATTTGGAACAGTACTGTGTGAAGCATGCGGCCGACCGATGACGGAAGAGGCAAAGAATAGTGAAGTCGTCGATATGCGTTATGAAGGTTCCGCGCGACGATCACAAACGTATAAACGTTCGGTGATCGATAAAATATGGAACTTTTTTTCGAGTGTTAAAATAGGTGTTGCCATCATCGTAGCTGTTTTGGCAACGTCGGCAATCGGGACATTGTTTCCACAAAAGTTTTATGTTCCAGTTAATTCGGAAGCTGAATACTTAGCTTATTATGAACGGTTATACGGCATTTTTGGAACGTTGTATTACAAATTAGGTTTCTACGATATGTATAATAGTTGGTGGTTCAAGATATTAATCGGAATGCTCGGGACATCGATTATTATTGCAAGTATTGACCGTGTCGTTCCTTTGTACAAGTCTTTAAAGAAGCAACGGACGAAGCGCCATATGTCTTTCATGAAGCGACAACGGATTTTTGGAGAAGGTGTTCCCCAACAAGATGGAGATGTTGAAGGAGCATTTGCTAAAGCGGAAGAGGAGCTTCAAAAACTTCGCTACAATGTGAAGAAGGAAGACGGTGCGATTTTAGCGGAGAAAAACCGGTTCTCAAGATGGGGACCTTACGTCAATCATACTGGACTCATCATTTTTTTATTCGGTGTCTTGTTAAGAGGGATTCCAGGATTTTACGTTGATGAAACGATGTGGATTAGGGAAGGCGAATTACGCTCTATTCCCGGTGCGCCTGAATATTACTTGAAAAGCAATGATTTTATAATGGAAATGTATACAAAGGAAGAAGCGGATGAGGTATTTGGTGAGGCGCTCGACCGAGTGGGTTCCATCGTTAAAAACTACCAAACCGATGTTACTTTGTATAAGAAAAAAGAAGATGTGTTACCGGGTTCCACCGATATGGAGTTTGTGAAAGACTATTCGATTATTGTAAACAAACCGTTAAAATTTGATGGCTATAATGTATTTCAAATGGATTACCGTCTGAACGAATTGAAATCAATGACGATGCAATTGATCGAAAAAGAATCAGGCAAGTCGTTCGGGGAATTTACAATTGACTTAGATGATCCAAAAGGTGTGTATGACTTAAATGAAGGTGCTCGAGTCAATTTAATTGGTTATTATGCAGATTACGATGGCGTTGAAAACGGTGAACCTGTTTCTAAATCACCAATTCCAAATAACCCAGCGTTCATCTTCGATATGATTACACCAGAAAAACCACAAGGTGAAAAAAGTTTTGTCGCGATACGTCAGACACTTGAAACTGAGGAAAATGCTTATCAAGTGAAATTCGTCAGTGCCGAAACTCGCGATATCTCCGGTTTAACAATCCGTAAAGATAAAACGCTCTACATTTTATTACTCGGTGGCATTATCTTTATGATTGGTGTCATTCAAGGCTCGTATTGGAACCATCGACGTATTTGGATCCAAAAGGACGAGCAAGGTCAGTTGGTTGTGGCTGCCCATACAAATAAAAACTGGTTCTCTTTGAAGAAGGACTTGGATAAAGTACAAGATTATTCCGGATTGCCGACATATGTAGATCGTCAAGATACGGATGCTACGAGTGAGCAAGAGGAAGAAGAAAAATAACTATGGAATTAGCGTCTCTAAGCGCCAATCTTCTATTAGTTTCATTTATCGCCTACTTGGTTGCAACATTATTTTTCGGTGGTGCAGTCAAAAAGGCGAGCTCTGAAACAACTTATAAAAAAAGTCGTTGGGGACTCATCGGAATTATCATTACGGTAATTGGATTCCTCACGAATGTTGGTTATTTCATCACAAGATGGATGGCATCAGGACATATCCCGTTGAGCAATATGTTTGAGTTCACAGCTGCATTTGGGATGATGCTTGTTGGGGCTTTCATTTTATTGTTTTATCTGTATCGGACGCCGTCTTTAGGATTATTTGCATTACCAATCGCAATTATTATGATTTCATATGCAAGTATGTTCCCTAAAGAAATTACACCATTAATTCCTGCGTTAAAAAGTCATTGGCTAGCAATTCATGTTATTACGACAGTTATCGGAGAAGCAATTTTAGTCATTAGTGCGGTTGCTGGTCTTGTCTATCTGTTAAAACACGTGGACTTGACAAAGCCATCAAAACAACGTTTTTGGCTTGAAGCGGTCATGGTAGCACTTATTCTTGTCGTTGGATTTGTTGTGTCTTCAACAACGTTTAAACTGACGGGGTACGAAGCGCATTTTACGTATGTTGATAAAAATGAAAAACCTGCAAAGATTGAATACAATTATCCTCCGCTATTTGGTATGAACGGTTATGAAGCACAAACCGAAGGCGTAATGGAACCTGTATTTGAAATGCCTGCGATTGTAAACGCAAAAACGTTAACAACGTTTGTATGGTCCGTCGCAACTGGTATTGTACTCTACATACTTTTGCGATTAATTATTCGACGACCGGTAGCAACCCTTCTGCAACCATTTGCAAAGAAAGCAAATTCACAGCTGATGGATGAAATCGGTTATCGATCTGTTTTAATTGGGTTTCCAGTGTTTACACTAGGTGCATTGATCTTTGCGATGATTTGGGCACATGAAGCATGGTCAAGGTTCTGGGGCTGGGATCCAAAAGAAGTATGGGCACTCATTACGTGGCTCTTCTATGCTGCATTTTTACACTTGCGCCTGTCAAAAGGATGGGAAGGCGAAAAATCAGCGTGGCTTGCAGTCATCGGATTCATTATCATTATGTTTAACTTGATTGCCGTTAACCTGATCATAGCAGGTTTGCACTCTTATGCGTAAATCGATTAGACTGCACAACCGTTGAGGGATTGTGCAGTCTTTCTTTTTAAGGAAACTACTTGTACAATGAAGACAAGCGTATTTGGAAAGGGGTTTTTCGGATGGAAGAAAGCGTGAAGTTATTAGTCGTTGACGATGAAGATCGTATTCGCCGTTTGTTGAACATGTATTTATCCCGTGAAGGGTTTGAGATTGACGAAGCAGTCAATGGTGCGGAAGCGGTTGAAAAAGCAATGACGAACCATTATGATTGCATTTTGTTAGATTTGATGATGCCTGAGAAAGACGGGTTGGAAGCATTAAAGGAATTACGCGATGAAAAGAAAATGACACCTGTTATTTTATTGACCGCAAAAGGTGAAGAATCTGACAGGGTTGTAGGTTTTGAAACTGGAGCAGATGATTACATAGTGAAACCTTTCAGCCCGCGTGAAGTGGTGTTGCGCGTCAAAGCGATATTAAGAAGATCAGTCACTTTACCGGATGCCCAATCAAGTAATACGTCAAAAGATCTTGTCGTCTTTCCGCAATTGACAATCGATCATGATGCACATCGTGTTACTGCTGAAGGGAAAGAAGTCAACTTGACACCAAAAGAGTATGAATTACTCTATTTTCTTGCTAAAGCACCGGACAAGGTGTTTGACCGCGAGCAGCTTTTGAAAGAAGTGTGGCATTATGAATTTTTTGGAGATTTGCGGACCGTGGACACACATGTCAAACGTCTTCGCGAGAAGTTAAGTCGGGTCTCTGAGCGAGCAGCCAAAATGATTGTTACGGTTTGGGGCGTCGGTTACAAATTTGAGGTTCCTCATGAATAAGATATGGCATTCAATCGTCGGGAAGCTATGGGCAACCATATTGCTTCTCGTTTCATTTGTTCTGTTTATTGTGACGGTATTATTACTGGAGTTCCTTGATAACTTCCATACAAAACAAGCAGAGGACTCGCTCCGAAGAGAAGCGACGACGATTGGGAAAATTGTTGTAGATCATAAAAATGAAGATTCCATGCGACAAATCATCCAGGATATTTTAGACGATGAAACGAATGCGATGATTATTGATTCAACTAAGCAGGTCCACTATTCTTTTCATGACGGTTTAAATAAACAGAAAATTGAAGAAAAGATATTAGCTGAGCCAAAGTTTAACTTATCGCCTGAGATGAATGAAAAAGTCGTGAAAGAAATGATTCTTCCATCATTAAAAAATAACGATGTGATGGAACAATATTTAGTTTTAATGTATCCCTATCATGTTGATAATGGAATTACGCACGGAATTGTCATGTACCAAAGCTTGGATGCTGTTCACAGGACGACTAAAAGTACAACACATATTGTTTTTCTCTCTGCATTCATTGCTTTCATCCTGACGACTGTATTTGCCTTTTTCTTATCGACCAGAATCACTTCTCCATTGCGGGGTATGAAACAAGCTGCGTTTGACTTATCAAAAGGAAATTTCGATATGCGACTACCAGCTACACAAAATGATGAGATCGGCCAGTTGGCAACAGCGTTTAACCAGATGGGTAGACAGTTAAAACATCAAATGGAATTGATCAAACAAGAGAAAGAGCAGTTATCGAGCATATTAACGTCAATGACAGATGCTGTTATTACGTTCAATCGAGATTATTCTATTTTGTTAAGCAACCCACAAGCTGAACGGTTGCTGCAAAAATGGTATTTTGCAAATGGGGCAGACGAAAATGTTTTGCCGCCAGAGATTTTTCATATGTTAGAACATGTCATCTCATTTGCTGAAGAAATTGAAGAGGAACTGGAGTTGGGTGGACAGTTTTACGATGTATCTATAAGTCCTTTATACAGTGAAAATAGTATTAGGGGAGCCGTTGCAGTATTGCGCGATATGACGGACCAACATAAATTAGAAAAACTGCGTTCTGATTTTATTGCAAATGTTTCGCATGAATTACGAACGCCAATTTCATTGTTGCAAGGTTATAGTGAAGCGATGATTGATGATGTCGTTACTTCAGTTGAAGAGCGCAATGAAATGGCGCAAATTATCCATGACGAATCCAAAAGAATGAGTCGCCTTGTTACCGATCTGTTAGATTTGGCGAGAATGGAATCGGGACATATGCGTTTGTATAAAAACCGAATGGATTTGTATGCATTTCTTGAAAGGGTACTCAATAAATTCATGCAAATTGCACGAGATGCCAATGTGATACTTTCTGTGGAGAAAATTGAGTCAAATGCCGAAATCGTCATTTGTGCAGATGCAGATCGATTGGAACAGGTATTTACAAATTTAATCGATAATGCTATTCGTCATACCCCGGATGGAGGAAAAGTGACGGTCGGTGTCGAAAGAAAAGGGGAGACAATTGAAATTACAGTTGCCGATACAGGAAGTGGGATTCCTCAAGACGATTTACCGTTTATTTTCGAGCGGTTCTACAAAGCTGACAAAGCGAGAACAAGAGGTAAAGGTGGCACTGGATTAGGTTTGGCAATCGCTAAAAATATTATTGACTCACACGGAGGGCGCATCTCTGCCAGACTGGGTGAATCAGTAGGAACAGTTTTCACATGCACACTACCGCTCACAGATAATTGTAGTGAAGAAGAATACCGTTAAGTGCCACCATTTTCTTAAAACATGGTGTAACTTTATGTCTTGAAACACGACTAATGTAATGAACGGGGGGATTTCGTGGATGACTCCGTGTTCCACCGGTTATATGAGCAATATCATCACGACGTATTTAACTTCCTCATCTATTTGACTGGTGATCGTCACCAATCCGAAGATTTGATGCATGAAGTTTATGTTAGGGTGTTACGTGCGTATGCCGGTTTTGAAGGGAAGAGTTCCGAAAAGACATGGCTTTTTTCAATTGCTAAAAACGTAGCGATTGATCATTTCAGAAAGAAAGCGGTAAGGCAAAAACACCATTTTGATCAGTTTGACTGGGAAGAAAGTGTACTTGTTTCCTCCACTGGGTTGCCTGATGAAGTCGCTGCATTGAATGAAGATATGCAACAATTATTGCGTGTGTTAAATACTTGCACAGGCGATCAAAAGATGGTAATAATTCTTCGCTATTTCCAGGAATTGTCAATTACGAAAACAGCGGAAACGCTTGGTTGGTCGGAAGGAAAAGTTAAAACGACTCAGCACCGGGCGATAAAAGTGCTTCAAAAGAAATTGAATGCTCTTTCGGAAGAAGGGGGAAGATAAATGTCTGGGAACGAATGGAATGACGATAAACTTGAAAAACTTCTTCATTCAATGCCGAAAACAAAAGATGAGCGATCTGCTGATGACATATTAGCGCGTTTGAAGAAAGACGAGCGACTTGTCCCTGCTCGTCAACCGAGACGGAAAAAATGGATGCCTGGTTTCATTGCAATAGCAGCGATGCTTGTCCTAACATTACTGGTACCATCGTTTTTAAAGGGTGGATTCGAATTATCGGACACCAGCATGGAAATGAGCGAAAAATCTGCACCTCAAAACGGTGAATCAGTCGATACTGCTCAATTTAAACAAAGCGCAGAAGAGTCTGAAACGATGGAGGAGCCTGCGACGCGAAATGCGATTCAGGCGGACTCACCAACTGCTTTTATGGCTGGAAAGGGAATGCAAAGTCATGTTGTTCTTGAAAATGATACGGATGGAATGAAGTTATTTACAATAGGATTAGTCCATGTTGTAGATGTTGTACCGATAACATTTTTAATTCCTACCGAATTGATTCAATCAGATATCTCTTCCGAAAACGTCAACAGTGTGGAGCTTTACAATCATTATGCAAAGTTGATTGATGAGGAAGGACTTGGTTTTGAAGACTACCATCCTTATAAGGGGAAGATTTCTTTCCAAGGTAATACGGTTATTCACCAAATGCCATCTGAGCATGAATATGACATGTCGCCGACAACAATTGGTGCGTACACTTTTTCTGCAATCGCATCGTTTCCGGATTTTAAGGAGATGAAAGTAGTCGATGACAAGAATGAACCTGTTGTTTTTGACTATATCGGTGAAGCGATGGAGGTAACACTTAAGAGGCCGTCTGCTTTTTACAAATACAGTGTCAACGAGGAACAATCGTACTTAATCCCTTATGAGAATAGGAAGCTCGATGAAATTCAGGAAGCATTATTGGCGATGAAAAACCCTGAAAATGATATTGTCACTTCCGTTATCCCATCATCTGTGGACTATACAATCCAAGAAACAGATGATGTTGTAACAGTTTCTTTTAAACAGTTATTGGATTTAGATGCTTACCCTCCTAACGAAATACTCGAAATGGTGGAAGCGTTCATGTTAACAGCAGCTAGTTTTGACAAACAAATACAATTGCACAACGTAAAACAAGAATATTTTGAGCGATATACGCTTACAAAACCATTGCCGAAACCCGTTGCAGCCAATCCAATTGTTTGGTGAATAGAGGAAGACTGAATTGTAAACAATACCGTTTACAAATCAGTCTTTTTTCTATACAATGAAATAGTAAGTTAATATTGATTCATCTTCGGGGCAGGGTGTAATTCCCGACCGGCGGAAATAGAAAAGTAATTTTCTTAGCCCGCGAGCTTAACAGCTGATTCTGGTGAGATTCCAGAGCCGACAGTATAGTCTGGATGGGAGAAGGTGAAGGTGCAGCCGTCTTTTTGTGTTGTCTACAAAAAGGGTGCTTTCTTAAGTATGGGTGAAAATAGAGTCACAGGCTCTATCTACAACCCTCTATTTAATGACGCCTTAAACTCTCCCTAAAGCATGTAATTGCTTTAGGGTTTTTTCATAGACACACATTATACGGTCAAACCTTTCCTCTTTTGAAGTGAATCGCAAAAGGAGAGAGGAACAAGTGAATAACAAGAAACTACGAAAGATGATTCTCATCGCCATGCTTGGGAGCATTTCAACGGTGCTTATGCAGTTGAACTTCCCATTGCCAGCATTGCCGCCATTCCTGAAAATCGATTTCAGTGAAGTGCCGGCCGTGGTTGCAATTTTAACGATGGGACCAGTTGCAGGAATTGCAGTTGAACTGCTAAAAAATATCTTGTATTGGTTTTTATCGGGAAGTCCGACAGGTGTACCGGTTGGCGAAATTGCAAACTTTGTAACGGGCGTACTTTTCATCATGCCAATTTACTGGATCTTTAAAAAGGTCCAATCGACAAAAGGCTTGACAGTTGGCCTTATTGTAGGAACACTGTCGATGGCTGTCGGTATGAGTGCACTTAATTATTTAGTATTCCTACCGATGTATGTCTATTTCTTGAATATGCCACCTTATACAGGTGAAGCGTTGTTCAATGTAATTGTGCTTGGTATTCTACCATTTAATCTAATTAAAGGCGTCATGCTAATGGTTATTTCTTTGTTATTGTACAAAAGTATGAGCAAATGGATTGATCAGCAACAGCGGAAATTGACGCTTCAATAAAAAAAGCTGTCTAGAAAGTGTGAAAACACTATCTGGACAGCTTTTTTCTATGTGCGGTTATTCATTTGAAGTAGTGGTGACAATTGGACTGCCGACCTCAGTTATGTAAGGGGCGTATTGCCCCTAAAAAATTAATCTTCGTATTTTAACGGATCGCCTTCAAATGGAGCATCCGCGACTTTAATTGAATCAGTAGGGCAACCATCAAACGCATCTTCCATATCTTCCATCAGTTCTTCTGGAACTTCTGTATTACCCGTGTTATCATCTAAAATAACGTAAGCGATTCCTTCGTCATCATAATCGTAGATGTCCGGTGCAGCAGCTCCACAAGCGCCGCATGCAATACATGTATCTTGGTCAACAATGGTGTATTTCTTAGACATAGACGTTCTCTCCTCTTTTCTCCGCACTATCTATTTAGTTCCTTTACTATTCTAAAGCTGTTTTCGTAAGTTTTCAACCTAAAAACATCTCAATGAGGAGGAATTGGACTTGAACTTGTCAACAATCCTATTATTCATCATAGAAAAGATGTCCGGGCAACGTTCAATGAATGCAAGCCTACACATTATTCGTGGGAAGAAATCTGGTCAAACCCTCCAAGATGTAGACTATTTCAATAGTAAGCCTTATTTTGGTATTTGGCCGAAAATTCGACAAGATTTGTTCAACGATGCAATAGAAGAACTATTTCAAGAGGGGTTCATTTGCGTGCAAGACGAATTTATACACGTAACAGAAAAGGGTCGGCAGGCAATTTCAGCGGTAGCCCCTTATCAGTTTAAAGGTTGGGATTATCGAGGGAAAGAAATGGTGTTCTTTGGTAGAGTGGCGTTAGTAGTGCAAACGGTGTCGCATTTACGTGATGGAATTAGAACGTTTGTGCCTATGCGAAGTGAAACGGAGATACAAATGTTCGTTAAAAAGCTGATTCTTCAGCAATCGCTCTCCAGACAGCAATTAGGTGCATCTCTAAGGGAAGAACTGATTTTAGCCATTAATAATTGTGGAATGACGGACAGACAAAAATATCTGTTTTCTTATCGTCTAGCTGGGAGCGGGATGTCTGCAAAAACGTGGGAGCAGCTAGCTTTAACGATGGAGTCGTGTGTTGACGAAGTATATTTACTATTCATCGAAAGTTTACATAAGTTGCTTCCTCTTGTTGAAAAGAACAAGGAAGACTATCCATTACTTCATCAGTGTACAGCCGATGTGAAAGTGCACACCTACTTGACTGATTCTGCGTATCGGACGAAAAAAATGTTCGACAACGGTTATTCTATGAAGGATATTGCGACAATGCGTCAATTAAAGCAAAGTACCATTGAAGATCACTTTGTAGAAATGGCGATGAACGATAGTAAATTCCCAATTCGTCACTTTGTGGTCGAAGAAGCGATTGAGGCAGTGCAAAAAAAATCAGAAGCATTGCGAACGAAAAGGCTAAAAGTATTAAAAGATGAGTTTGAGGAGTTGTCCTATTTTCAACTTCGTCTTATATTAGCAGTGCAGAAAAGAGGATTGAAGAATGAATTTGCATGACGCTTTAAAAAAACATTTTGGCTATGATCACTTCAGACCGGGTCAACAAGCGATTGTCGAAAATGTTTTGCGAGGTCGGGACACAATTGGATTATTGCCAACAGGAATGGGCAAATCTCTTTGCTATCAGTTGCCTGGATACTTGATGGAAGGAACAGTGCTGATCATTTCGCCTCTTGTCTCATTAATGGAAGACCAAGTCTTGCAAATGAAAAGAAACGGAGAAAAACGAGTAATTGCACTGAATTCTTCCTTGGTGCATGAGCAAAGGCAAAAAGCCTTTCGGCGACTCGCAGACTATAAGTTTATCTTCACTTCTCCTGAAATGCTGTCGCAATCTTTCATTGTTGATGTATTCAAAGAAATGAACTTGGCATTAATTGTAATTGATGAGGCGCATTGCATTTCGCAGTGGGGATTTGATTTTAGGCCAGACTATTTACGTATTCGTGAATTTCTTTCCATCATTAACAGGCCTGCCGTTTTGGCATTGACGGCAACTGCGGATCAAAAAGTGCTTGAAGATATTCCTTTTTATTTACAAATGATAAATCCGATAATCGAACGTCAATCTTTGGATCGACCGAACATTGCCTATTCGGTCGTCCAGCTTGAATCGGTCGCGGATAAAACAGAATGGATTAAATGGCGACTCCTCTCGACTACAGGTCCAGGGATCGTATATGCTCCTTCAAGGAAGCGAGCGGATGAATTAGCGATCATCCTACAATCAATTGGTGTTCATGCCCAATCCTATCATGCCGGAAAGGAACAAGATGACAGGTCAATCATCCAAGATCAGTTTTTAAACGGTGAAATTGATTGGGTTTGTGCAACCAATGCTTTTGGTATGGGTGTACATAAAGAAAATGTACGACAAGTCATTCATGATCAGTTGCCAGCTACCGTTGCAGGTTACATTCAAGAAGTGGGAAGGGCGGGTAGAGATGGTCGTCAATCGGTAGCCACTTTATTGTATACACCAGCTGATGAGCGTCTGACCAACTTTATTATCCAAACAGACTTACCAAGTGAGGAAGAGGTTATCCATTATGCGAAACTGTTAGAAAAAGGGGAAACACAAATAAATGCAGCCCGTTTTTCGGGTTTGACAGACACAGCGTTAAGGGTAATTGAGTATTATAGGGAACGATGTTCAACAGAAGAAATCATTCAGAAATTCAAAATGCTTGCTATACAAAAAGATGAACAGCTGAAAAAGATGCTAGCACTCGTACATTCTACTACATGTTTACGTCGAACAATTTTGGCATATTTTAATGAAAATATTGTTACCAATTTACGAGATTGTTGTACGGTTTGTGGTCTGTCGGATATGGAATGGTTAGCAAATATCGTTCAAAAGGATGAACTGCAAGCAAAACAACGTTGGGATGAAAGAATTACAAGTCTTCTTACCTAACAACTATGATCTCCGTTTACTTTTCCGACAAGATTCGTCATAATAGTACCAAGAGCAAGATGGATAGGAGAATTTGTCGATGAAAAATAGTGATTATAAAGTAGATTTCGAGGAACATCGAAAAGAAATAGAACTGGATGAACAATCTGATGCAATCTTGCCCTCTCGCCTTGAGCGGCATGGGAAACGGAAGAAAAGTAAGCAGAACCGTTCATCAAGCCATACGATGATTAATGTCATTTTAGGTGTTTTTACATTTATCCCTGTGTTAATATTTGTCTTTGTCATCTATAATTTTTATTTTGGATCAGATAGTAGTTCAGCAAGCGAAGATTCAGATTTCCGTGTGGAGAATAATACAAGCAGTTCGATTGACAAGAATACATCTAATTCAGGTTTATTAGGTACGGATGATAAAAACGATGATAGTGATGCTGAAGAAGAAAGTGAAAAAGAACAACAGGCAGAAGTGCCCCCAACGACTTCCGATAAAGACAAACCTGTTGTGAACAAACCACAAAGCCCAGCTAACCAGGACAAAGAAAAGCAAAATGCTACTCAATCGAAAGAAGAAACAGATAAGGTGGAAAAAAAACCTGCTGCTCCTGCTAGCTCAACTACACATACCGTAGCTGAAAACGAAACTTTGTATCGAATATCGATGAATTATTATGGAAATGATAGTGGTATTGAAAAAATCAAATCAGCTAACGGTTTGTCATCGAACGAAATCAGAGTAGGGCAAAAATTAATCATCCCCAAAAATTAATTCTAAAAAAGAAGGAATGAAGAGGCAAAGGTAGGTTCTTTGCCTTTTTCTTATGGTAGGTGTGTAATGAAAATTGTATGGAATAGTATGCTAATTGCATTGGGTGTGTTTGGAAGTATTTTTGCTTATATGTACGCTCTTGCGAATCGGAAACAAGTCAAGCAGCATGCATTTAGTGTTAAAACCGATCAATTAGAACAGAAACAACTAACACTATTTTTTATATCCGATATTCATCGACGAAAAATTGATGAGCGCTTATTAAATAAGATTAGGAAATTTGGTCCCATTGACATGGTTATAATAGGTGGGGATTTGGCTGAAGGTGGCGTACCTGTTGCGCGGATAGAAGAAAATGTAGAAAAACTCTCTATGTTAGGCGAGCTATTTTTCATTTGGGGGAATAACGACCGTGAAGTCGGTGAAGACGTCATTCGACGTATACTCCAACGTCATGGGGGTACTCTGTTGGAAAATAGTGCAAGCGGGATAGCGAGTCATCCAACTTGGTGTCTATGTGGAACGGATGACCCTTCAAGCAATAATGTAGATATCAGTAGGGCCTTACAAAACAGTCATCGATACAAGCATCTGATCGTTGCGACACATTCTCCAGTTTTATTCCGAAAAGTGAAAGAATATGTACAACCAGATCTTATGCTTGCGGGTCATACACACGGTGGCCAAATAAGAATCGGGCGTTTTGGTTTACATCCATTAGGGAAATTTACTGTTTCAAACGCAAAAGCTACATTAATCAGTAATGGATATGGTACGTCAATTATTCCGTTACGATTTGGAGCGAAACCCGAATGTCATATTATACGGATAAGATACTAACCAGTGGACAGTCCAAATAGGTCTTTTTGGCAAAGGAAAGGAACGATGAAGCATGAATAACCTAGACGCGATTGTCATCGGTGGAGGCCCCTGTGGACTCTCCGCCGCGATTGAATTACAAAACAAAGGCTTACATGTCATTGTTGTAGAAAAAGGAAATGTTGTAAATTCATTGTATCGTTACCCGACACATCAAACGTTTTTCAGTTCAAGCATTAAATTATCGATTGGAGACATTCCTTTTATAACAGCGAAAGAAAAGCCGAAACGAAATGATGCACTCGTCTATTATCGTAAAGTGGCTGAATTAAAAGGCTTGAACATTCATAGTTATGAAACTGTTGTTAGTGTAGAGAAGCAAAATGACAGTTTTCAAGTTGTGACGGACAAAGAATGTTATCAAGCGAAGCACGTTATCGTAGCTACGGGATATTATGACCATCCGAATACATTAAATGTACCTGGAGAGAATTTGCCAAAGGTGTACAGCTATTTCAAAGAAGCTCATCCATATTTCGGGAAGCATGTTGCCGTTATTGGCGGAAAAAACTCCGCTGTCGATACCGCAATTGAGTTAGTAAGAGCTGGTGCGAAAGTGACTGTCATCTATCGAGGTTCAGTCTATTCTCCTAGCGTAAAGCCGTGGATATTACCTAGCTTTGATAGTTTTGTAAGGAATGGAGCGATAACGATGCATTTTGAAGCTAGCGTTGTGGAAATTACACCTACTTCTCTGGTATTCAAAAAGGATGGGACGCTTCATACAATTGATAATGACTACGTCTTCTCTATGATCGGTTACCATCCAGATTACAATTTATTATCGAACATGGGCATCACCATTGATGAACGAACAGGTAAACCCGATTATGACGAAGAAACAATGGAAACGAATGTGCCTGGTTTATACATTGCTGGTGTGATTGCAGCTGGTAATAATACGAATGAAATATTTATAGAGAACGGTCGCTTACATGGTAGTCTACTAGCGAACCATATTAGTGGGAAGAATGCGTGACTGGCATAGCAAGAAGTGGTATTCTCTAGTATGCTAGATGCGTGATATACTATTAGGGAAGGGAGACCGTTGCGTGATGATTATTTTGCTGACAGTTGCGATTGCACCAGGATTGGCACTTTTCAGTTATTTCTATTTAAGAAAACAAATTGCAAAAGACCCATCCCGTACACTCTTTCATACATTCCTTTATGGAGCGATTATGACCTTTCCGATTATGTTCATCCAACATGTGTTTGAAGAAGAACAAATTATTGAAAACGAATTTTTTCGAAATGCGCTCTTCACAAGTGGATTAGAGGAGTTTTTCAAATGGCTTATTTTGATTATAGCGATTTATAAACACATTGAATTCGAAGACGCCTATGACGGAATTTTGTATGGTGCAAGTGTTTCATTAGGATTTGCCACAGTAGAAAATATTTTGTATTTATTTACGTTCGGTTTGGATACCGCCTTTATTCGAGCATTATTACCTGTTTCAAGCCATGCATTGTTCGGAGTTGTGATGGGCTATTATATAGGGAAAGCAAAATTTGCTACAGCTAAGAGTCAAAAAGGTATGTTATTCTTCGCCTTTTTTGCTTCATTTATTTTACACTTCATCTATAACGGTATTTTAGGCGTCAATGATCATTCGTTGTACTTAATCATTCCGTTTATGTTGTTTTTGTGGTGGTTTGGTTTGACGCGTGTTAAGTATGCACATACATTTGCAATGCAACAATTTAGGAAAAAAGCACAAGTGAAATGAGATATGCAGGTAGTTTTTTATACAAAGTCTTAAATGAACTTTCGATATATTTCTTAGAGTTTTAGTTAATCACCGGATTTTTGAGTTAAAGTGTTCGAAAAGTATACTTTTGAACAAAGTGGATAAACAGTACGATTAGTGATAATAAATATGGTTGTGGGGTTTGGGACAAAAAAATGCAGTAGGCAAATTCGCCGACTGCATTTTTTTTGCATTTTTCAATTTTTCTTTTTCATATTCATGAGTGGATCGGAGCGGAAAAAGGCCGACTCCTCGAAAATGCTGGCGCATTTCCTTCGTGCGGTGCTTATTCGAGGAAGTCTATTCAATGTCCTGCGGGATTTAGCGCGAATGTTGAGACCCCGCAGGGAAAGCCGTTACGCAGAACGGCTTTTGCGAGCAAAAGCGTAGCGTTGGAACAAGGATGCCTTAATTTCCGCAAAGTACGCAGAAATACGGCAAATCGAACTCTTCGTTGTTCGATTGGCTCAAGCGCGCCCCGCGGAAAGCGTGCCTTTTGGAGCGCAGAGGAACGGTCTATTTAGAGTTTTGTCAAGAATCTTTTTTTATGCCATTCAATTTATAAAAAGAATAATCTTGGACAAACTGAAAAAAAGGAGGGTATGAAATTGAAAAAACTAATACTTAGCATGTTGACAGGTATTTTATTAGTAGGAATGACGTACACGACTGCCCCTATTCAAATTGAAGCATTCAGCTCCAGGGATCTTGCGAAAGGGGCAACTGGGGACGACGTCATCGAGCTGCAAGCAAGATTACAATATATCGGGTTTTATAACGGAGAAATTGATGGGAAATTCGGTTATGGAACCTATTGGGCTCTCCGTTCATTTCAAGAGAAGTACGGAATGCCGATCGACGGCATAGCAGGGACGCTAACGAAGAAGAAATTAACTGCGGCATCGTCCTATGACGAAAAGTTTGTGAAAGACAATATTAAGAAAGGCAATCAATTCACACATTACGGTGGTAAGCCACTTGCTTCCCAAGTAAAAGAAGGTGGAGGAAAGAAGGAAAACATCCATTTGCCTTCCAAATACTCTGAACAAGATTTGAAATTAATGGCAAATGCAGTTTATGGTGAAGCGAGAGGTGAGCCTTATGAAGGGCAAGTTGCCGTAGCTGCTGTCATTCTAAACCGCGTTGAGCATCCTGATTTTCCCGATACAGTAGGGGGTGTAATTTTTCAGCCTGGTGCATTTACGGCTGTTGATGACGGTCAAATTTGGTTGACTCCGAATGAACGGGCGAAAGAAGCTGTTCTCGATGCATTGAATGGGTGGGATCCTTCCGAAAACTCCATTTACTATTTTAATCCTATTACTGCTACGAGCAAATGGATTTGGACAAGGCCACAAGTTAAAAAGATTGGTTTACACATTTTCTGCCATTAATAAATTGGGTGAAAGGAGGATTGGAATAGCTCTATGTAAGAGCTGTTTAGGACAAAATGAAAAAAACAGTATTTGTTTTAGTTTATGCGTTACTCGTTGTCGGGGTATTTGCTTATAACAAGTCCGCTGAAAATGAAAATTTATCACTAGCTTTAAGTAATCAGTATGCGCAAAAAATGGCAGATGCTTCTGAGAAACTGGACGAATTGGATTCCGCAGTGAAACAGACATTACTCTTTAACGCTTCGGATGGTTCCAAGGAAGCAAAAGACGATATATGGAGATTGTCATCGGACATAAAAAATTCAGTCGCATCATTACCACTGGATACAAGTTTTTCAACAACGTGGATGAATTATCTTGGACGTATCGGCAATTATGCGAAAGAAGCGCAGCAATCTGAAAATCCGGATGAATATTATAAGGTCATGTCACAAGCATCCAAAAACTTAGGTGATATGAAAAATGAATGGAGAGTCGCAACATCCAGTCTTGTTGAAGGTCAATACTCTGTGGATGAGTGGACTGAAAGGTTGAATGCTACGAATCCTGACTTCGACTGGATGAAGATGAGTCAATCGATTAAAAGTTATACTGAAAGTGATTTTCCTTTAACGGCAAGTGAATCGGATGCGATGAAAAAGAGGGAATTAAAAAATATCGACGAACCAAAAATCACGCAAGACCAAGCTGTGAAAAGATTTCAAGGTCTCTTCCCTCAAGTGTCCAATGATGTTATCGGCGTGGAAATGAGTAAACCCGGCTCCCCATTTCCATTTTTCCACATTCGCTTCACAGATGGTGAATCAATTGGCTATATTGATATTACAGAAAAAGGTGGGCATGTCTTATCTTATTTAGCTGAACGTCCGTTTGGGAAAGAGAACTTTTCTTTTGAAGAAATTAAAAATAAAGCTGAAGACTTCTTGAAACGAGCAGAATATACAGATCTTGTCTATGAAGAAGCGCGAGAAAATAGTACGTCATGGCATTTGGTTTTTGTGCGTAAAGAACCGTTTTACGGGGCGAAAGTGTTTTCTGATGTAATTCATTTAAAAGTCGCGAAAGACACAGGGGGCATTATTGGCTTAAATGCCGCTGAATACATTCAAAAAGAAAAATTGCACCGCCAAGCAATTGATAAAATCGATTGGAAAGAGTTTTTCCACAATGATGTGAACATTGTACGAAACGAACTAGCTTACGTAGAAAATGAACGTTTAGAACAAAGGCTTTCGTATTACTTAACGGTCACGCGAGATGAACACGGCCATACAGGTACGTACAATGTAATTGTAGATACTGAAAACAAAGAGGTTATTAAAACGGAGAAACTGGATTAGTCCAAATGGATTAAAAAACAATATTGGAATTTTTGCCTACTCATGACATAATAGGATTAACTATTATAAGGTAGGTGTACCAGCATGCGTTTAAAAGTGGGTACTACAGTGACAATTGAAAAAGATTTCATCGAGGATGGAGAAAAGTATAAAAGCAAAGTCGTTGATTCTGGAGAGGATTTTGTTTTAATAGACTATCCGTCCCATATTGAAACGAAACGAACAGCTTTTTTCATGGATGGTACGCAATTACTCATTTCATTTATTGACAACAAGTTATCGTATGTATTTAAAGCAGAAGTGACAGGCAGGATGAACAAAGGTATACCAATGTTAAAATTGTCTTACCCGGGAGACAATGAGTTGTTAAAAATTCAACGTCGAGAATTTGTGCGTGTTGAAACAGCAATAGATGTTTCAATTGATTTTGACGGAGTGTATCGCCAATTTGTTGCCGAGGATATTAGTGCAGGTGGTATTGCGATTAACTTGGGATCCAGTGAGTCGTTAGAGGAAGCGCAACTCGTGCCTATGACAATTGTACTGCCGTACGTTAATGATGAAATTAAATATATCCAATCAAAGGCGAAAGCTGTACGAATATGGGAAAAGGACGGACGAAGAATTGCTTCGATGCAATTTACAGATATTGATCTGCTAGATCGGCAACATATTATCCGTTTCTGTTTTGAAAGACAAATCAAAGAACGGATGAGTAAATGATCAGATTTGGGGAAAGTCCTGTTTACAATGGGACTTTTCCCATTTTTATATGATACAATGTTTTCGAATTGAATTCGGGGGTAGATGATATGTTAAAAGGGATTACAATTGCAATTGACGGTCCTGCAGCTGCAGGGAAGAGTACGATTGCAAAAAGGATTGCTAAAAAACTAGGTTACACTTACATCGATACAGGAGCAATGTATCGAGCATTGACGCATAAAGCGATTGTACAAGGCATAAATATGGATAGTGACAACGAATTATCCGACCTATTAAGGCAAACAGAGATTGTGCTATTGCCGGTAAATGACACGCAAGCAATCCTGATTGATGGTGAAGACTGTACGGAGGAAATTCGGTCACAGTCAGTTACTGCGGGTGTTTCTAAAGTGGCAGCGCATGGCACTGTTCGTAAACTGATGGTTGAAAAACAACGCGATTTAGCTGCTGGGATGGGCGTTGTTATGGATGGTCGAGATATCGGTACGGAGGTGCTTCCTGACGCTGAAGTAAAGATTTTTATGACTGCTTCGGTTGATGAGCGTGCAGAAAGACGCTTTATAGAAAATACGAAACGCGGTATCCATACACCTTTGGAAGAATTGAAACAAGCGATTGAAAACCGAGACAAGGCAGATAGTGAGCGGGAGATTTCTCCATTGAAGAGGGCGGAAGATGCTATATTAGTAGATACAACCTCCATGTCAATTGAAGAAGTAGTCGATGAAATCGTTGAAATCGCAGAAAAGAGGATGTACTGATGAATTTATATCCTTTTGGCAAGTTTCTCGTTAGTACGATCTTTTATCCTTTATACCGTATTAAAGTGACAGGTGTAGAAAATTTCCCTAAAGACGGTGGTGTTCTTCTTTGTGCGAACCATATTGACAATTTAGACCCGCCTGTAGTCGGAATTACAGCCCCGCGCACTGTCCATTTTATGGCGAAAGAAGAATTGTTTCACGTACCGATCCTAAAATCCATTTTACCAAAAGTTCAAGCATTTCCAGTGAAAAGAGGAATGAGTGATCGGGAGGCTTTTCGTACCGCATTGAAGCTGCTCAGAAGTGGCGAGGTTGTTGGAATGTTCCCTGAAGGGACAAGAAGTAAGACGGGCGAATTAGGAAAAGGTCTTGCTGGAGCTGGGTTCTTTGCATTAAAAGGAGAAGCGGTCGTAATGCCGTGTGCAATCATTGGTCCTTACAAACGATTTAAACGTTTACACGTCGTTTATGGCAAGCCGATTGATATGACTCCGTATCGTGAACGTAAAGCATCTGCAGAAGAGGTGACCGAAGTAATCATGCATGAAATCCAAACCCTTTTGAAGCAAAACAAATAATTTGATAAGGTGAATTTTTTGTTTTTATGAATCGATTCGAATAATATAGAGATAGGATTCATTATGGAGGAGGACTACATATGACGGAAGAAATGAATTTGGATGCAATGAACGGGTATAAAGAGGGTGACCGTGTCACAGCGACTGTGACGAAGATTGAAGATAAATCGGTAATGGTCGAAATTTCTGGTGCACCGTTTGACGGTGTCATCCCAATAAGTGAACTGTCAAGCCTTCACATTGAGAAAGCATCGGACGCTGTGGAAGTAGGGGACAAGCTTGAATTGATCATTACAAAAGTGGAAGATGAAAATTATGTATTATCCAAACGAAAAGTCGATGCGGAAGATGCTTGGGACTCTCTTGAAGAAAAGTTCCGCAACGAAGAGACCATTGAAACTGAAGTGAAAGATGTTGTAAAAGGTGGACTCGTTGTAGATCTAGGTGTAAGAGGATTCATTCCTGCCTCACTCGTCGAAGATCATTTCGTGGAATCGTTTGATGATTACAAAGGACGTACAATGGAATTCAAAATTGTTGAAATGGACAAAGAAAAAAACAGACTGATTTTGTCCCATCGAGCAGTCCTTCAACAACAAAAAGCTACGAAGAAAGACGAGATTCTTGATGAATTGAAAGAGGGTCAAGTCCTTGATGGTACTGTACAACGGATTGCTTCTTTTGGGGCTTTCGTTGACATTGGTGGTGTTGATGGATTAGTTCACATTTCACAAATTTCCCATGAACATATTGATAAAGTTTCTGATGCAGTCAAAGAAGGCGATCGAGTGAAGGTGAAAGTCCTTTCTGTAGATCGCGATGCTGAGAGAATTTCATTATCCATCAAAGAAACATTGCCGGGACCGTGGGATGGGATTGAACAACGGGCAACAATTGGTTCGACGCTTGAAGGAACCGTTAAACGCCTCGTATCGTATGGGGCATTTGTCGAAGTGTTCCCTGGAGTTGAAGGCTTAGTTCACATTTCAAGAATTTCTCATCAGCATATCGGTACTCCACATGAAGTGTTGGAAGAAGGACAACAGGTTGCAGTAAAAGTTGTTGATGTAAATGCAGATGAGAAGAGACTCTCTCTAAGTATTAAGGATTTATTGGAGAAAGAGGAAGAAGAATCTTTTGACGGATATGAAATGAAAGAAGAATCCGGCTTCTCAATTAGTGACGTCATTGGTGATCAATTAAAAAAGTTCACAGAATAAATTTGACGGATTTATGAACATTTGTCAATGTGGCAAAACTGTGGGTGATGGTGCTTGCATAGGCATCATCGCCTTTTTTGTGTATAATAGCACAAGAGATATACTGGAAGGGTGTTAAGACGAATGAGTAAACCAACCGTAGCAATTGTTGGAAGGCCAAATGTAGGAAAATCTACAATTTTTAATCGGATTGTAGGAGAGCGTGTATCGATTGTAGAGGATGTCGCAGGCGTAACACGTGATCGTATTTATAGCTCTGCCGATTGGCTTTCTCATGATTTCAATATAATCGATACAGGAGGCATCGATATAGGCGATGAACCGTTCCTGGAGCAAATCCGTTTGCAGGCTGAGATTGCGATCGAAGAGGCGGATGTCATCATCTTTTTGACAAATGGACGAGAAGGTGTGACAGATGCTGATGAACAAGTTGCAAAGATCCTATACAAAACGAAAAAACCCGTCGTATTGGCAGTAAACAAAATTGACAATCCAGACATGCGGGATATGATTTATGATTTCTACTCCCTCGGTTTTGGAGATCCTTATCCGATTTCTGGCTCGCACGGCATCGGTCTTGGTGACTTGCTGGATGCAGTTGCTGCTAGCTTTCCGGCACCTGGTGAAGAAGCTATTGAGGATGACGTCATACGTTTTTCGTTGATCGGAAGACCGAATGTCGGGAAATCATCACTCGTTAATGCGTTGCTTGGAGAAGAACGCGTCATCGTCAGTGACGTTGCAGGTACGACGACAGATGCAATTGATACTCCGTATGAATTTGAAGGTCAAAAGTACAAAATTATAGATACTGCTGGAATGCGTAAAAAAGGAAAAGTGTATGAAAACACGGAAAAGTACAGTGTATTGCGTGCATTAAAAGCAATTGACCGATCCGATGTTGTGTTAATCGTCATTAATGGGGAAGAAGGCATTCGTGAACAGGACAAGCGGATTGCTGGCTATGCAGAAGAAGCAGGAAAAGGGATACTTTTCGTCGTGAACAAATGGGATGCGATTGAAAAGGATGACAAGACGATGAATAAATTCACAGAAGACATCCGGAAAAACTTCTTGTTCCTAGACTACGCACCAATTTCATTTGTATCAGCGAAGACGAAACAACGGGTCACAACGTTGTTCGATCAAATCAAAATGATTAGTGAAAACCACGCGATGCGTATTCAGTCAAGCGTGTTAAATGAAGTGATTGAAGATGCCGTTGCACGAAATCCAGCACCGTCAGATAAAGGCCGCAGACTGCGTATCTATTACGCTACGCAAGTGGCAATCAAACCACCTGTATTTGTTGTTTTTGTCAATGAACCTGAACTTATGCATTTTTCATACGAACGATTCCTTCAAAACCGTTTACGCGAATCATTCGGATTTGAAGGAACACCGATTCGTTTAATAACACGAGCAAGAAGCTGAAAAAGAGGTGTCCTATTTTGGAAAAAATCACAGTACTCGGTGCAGGTAGTTGGGGTACGGCAATTGCGTTTGTATTAGCTGAAAACGGACATGATTGTTTGTTGTGGACTAGAAGAACCGAACAAGCTGTAGAAATAAACGAACAGCATACAAATGCAGCTTATTTACCAGGTATCTCCTTACCAGAAAACTTGCATTCCCACGCTGATCTTGCAGCAGCAGTTGCACATGCTCAAACGATTGTCATCGCAGTGCCTACAAAAGCGATACGGGAAGTTTGTAGACAAATAGAAGCGCTTTCTAATGAGCCAAAACTTATTGTTCACGTATCTAAAGGAATTGAGCCTGATTCCTTAAAGCGTATTTCTGAAGTAATAGAAGAAGAAATCGATCAATCAAAACGGCAAGCGGTTGTTGCTCTTTCTGGTCCAAGTCACGCTGAAGAAGTTGTTCTTAGACATCCTACAACGATTACGGCAGCATCAAATGACAATGAGGCAGCAGTACGTGTGCAAGACCTTTTCATGAACCAATACTTCCGCGTTTACACGAACGATGATTTAATTGGTGTGGAACTTGGTGCTGCGTTAAAGAACATCATTGCACTTGGTGCTGGGATATCAGATGGAATCGGATATGGAGACAACGCAAAAGCAGCGCTCATTACACGTGGGCTTGCAGAAATTACACGTCTTGGTGTGAAAATGGGTGCGAATCCACTTACCTTTTCAGGGCTAACTGGATTGGGTGATTTAATTGTGACGTGCACGAGTGTCCATTCACGCAATTGGAAAGCAGGGAATTTACTCGGTAAAGGACAGACGCTCGATGAGGTGGTTTCTGGTATGGGGATGGTCATTGAAGGTGTACGTACAACGAAAGCAGCCTATCGTTTAGCTGAAAAGTATGATGTTTCGATGCCACTGACACAAGCGCTGTACGCTGTCTTGTTCGAAAGTGTGCATCCGAAAGAAGCTGTTGATCAACTGATGAACAGAATGAAAAAACAAGAAACAGAAGACATTTTTTATAAATGAATAATGTTGTTCTGCCGCAGAGGAAAGGATGATCCATTTGTCCCCGTTGGATAAAATGTGGCTGTCTTTTTACGCGATGGGTTTCATGGCGATTTCCATGGGACTCATCTATGTAAGCAGACACAAGCTGTCGAATAGATTTCTGAAGTTTATTTTTGCGCTAATCGCATATGCTTTGTTGCTCTTTTCGTTTTTTGCAATGATCTACCTTGTATTTAGTGGGCCTTCAGGAGGTGCGAAATGATGTTGATGCAACGAAAAAGCATACTTGCTCTCATGTTGTCCTTCGCACTACTTTTAGCAGGTTGTATGTATCCTGATAATGAGCGAGCGACAAAGGAAAATCCATACGAAGAACAGATTGAAGTTGTGCAAAAGGCGGTAGATGCGTATCAGGAAGCAAATGGTGGTCTCTTGCCGATTAAGACAAAAGACCAAGACACAGACAGATACATAAAATACCCAATAGAATTTGCAAAGATTGTCCCTGGTTATACAGAGAAGATTCCTTCGAATGCGTATGAGAATGGGGGGATTTTTCAATATGTCTTAATGGATGTAGAGGAGAACCCGACTGTAAAATTAGTGGACTTGAGAATTGCCGAACGACTTAGAGATTTGAATTTACGCAGGCAAATCAATGGTAGCCTTCCGTTCAAAGAGGAAGTCGGTGAATATGTCTATGAAATCGACTATGAAAAAATGGGTTTCAAAGAGCCGTTAAAAGTCGAAAGTCCGTATTCGGATGCGCAGTTACCAATCGTAGTAGCGGCTGATGGGCATTTTTATGTGGATTATTCAATTGATTTGAATCGGATTTTGCAAGAGGAGAAACCGGACGTGAAAGCAGGAGAAGATATACGGTATTTGCTAGAGGAAAAAAGTGCAGTTGTTCCTGCTTATTCTTTGCCCTATACAGTAAATGAAGATAACGAGCCGATCTTCATGAATAAAAAATAACGTCTATTTAAAACGTTTCATGCATTTTTAGCATGAAACGTTTTTCGTTTACATAAACTAATATGCGCGAAAAAAGGGAGGGCTAAGTATGAAAGAGGAATTATACGAAAATCTTGCTAGACGGACAGATGGGGATATTTATATCGGAGTAGTAGGCCCTGTTCGTGTCGGTAAATCGACATTCGTCAAAAGAGTGATGGAAGAGGTCGTCATACCGAACATGACAGATGCTGGCGACAGGGCTCGAGCACAGGATGAACTACCTCAAAGTTCCCCTGGTCCGGTTATCATGACGGCTGAGCCGAAATTTGTACCTGCCCAAGGTACACAAGTATCGATCGGGGATGGTGAGTTATCTTTTCAAGTCAGGCTAGCTGACTGTGTCGGTTATGTCATTGACGGTGTGAAAGGATATGAAGACGAGGATGGACCGAAATACGTCCATACACCTTGGCACAATGAGCCGATACCTTTTGAGGAAGCTGCACGGATTGGCACTGATAAAGTGATTCGAGATCATTCGACCATCGGTATACTTGTCACGACGGATGGAACCGTGAACAATATTCCTCGAGCTGCCGCTGCAGTTGCAGAAGAGGAAATTGTCGGCAAGCTAAAAGAAATCGGCAAACCTTTTGTCATTGTATTAAATTCAAAAATGCCTGCTCATGACCGGACAGTTGCCCTTAGAGAGCAGCTTCGTGAGCAACATGGTGTTCCAGTCATTGCAATCAGTGCAGATCAATTAAATGCCCAGGAGATTCAACTCATATTAAAAGAAGCGTTATATGAATTTCCGATTACGGACATCGAATTACAAAAACCTGACTGGATGGATGTTCTCGGTGCTGAACATGACATGAATGCATCCATCGACAATGTGATAAAAGAAGGCTTTTTAGGTGCTTCAAAAATTCGTGAAGTACGGGCATTGGCAGAGCGTTTGAAAGATGAAAAGTACGTCCGACACGCGGAAGTTGTAGAAGTGGACGCTGGAAAAGGGAAAGCGACAGTTAATATTGAAATGGATGAATTGGCATTCCAGGAAGTTTGTGAAGACTTCATGCAGCAAGAAATGCGTACAAAGAAAGATTGGCTCGTCTTTATCAAAGATGCGGTGAAAGCGAAAAAATCTTATGACATGTATGCAGAAGCAATTGATACAGCCAAAAAGACCGGCTATGGGGTTGCATTGCCGACAATTGATGATTTCCAACCGTCTCCACCAGAATTAATTAAACAAGATAACTTCTACGGTGTGCGTATGAAGGCAGCGGCGCCTTCACTACACATTATCCGAATTGATATGGATGCGGAGTTCTCTCCATTAATCGGCTCCGAATTCCATAGTCACCACCTGCTCAAGGAACTGAAAAATGCATACTTACACGACAGAGAAGCACTATGGCAAACACAACTTTTCGGAACACCGTTACATGAGGTGTTGAAGGAAAGTATACGATTCAAGACTTCATCTGTTCCACCGAATGCGCGTAAACGTCTCCGTGAGACAATTGAACAGATGGTTAATGATGGAAATAAAGGCATGATTACATTTATCGTTTAAAATGTCCTGACCATTCGATTTGTCAAGGAATATGCTGAAAAGACCCTTATTTTCCGGGTCTTTTTCTGTTTTTGGTCAAATTAGCTAAAATACGGCCAAAACGTCGATAATATTGTTGCACCGCCGTTTTGAGTATGTTACTCTTTTTACAGTGTTCAAAGAAAAGCGCAGAACACCGTTTAGCTCAACCGGCCACTGGAAGGATCGAGAAGAAATGCTCGCATTTCGTCCGAGAGCCAGAAGTGGACGCGTGAGCTGGTGTTCGGAGCTGGACAAAAAGAAAAGCGCAGAACACCGTTTAGCGGTGTAACAGCAATCCCCTTTGAGAGGAGGTGAATGGTGTGAATAAAACAGAATTGATCAACTCAGTTGCCGAAGCGGCAGGTCTGACTAAAAAAGATGCTACTAAAGCGGTTGAAGCTGTATTCGATACAATCCAATCGACACTTGCAAATGGTGATAAAGTACAATTGATCGGATTCGGTAACTTTGAAGTGCGTGAGCGTGCTGCTCGTAAAGGACGTAACCCGCAATCAGGTGAAGAAATCGAAATTGCTGCTAGCAAGGTTCCTGCATTTAAAGCAGGTAAAGCGCTTAAAGATGCTGTTAAGTAATCTTTAAGCTTACATAGGAGTCCGTCCGCTAATTCTGGCTAACAGATCTAGGGGCGGACTCCTTTTATTATGTACGATGGACGATAGAATCCACGAACTGTACGTATGCTTGGGATTATGCTACTATCTTTGAAGGACTAGCATTTCAAAGGGTTGAGGAGGTTGTTGGCATGAATGAAATGGATCTGCCTAAAATAGAGAAAGCAGTGACAATGATTTTGGAGGCTATTGGGGAAGACCCACAACGAGAGGGATTGTTGGAAACGCCAAACCGGGTAGCCAAGATGTATGCGGAAGTTTTTCAAGGAATCGATAAGGATCCTAAACAATATTTTGAGACCGTTTTTCATGAAAACCACGATGAAGTTGTATTAGTAAAAGATATACCTTTCCACTCAATGTGTGAACATCACCTTGTACCATTTTTTGGTCATGCTCATATTGCATACATACCGCGGAACGGAGTTGTTGCAGGACTCAGCAAGCTAGCGCGTGCAGTTGAGACAACAGCAAAACGCCCGCAATTGCAAGAACGAATTACGTCAACTGTTGCGAATGCAATGATGGGCATGTTGAATCCTATTGGCGTATATGTCATTATTGAAGCAGAACATATGTGCATGACGATGCGTGGTATTAAAAAGCCGGGTGCTAAAACCGTAACAACTGTAGCACGTGGAATCTATGAACATGACGATGTGAAAAGAGCTGAAATTCTGTCACTTCTTAAGTCCATCTGATGTCTTTGCGGTTAATTGGTTTTCTGTGATATGATTGGATGTATATGAATGACAGGAGTGGAAAACATGGCTCAACCTGAATTTATCGTGATTAAAGCATTAGAAGACGGTGTGAACGTTATTGGTCTCACAAGAGGGAACGATACAAAGTTCCATCATACCGAGAAATTGGATTGTGGTGAAGTGATGATTGCACAATTTACAGAGCATACATCCGCCATGAAAATCCGTGGTAAATCCGAAATTCACTCGGCCCATGGAATTGTTTATAGCGATGGGAAAGAATAACTCTAATCGTATAACTCTTTCACATTGCAATTGAATGGAGATCCGAAGATGGACAGACAACTACTCAATCGAAAGATTCAATACTATATAAGGGATGTTGAACAATCCATTCAAGAACCCATTATGACCAAAACATTAGGAAGAATGCCGTTGGACGATGCAAAGGCGTTTTTTCTATTGTTACCGTTACTGAACGGCGAAGAATGGTCAGAAGAGCTACATGTGTCTGCTCTTGCAGTTGGAGCTGTACATGCAGCTTTTGATATCCATGATAAGGTGGATATTTTAGATGCCTCTTCTAAAGAACAACAACTAATGGTCTTGTCTGGGGATCATTTTAGTGGCATTCACTACAAGTTATTAGCATCTATTTCGGATTTTGCTTTTATTACATCCATGTCTGAGATGATAGGACGGATTAATGAGACGAAAACGAATTTGTTAATGGAAGAAGTAGAAAGTGTACAAGCATTGATTCAATCAATGACTTGCATCGAATCCGGATGCATTTCGGAGTTTCTAAACACGTACGGCTTTTCGCGGTATACCAAAATTACGCAGTCTGCATTGGCACTTATTTGGTTTTCCAGGAAGTTCTCCAAAAATGCAATTGTACGATATGGTTGGACAGGGAATTCCATGAGTAAAACGGATGTTGAAAAAGCGATATCCATATTGACGACAATCTTACAAGAAGAGCTTGTGAGTGCTGAATTTCTAAGCCCTTTTTTAAAGCAGGAAATTCTTAGGCTCGCGACCCCTCTTTTAGGTAAACCCATTTAAGAAAGAAAGGGGAACCATCTTGAAAACATCTAAAGAAGAAAAAGTGCACCATGTATTTGAAAAGATTGCTACGGATTATGATAAAATGAATTCGGTAATCAGCTTCAATCAACATAAAAAATGGCGTAATGATATTATGTTACGCATGAATGTGAAAAAAGGTGCGAAGGCACTAGACGTTTGTTGCGGTACTGCAGATTGGACCATTGCATTAGCGGAAGCTGTAGGGATGGAAGGAGAAGTGAAAGGGCTCGATTTCAGCCCAAGTATGCTTGCTTCAGCCAAACCGAAAGTTGACAAATACCCTACCATTGAACTGATTCAAGGCAACGCGATGGAATTGCCGTTTCCTGACAACAGTTTTGATTATGTAACAATAGGTTTCGGTTTACGGAATGTACCTGACTATGAGCAAGTATTAAAGGAATTGTGTCGAGTATTAAAACCGGGGGGCATGGCAGCGTGTCTAGAAACATCCCAAGCGGAAATTCCTGGGTACCGCCAACTGTTCCGTTTTTACTTTAAATATATCATGCCGATTTTCGGAAAACTTTTTGCGAAAAGTTATAAGGAATACTCATGGTTACAAGAATCTGCGGATGACTTTCCAGGTGCCAAGCAATTGTCACAAATGTTCGTAGACGCTGGGTTTCGTGAAGTATCTTATAAGAAATATAGTGGTGGGGCAACAGCGGGGCACATCGCATACAAATAATTGCAAGTAGGGGAAGGTAATTGTCTTGGAGAAATTGAAGTTATTGTCACTTTATACTGGGTTTCGAAAGGACCTAACATTTATCGAAAAGGAACTTGAAAAAACCGTAGACTCCTCTTCCCCGGTCATTCGGCAAGCTTCTCTCCTGCTTTTACGTGCAGGGGGGAAAAGGATTCGTCCGATTTTCGTTATATTGTCATCACAGTTTGGGCAGTATTCAAAGGAGAATGTTGCAAAAGTCGCGGTCTCCTTGGAGCTGATTCATATGGCTTCACTTGTACATGATGATGTCATTGACAATTCGGATGTCCGACGTGGATTCGAAACGGTCAAAGCACGATGGAATAATCGTATTGCAATGTATACAGGTGATTATATCTTCTCAAGAGCACTCGTGTCGATCGGTGAAATTGAAATGTCGGCAGTCCATCAGTTACTCGCAGAGACGATGTTGGAGATTTGTAAGGGTGAAATCATTCAAATAGAATTCCAACAAAAGATTGATCAAACATTCCGCGATTATTTACGCCGTATTAAACGAAAGACGGCTTTGTTGTTATCCTCCAGTTGTGAATTAGGTGCACTCGTTTCAAATGCATCTCCCGATGTTGTCAGGAAACTGAAGCGGTTTGGTTATTTTGCCGGCATGGCTTTTCAAATTGTTGATGACATACTGGATATTACTTCAACAGATGAAAAACTTGGCAAACCTGCTGGTAGTGATCTGTTAAATGGACATTTAACATTACCGACACTTTACATAAAAGATGAACCGGAATTCCAGCCCTATTTGGTACGCTCCTTCTATGGAACGTTGACAGATGTTGAGCGGGGAGAGATGTTGACATATATACGTCAGTCAGGTGCTATTGAACGAGCACAACGTGTAAGTGATCAATACTTGGAAAAAGCAATTGCGGAAGTTGAAATGTTGCCGGATTGCGAGGCGAAAAAATCGTTGCTACAAATTGCCGAGTTTCTTGGACAAAGAAAGTTCTAATGAAGAGATACCAGTTGAAAGTTTAGGATCTGAATGGTACGATCAGTAAGGATAAAATTCCATACATACGTGAAGGAGTGTTTATAAATGGAAAAAACATTTTTAATGGTAAAGCCAGACGGCGTACAACGTAATTTAATCGGTGAAATCGTAAACCGTTTTGAAAGTAAAGGATTTACATTAGTAGGCGGGAAATTAATGCAAATTTCTCAAGAACTTGCTGAACAACACTACGGTGAACATAAAGAGCGTCCGTTTTTCGGTGAGCTTGTAGAATTCATCACTTCAGGCCCTGTATTTGCAATGGTTTGGGAAGGCGAAAACGTTATCTCAACTGCACGTCTTATGATGGGTGCTACAAATCCAAAAGAATCAGCTCCAGGAACAATTCGTGGAGACTTTGCTGTAACTGTCGGCAAGAACATCATTCATGGTTCAGACTCACCAGAATCTGCAGTCCGTGAGATCAACTTGTTCTTCAAGGAAGAAGAGCTTGTAAGCTATGACAAAGCAATGGTCAGCTGGATTAACTAATTTAATGACTACCAGTAAGGTTTGATAAAAACAGCCAAGCGTACGAACGCAAGGCTGTTTTTATTATATGTGTCAACATCTTGATGCTTGCAAAACGATTCTCCATGATAATTCCATAGTAGTTTAAGCGAGTAATCATTTCATCATCAACCGAGATAGGCATAAATATGCATCCGATTTGCATTTGTCACACATTTTTCAACTCTTTTCCGCTATAATTAGAAAAAAGGTTCGGAAGGAGCGTCGTCAAGATTGACAGATTACATACAGTTTATTGAGAAAGTAAAAAATAAAACGGGTATCGACCTTTCTTTATATAAAGAAGCGCAGATGAAAAGAAGATTGACATCTTTGTATGAAAAGCGAGGATACGATAATTTTTCAGATTATTACACAGCTATACATAATGATGCAAAGTTATTGGAAGAGTTCCTAGATAGAATGACAATTAATGTGTCCGAGTTTTATCGCAATGCGCAACGCTGGGAAGTACTGGATAAGAAAATATTCCCTAAACTGCTCAATGAAAATAAAAAATTGAAAATTTGGAGTGCGGCTTGTTCGACAGGAGAGGAACCTTATTCGCTCGCAATGGTGTTGTCATCACACGTACCATTAAAAGATATCTCCATACTGGCAACGGATCTAGATAGCGGCGTGATTGAACGAGCAAAGGTCGGTCTGTATGCAGATCGATCCTTAAAGGAAGTACCACGAAAAATTGTCGAGCAGTACTTTATCAATGAAGGTCAACATTATCAAGTAAAAGATTCCATTAAACAAACCGTTCAATTTAAACAGCACAATCTTTTAAATGACTCATACGGATCAGGTTTTGATCTGATTGTTTGTCGGAATGTAATGATTTACTTCACGGAAGAAGCGAAAGATCAGATTTATGAAAGCTTTTCTAAGGCACTTAGACCGGGGGGCATATTGTTCGTCGGAAGCACAGAGCAAATATTCAATCCATCTAAATACGGATTTGAATCGGAAGAGACGTTTTTTTATCGCAAAAAGTAAGAATGGTTTTTTACGACCTATTTACAAATATATTTTAACAATAGATATAGTCAAATTCACTTTGTTCTGATAAAGTGCTATGAAACGGATATTTATCCTTTTGACAATAGAGAGAAAGAGAGGAATTGAGATGAGGTATTTTACAGCTGGTGAGTCACATGGTCCTCAACTGACAGCAATTATTGAAGGGTTACCCGCTCAAATGCCGTTAACGGCTGAAATGATTAATAAGGAACTAAAGAGACGACAAGGTGGACATGGTAGAGGTCGTCGCATGCAAATAGAGAAAGACCAGGTGTTAATCACTTCGGGCGTCAGACACGGTAAAACGTTAGGTTCTCCAGTTACGTTAACAGTCGTGAATGATGATTGGAAGCATTGGACGGGCATCATGGGGATTGAACCATTAGCGGATGATGTGAATCCGGAAGACATTAAGCGTAGAATTTCTAGACCGAGACCGGGTCATGCGGATCTCGTCGGCGGGATGAAGTATGGCCATCGCGATTTAAGGAATGTGCTCGAAAGGTCTTCTGCCAGGGAAACAACGATGCGTGTAGCAATTGGTGCAGTTGCAAAACAGTTCCTTCGCCAAATAGGGATTGAAACCGTGTCACATGTTACAGAAATCGGTGGAATTGTTACGGATCCTTCCTCTTATGAAAATTTGTCGATGGATGAATTACGTACAGTTATCGAAAACGACCCGGTTTATTGTGCGGATAAAGATGCTTCGGTTCGAATGGTGTCGGCAATCGACGATATTAAAGGAAGAGGGGATACCCTCGGTGGTGTCGTAGAAGTCATTATTGACGGGTGTCCTCCAGGAATAGGCAGTTACGTTCAATTTGATCGTAAATTGGACGGCAAGTTAGCTGGAGCCATGATGAGCATTAATGCTTTCAAAGGTGTGGAATTCGGTCTTGGTTTTAAAATGGCTCAAAAACCTGGAAGTGAAGTACATGATGAGATTACTTGGTCAAAAGACCGAGGCTATTTCAGAAAATCGAATCGCCTCGGTGGCTTAGAAGGTGGAATGACAACGGGTATGCCGATTGTTGTCCGTGGAGTTATGAAACCTATCCCAACATTATATAAGCCGCTAGAAAGCGTTGATATTGATACGAAAGAACCTTTTGTCGCTACAATTGAACGATCTGATCCTTGTGCAGTTCCTGCTGCTTCAGTCGTGGCGGAACACGTCATTGCGACAGAAATTGCAAAAGCGATTATGGAAGAGTTCCGTTCTGATACAATAACGGGATTACAAAAAGAGATTGAACAGTATCGACAATATGTAAAGGAGTTCTAATATGGGCACACTTTCCGTTCAATTAGCAGATCTTCAATACGATGTGCATATTGGCAGTGATGTATATGATTTGTTCTCTACAAAGTATCGCCAATTGCTTTCCAGTGCGGATCAGATAGGGATCATTGCAGATGAAACAGTTGCGAAACACCATTTACCTGTACTTTGTAATGCGTTACAACAAGCGGGTGTTGAACCGAAATTGAAAGTCGTCCCTTCAGGTGAACAATGTAAGACTGCTGAAGTATATATTGATTGCCAATCCTATTTTTTACGCGAAAATTTTACGCGGCAATCCATTCTAATTGCATTTGGCGGAGGAGCGTGTGGAGATTTAACGGGCTTTGTTGCCGCAACGTATATGAGAGGGATTCGATTCATACAGTGTCCAACAACAATCCTCTCTCATGATAGTGCGGTGGGAGGAAAAACGGCAATCAATCTTCCAGAAGGGAAAAACATGGTTGGTTCTTTCCACCAACCTTCCGCAGTCCTTTTTCATACCGATTTGTTCCAGACGCTTCCTCCTAGAGAAATGCGATCCGGTCTTGCAGAACTGGTGAAGCATGCATTCATATCAGATGCTGATTGGTCGTATGAATTACTGCGTAAAGAAAATTTCACTTCGCCATCAGTTGAGTGGTTATCTACTGAATTGTTAAAAGGAATTCAAGTGAAGGCGGATATCGTAGCGGAAGATACATTTGAACATTCATCCAGGAAGTTTTTAAATTTCGGCCATACATTCGGCCATGCAGTTGAAGCAGTTTATGGTTATGGTGGTTTGAGTCATGGTGAATGTGTCGTAATTGGCATGGTGTATAGTCTCATTGCGAGTGAGCAATATGGAGAAATTGAGTCTTCTTTTACAAATGAATTTATTGATTTCGCTAAAGCGAATGGCTATCCTTTTGAACCAGTACATGAACACTCATTTGAAGCGTTTTTACCATACATGTTAAAAGATAAGAAAGCGACGTTTGGTAACATGCATTTTATATTGTTACAAAACCTTGGATTGCCTTTTGTACAACAAATGACAATTCCAGTATGTCATCAGATTTTTGATGAATTAAAGAGAAGAGTTTGAGGGGGAGATTGGATGACAGTACGTGGGATCCGTGGAGCAACTACCGTTGTACGAGACAACAGTGAAGAAGTGTTAACAGTGACTGAAGCCTTAGTAAAAGAGATGGCGCAGTCAAATGGGATACAGCCGGCAGATATCGTATCGGTCATCTTATCCACAACACAAGATATTGAATCGGCATTCCCCGCTAAGGCTGTACGTTCGTTAGAAGGATGGAAATATGTACCTGTCATGTGTGCACATGAAATGAACGTTCCCGGCGGTCTGCCGTTATGCATTCGGGTGTTGATGCATGTTAATTCGGATATACCACAAGAAGGAATTCAACATATTTATCAAAATGAAGCCCTAAAGCTTCGGCCAGATTTACAAAAGTAAAACTAACAGAGCGGGGGAAGTTCGATGCAGTGGAAACAAGTGTTGAGTGAAATGAATCCATACAAACCAGGTAGATCTACTGAGGAAGTGAAGAAACGTTACGGTTTGAACGAAGTCGTTAAGCTGGCTTCCAATGAAAATCCATATGGTTGTCCTTCTACAGTCGCTGAATTTTTAAGAAGCTCGCTCATGCCCTATGAGATTTATCCTGATGGACATGCAACAACTTTGCGTGAAAAGCTTGCGGAAAAACATGGCGTTTCCGAAGAATCGATTCTTTTTGGGAACGGTTCTGACGAAATTATTACAATCATCTCCCGAGCGTTACTAGATGAAAACAAGCATACCATCATGCCGACGCCAACTTTTCCTCAATATGCACATAATGCAAAAATAGAAGGTGCTAATTTTACGGAAGTCCCTCTTGTAAATGGACAGCACGATTTGTCTGCTCATTTAGCTGCGATTACGGACAAGACTGCTGTTATGTGGATTTGCAATCCGAATAACCCAACAGGCAACCTAATTCCACATGCTGAGTTACTAGATTTCTTACAAAAAGTGCCGAAGTCCATCTTAGTCGTCTTGGATGAGGCATATTTTGAGTATGTTACAGACCCAGCGCATGTTGACTCATTAACTTTGCTGGATAAATTCCCAAATATCATCGTCTTACGGACATTTTCTAAGGCATACGGTCTTGCGTCATTCAGGATTGGATACGGCATCGGTTCATCAGAAATCATTTCACAATTAAACAAAATTCGAAATCCGTTTAATAATAATACTTTGGCGGTTGCTGTTGCAACGAAAGCATTGGAAGATGATGCATTCATTTATCAATGCCGCGATCGGAATGAAGTTCAAAGAAACCGTTATAAGGATTTTGCTAGCAAAAATGGTTTACATATGTTTGATTCTGAAACGAATTTTGTCCTGATCGAAGTACCAGGAGACGCAGATGAAGCTGCTGAATTTTTGTTGAAACAAGGATATATTGTAAGGAGTGGCAATGCATTAGGGACACCCGGCTACATCCGGATTACTGCTGGAACGGATGAACAGAACAGCGGATTGTTTGAAGCATTCGAACAATTATTACTAGAAAATAGGTAGGTAATTATGAAGAATACGGTAGCAATTATTGGATTAGGCTTAATAGGAGGTTCCCTTGGGCTTGCATTAAAACGGGGGAATCTCGATTTACATATTACAGGTTTCGATCGTTCTTATTCGTCAGCAGATGAAGCATATCGGAGAGGCATTATCGATTCAATTGCGCCATCAGCAAAAATAGCATGTGAAAATGCTGATTTCGTTTTGTTTGCGACACCCGTCAATACAACGATTGCGTTAATGAAAGAAGCGCGAGAATGGTCACTAAAAGAAGATGTCATCATTTCAGATACAGGCAGTACAAAAAGTCCAATTATGGAAGCGGCTAAGTGGTTTACGGAACAAGGCATTACATTCATCGGCGGGCATCCAATGGCGGGCTCGCACAAAAGTGGTGTAGCTGCAGCGAAAGCACACCTATTTGAGAATGCCTATTACATTTTGACCCCTTTAGAAAATGAAGAACGATTAAAAGTCGACCGCTTAGCAAATTTATTGACTGCAACGAAAGGTAAAATCGTTGTTTTGGATGCAAGTGAGCATGATCGCATGACAGCTATTGTCAGCCATTTCCCTCATCTTGTTGCTTCCTCACTAGTCGGAAGGTTAGCGGAGCAAGAAATCGACCAACCATTCGTAAAAAAATTAGCGGCTGGCGGATTTCGTGATTTAACAAGGATTGCTTCAGCAGATCCTACAATGTGGCGGGACATTACAATCCAAAACCAAACGGAATTACTTCAGCAACTTGATGGTTGGTTGAATGAAATGAACCGCATTAAAAGCATGTTGTTAGCAAACAATCCTGAAGAGATTTTTGATTTCTTTGCAGACGCCAAGCAGTACAGGGACCGCCTGCCATCCACATATGAGGGAGCAGTGCAAGGGGCATTATACATGACATTCGATTTGCATATCGACATACCGGATCATCCGGGTGTCATTTCAGAAATCACAAAAATTTTGGCAGAGGAAGAAATTAGTTTAACGAATATACGAATTGTAGAGACCCGTACTGATGTATACGGAATTCTTGTTATCAGCTTCCAAACAGCTGATGACCGAAAAGCTGCAAGAAATGCGCTATCTACAAAAACGGATTACAGCATGCACATACTTTAGTAAAAGGGGAGCTATTCATGGCTGAACAAAAAACCTTACAATTTCATAAGCCGAGATTGAACGGCTCAATAAAAGTACCTGGGGATAAATCCATTTCGCATCGTTCGATTATGTTAGGGGCGATTGCTGAAGGCAGAACAACCGTGGAAGGTTTTCTTGAAGGTGAAGACTGCCTACGGACGATTGAAATTTTTAAGCAATTAGGTGTTTCAATCGAAAGGCAGGGGACTAATGTAACAATTGATAGCCCGGGTATCGAAAATTGGACAACGCCATCAGATGAATTGTATGCGGGTAATTCCGGTACGACTGCTAGGCTGATGCTTGGAATTTTAGCTGGCTCAAACGTTTCTTCAGTATTAACAGGAGACGAGTCCTTATCCAAACGACCGATGAAAAGAGTTACAATTCCTTTACAGTCAATGGGTGCAAAAATTGTAGGCGCGGAAGACGATGAATATTTGCCACTTACAGTAAAAGGTGGCGAGTTAAGTGGAATGACGTACCATGTACCAGTGGCGAGTGCACAAGTAAAGTCTGCTATTTTATTCGCAGGTTTACGTGCGACCGGAAAGACTATCGTTTCGGAACCGGCAATTTCACGTGACCATACTGAACGGATGTTTGAACAATTCGGCGTCTCGATTGAAACGAATGGGAACACGGTAACGATTGAGGGGGGGCAAACACTTCAAGCATCATCTGTAAAAGTACCGGGTGATATTTCATCTGCCGCATTCTTCTTGGCAGCTGCTGCAATGGTTGAAAATAGTTGCGTTGAAATTGTGGAGGTTGGCCTTAATCCAACACGGACTGGAATTATTGAAGTATTGCGTCAGATGGGTGCTGCCATTGACGTACACGAGGAAACTGGTGGCAGAGGTGAATCCTATGGTACAATTAAGGTTTCCAAAGCCACTTTACATGGTATTGAAATAAGCGGAGAGATTATTCCAACGCTCATTGACGAATTGCCGATTATTGCTTTGTTAGCGACACAGGCTGAAGGTACAACGATCATAAAAGACGCAGCTGAACTTCGTGTAAAAGAAACGGATCGCATTGCAGCAGTCACGACTGAATTGAAGAAGTTAGGTGCATCCATCGAAGCAACTCCGGATGGAATGATCATACACGGACCAACGCCATTAAAGGGGACTAGCATGAACTCCTATGGTGACCATCGACTGGGTATGATGGCAGCGATTGCATCGTTAGTTGCTGACGGAGAAGTGATTATTGAAGACCCGGCTTGCATTGCAGTGTCTTATCCAAACTTCTTTGAGCATTTGACAGCGCTCGTCAACAATGGCTGATAAGAATAATTTTCCTAATGTATACAACATGAAGGAACAGGTGAAAATATGGTGCAGTTACAAGATTTTGAACAGGCAATCCTGGATGGAGACATTCAAAAACTAAATGAGTTAATTGATCAGGCGGAACGATCGCAGGATTTTGAATTGCTTTACGAAGCCGCTAGCATGATCGTGTCTTACGGGTATATTGGACAGGCGGATCATATATATGAAACGTTGCTTACGTACATGCCTGAAGAGTCGCAACTGAAAATTGACAGAGCTTCAACATTACTGGAATTGGGAGAAGAAGATGATGCGTTACTGCTACTCTCAGAAATCACGCCCGATCAAGAAGAGTATGTGCAAGCATTGATGGCGCTTGCTGACTACTACCAGATGATTGGTATGGCAGAGGCTGCGATCGGGAAAGTGAAAGAAGCTCAACGAATCGCTCCACACGAACCGGTTATCCGATTCGCGTTAGCGGAATTGCTTCTTGATGGGGGGAGATATATCGAAGCGGCCAAATCTTTCTCTCAGTTGTATGATGAAGGTCATCGCTCCATCGCAGGTACAAGTATCCCATTACGCCTAGCTGAAACATACAGTGCCGGCGCAGCTTACGAAGACGCAATTCCATTCTACGAACTTCTGTTAGAGGATGAGGTAGTCCCCGATACGTTATTTGGTGCAGCTTATGCGTACTATCAGAGCGGGGATGCCGAAAAATCAAGTAACATGTTAGAGGACTTAATTGCAATGGATCCTGATTACTTTTCGGCCTATATGCTGGCGGGTCAGGCGTGTTCAAAATCAGGTAACGACAACAAAGCCTATGAATTTTTCAAAAAAGGCATTGCACGGGATGAATTTGATAAGGAATTAAGATTGTCTGCAGGAAAATCTGCTTTGAAGCTCGGTTTGCCAGAGGAAGCTGAAGAGCATTTGCAGCAAGCAATTGCGCTTGACCCCGAATATATGGAAGCGCTCATTACGTTGTCTTCCCTGTATAACGAGAAGGAGCAGGACGACAAATTGTTAAGTTTGCTGTCAGAAATGCCGGATGGACAAGTGGATCTGCCGATACTTCATGCATTCAAAGCATTTGCATTGGAACGTGAGGAACGTTTTGACGATGCATACGTATCTTACAGTAAAGCATATGCTGGTATGGAAGATGATTTAACGTTTTTGGATAAATACGCAAGATTCCTTTTAGATGAAGGAAAACGAGACGAATCTATCGAAGTAGTTAGAGCACTGTTAAAGATAGAACCCCATGAGGAATGGAGCGCTTTTCTTGAAACGTTGAATGACGAGGAGGTGTGATATGACAGCCATGATTCCTGTCGCTGCCAAAAAAGACTTTGTAAGATGGTTTTTAAAGCGCTATAAGTTAAAGCGCCGGGAATGTGTGTGGATACTGAATTATCTTCTTAGCCATGAGCAACTTCTTCAAAACGTCCACTTTACGGATGAAGCACATTATTGCCCGCGGGCGATGGTAATTTCAACGACAAATTCCGAAAGTATCCCTTTCCGTTTTTACAAAGGGAATTTGATGACAGCCGATGCGGAAAAATCATTCCATGATCTTCGGCTCCATCCTGATGAAAAGATGTATATCCAGTTGAATTTCCCAAACAGTCATTCTTGTCCACACTATGCTAGTGTACGGGAAGAAAATCCTTTCTTGCCGGTAGAGTTGCAAGTGAGCGCTAGAGATCGGAAAATTGCGGAGAAATTGTTAGAAGAGAGTGCAGCATCAATGTCCTTGGATTTACTTAGAAAACGTGTAGATGAAGCACTAGATGCCAATGATCGAGAACGTTTTCTTATCTTATCTGCGATGCTGAATGATATGATGATTACAAATGACTGATGACTCCATCCTTAAGGTGGAGTCATTTGTTTGAAATTGTTTAGGAGTGAATAGTGATGAATTGGACAGGCAAAGATATGGATACATATTTGCAACAAAAAGAATATATTGACACATTAGTCGTCCCGCTTGTAAAAGTGCAGTTGAACATGGATAATATGAAGACAAGCGCATCTTCGACAGAATTTGTCATGCAACTAAGCTCGCTGATTGAAATGCAATTTAAAGGTCGTATGATGTTTTCGCCACCATTCAGTTACACCGCTTCAACTGATCTTGCAAAAATGGCAGAAACGACATTGAGTGATTTTAGAAGAACATCATTTAAACATGTATTTTTCCTGACAACCGATCACGAATGGAATGAAATGGACTTGCCAGGTCAAGTACTTTGGATGCCTTCAATTCCTCTTGAAAGTATGGAGCCGTCATTGCGTAATTCCATACTGGAAGATCAACTTCGCCAATTATTGCCGAAATTTACAGAACAATGGTCAAAGCAGTAATCTGATTTTAATCTTACAAGTAATCGAGATTTAGCTTCAAAATTTTGCTAATCTGACATACAGAATTCATTATTTGTTCACATTCTTGGGTAACTAAGGAATGCAGGATTGAATTTACATTAATATTGATATATCATAGATATGTCCTAGTATTACAATTAATAAAAGTATGTCCGTTGGACTGATTTTGGAGTAAGAGGAGGGAAACTGATGAGCAGCAAAGTGTCAAGGCGCCAATTCCTAAGCTACACATTGATGGGCGTCGGTGGATTTATGGTTTCAGCCGCAGTCATGCCGATGGTCCGCTTTGCAGTCGATCCAGTCTTGCAGGCAAAAGGTGAAGGTGAATTTGTTCCAACTTCCCAAAAAGTTGACGAATTGACTGAAACACCTGTGCGTGTTGACTTTACGATTAAAGATCGAAAAGATGGTTGGTATAAATCCGACGTTTCAAACACCGCTTGGGTTTATAAAGAAGGCGACGAAGTAATCGCACTTTCACCTGTCTGTAAGCACCTTGGATGCGTCGTTAACTGGGAAGGGGACAACCATAAGAACGAATTCTTCTGCCCTTGCCATGCCGGACGTTATGAGAAAAACGGTAAAAACGTAGCTGGAACACCACCTTTAGGACCACTAGATGAGTATTTGGTTGAAATCGTGGATGGTTACGTGCATATTGGAAAAACTGTTCCAAACACATTAGTTTAAAATGTAAGGGGGTACGACCGAAGTGCTAAACAAACTATACGATTGGGTTGATGAGCGGTTGGATATCACCCCGATATGGCGTGATATTGCTGACCATGAAGTACCTGAGCACGTAAACCCTGCACATCACTTTTCCGCATTTATCTATTGCTTTGGTGGCTTGACATTCTTCGTAACAGTCATCCAAATACTATCTGGAATGTTTTTGACAATGTACTACACGCCAGATGTTGAGAATGCTTGGAAATCCGTTTACTACCTTCAAAATGAAGTTGCATTCGGTGAGATTGTGCGTGGTATGCACCATTGGGGAGCTTCACTCGTTATCGTGATGATGTTCCTACATACTTTACGTGTATTCTTTACAGGTTCTTATAAGAAACCACGTGAATTAAACTGGGTAGTTGGTGTTCTTATTTTTGTTACAATGTTAGGCCTTGGATTTACTGGTTACTTGCTGCCATGGGATATGAAAGCATTATTCGCTACAAAAGTTGGTATCGAAATTGCAGCTTCCGTTCCATTCATTGGTGAGCAGATTAAAATTCTCCTAGCAGGAGATTCTGAAATCTTAGGTGCTCAAACATTAACACGTTTCTTTGCCATTCATGTATTCTTCTTACCAGCTGCTTTGCTTGGGTTGCTTGCAGCACACTTTATCATGATCAGAAGACAAGGTATTTCTGGTCCACTATAAAATTTACATCCAACTTGATGTGATTGTCTGAAACTAGAAGAAGGAGGGGACAACATGCATCGCGGAAAAGGTATGAAATTTGTTGGTGACTCCAGGATTCCAGCAAACCGGAAATCCAATGTCCCAAAAGACTACTCGGAATATCCGGGTAAAACTGAAGCTTTCTGGCCGAACTTCCTCTTGAAAGAGTGGATTATCGGTGCAATTTTCCTAATTGGATACTTAATTTTAACTGTTGCGCATCCTTCACCACTTGAACGTCAAGCGGATCCAACAGATACAACTTACATCCCACTACCTGACTGGTATTTCCTATTCATGTATCAATTATTGAAATATGAATTTGCTTCCGGACCATACAACGTCATTGGAGCAATCGTTATGCCAGGACTAGCAGTTGGTGCGCTAATGCTTGTACCATTCATGGATACTTCAAAAGAACGTCGTCCATTCAAGCGACCGTTGCCAACAGGATTCATGCTTCTTGCATTTGCTGCAATTTTCTACTTAACATGGGAATCAGTTGTGAACCATAACTGGGAACAAGCAAAAGCACAAGGTGAAATCCGTGAAGAAGTTTCATTTGATCCAGAATCTGCTGAGTATCAAATCTATGCTGGATCCTCTTGTATCCAATGTCATGGTGATGCCTTCCAAGGCGCCCTTGGACCTGCGTTAGCGGATACAGGATTAACAGCTGAAGAGATTGTTGATATTGCTCATAACGGTGTCGGCACAATGCCAGCAGGACAATGGACAGGATCTGAAGAAGACCTTCAAGTGCTTGCTGAATTCCTTGCTAATTTAAAATCAGGTGAGTAACAAAAAAGAGTCAGGAAACTGACTCTTTTTTCTTTACAAGTTTTTAGTTGAAAGTGATACCATACATATATACATATAAAACGGGGAGCTGGTGGTCATTTCGATCGTAACGCGGATTTGGTTAATGTTATCCCACAAATCTTTTTTATGGATTTTATTATTTATCAATATCTTAGGCACGGTATATGGCTATGATTGGTACATGTGGCAACTTGAAGACACTGAACCGATCTATTGGATTTTCGTGCCGGATAGTCCGACCGCGAGTTTGTTTTTCTCTTTGGCGATTATCGGTTGGTTGATTGGCAAGAATTTTAAATTAATTGAAGTGCTTGCGCTCATTACTCTTGTGAAATATGGCTTATGGGCAGTCGTCATGAATCTTTTGACATTAGCAGAAATTGGTGAAATCGGTTGGCAAGGATGGATGCTCATCGGTTCACATTTTGCAATGGCTGTTCAAGCAATTCTCTACATTCCGTTTTATAAATTTCGCTTTAGTCATCTTGTTATCGGTGCGATTTGGACACTGCATAACGATGTCATTGATTATGTTTTCGGACAAATGCCGATTTATTACGATTTAATGAAACATATAGACAAAATCGGTTATTTTACATTTTGGTTATCGATCGCTTGTATCACTATTGCGTATACAGTATTGAGAAAAAAGGAAAAAGCAGGACTGTTATAGCATAATAGTAAAAAGTTGCGCTTACATGGTAGACGTTATAAAATATACGTAGAGAAAAGGGAGGGAATTGAACATGTTTTTTGTATACTTGGGCATCATCATGTTGCTTCCGTTGTATGCTCAATTCAAAGTTAAAAGTACGTATAAAAAATATGTGCAAGTGCGTTCTACATCTGGAATGACAGGAGCACAAGTCGCACGTTTAATACTTGACCATAATGGGTTACAGAATGTTAAAGTTGTCGAACACAAAGGTTTCTTGAGTGACCATTATAATCCTTTAACAAAAACAGTTGCGTTGTCTTCAGACAATTTCCATCACGCATCAGTTGCAGGTACTGCGGTTGCCGCGCATGAAGTCGGACATGCGATTCAAGATAAGGAAGCCTATGCATTCCTTCGTTTCCGCCACCGTCTTGCGCCTGTAGCGAGTATTTCATCTAATATCTCATGGATTTTCATTATAATCGGAATACTTTCCACGGCGTTCAATTCATTGTTGGGCATTGGTATTGCTTTAATGGCAGTTGGGGTATTGTTCCAAATTGTAACTCTACCAGTTGAGTTTAATGCATCCAATCGCGCAATGAATCAAATTATTGAGTTAGGGATTATCCGAAATGAAGAAGAACCACATGCTAAAAAGATGCTTAACGCCGCTGCTATGACCTATGTTGCTGCAACAGCAGTTGCTGTCATGGAATTGGTTCGTCTGATTTATATTTTTCAAGCAAGAGATGATTCATAAAAGATCGTGTAATGTGTAACCTTTTTAGTAAAAAAGTGAAATGGAGCCCGCTCTATTTCACTTTTTCTTTTTTGTCATCTAAACATGACAGCTTTGTAGACAATCTGTGTTACTAATAAGAAAATTTACTGTGTGTCAGATGGTAACTCCGTCAAACGCGGCATACCAAGCCGAAACAACGCATAATTCTGTCAAACGCGGCATAACCGCTCCAAACGGTGCATTAATCGCGTAAACTCCGCATAACTACTCCAAACGCCGCATTAACCGCTCCAAACACCGCATAAGCAGCATTTCCATACATTCACTCCACTAGAACTGTCAAATAATGTACTAGCATTTTCCCTACAAAAAAGAGCGTGCGGCCCAGTATAGCGGCTACACGCAATTTCATCCTTCAGTATAAAAATGTATAACTACATCTCCAAAGGTTGCTTTTTATCATCTAACGTAAAGCCTTCCCCTAATACATCGTGAACATCTGTAACAGAAACGAATGCGTGTGGATCAACGGATGTAATAATGTTTTTTAAGCGAATGATTTCATTTTTTCCAACGACGCAATACAAAATCTCTCTGTCTGACTTTGTAAAATGCCCGTAGCCACGCAATACTGTAACGCCGCGTTCCATATCGAGCGCAATTTTTGAAGCGATTGCATCTTGCATATCAGAAATAATGAACGCACCTCTTGCAGCGTAAGCACCTTCTTGGACAAAATCGATGACACGCGCACCGACAAATAATGCAACTAACGTATACATCATTGATCGATAGTCTAAGTAAACAGCCCACGATAAGAGAATGACAAAGGCATCGAACATAAACATCGTTTTTCCCATGCTCCATCCTATGTATTTGTGGGCTAAACGTGCGATAATATCTACACCGCCTGTTGTTCCGCCGAACCTGAAAATAATTCCTAAACCGATACCGATGAAAACACCCGCAAAGAGGGCGACAAGAAACATATCATCTTCCATATGTATCGTAAATTGGTATTTCATGAATACTTTTAAAAAGACTGAAACGGCGACAGTTCCGATAAGCGTATAAATGAATGCTCTTCTTCCTAGCAATTTCCATCCGATTAAAAACATTGGAATGTTTAACACGAGGTTCATGATGGCAGGATCCCATTTAAATGCAAACAAAAGAATTAGCGTAATTCCAGTGAAACCACCTTCAGCTAATTCATGTTGAATGTTAAAATGAACAAGTCCAAAACTGAATATCGCTGCTCCTAATACGATGAAAAATATGTTTTTAATTTTTAGTCCTTGTAACAAATGATGACCACCTTTCTGGATGACTTAGTTTATTATCATCGATTCTTCAATTTTTGACAATAGTTCTGCAAATGAATACGATAACAAATGGAGGGATTGAAGGAAATGAAAACAATGCAAGCTCTGCAAGAAGAAGTACATACGTATATTAACGGTTTTAAAGAAGGGTACTTCCCTCCGATGGAATTAATCGCACGTTTAACAGAAGAGTTAGGTGAACTCTCACGGGAAGTACAACATGTGCATGGCATGAAAAAGAAGAAAAATACTGAAACGGTTAAATCTCTTGAAGAGGAGACAGGGGACCTATTATTTGTCCTCATTTGTTTTGCCAATTCACAAGGAATTCGTTTAGACGAGGCATTAGAAAAAGTGTTAATGAAATTTAAAGAGCGTGATGTGGATCGTTGGACGAAAAAGGAGGAGCAATAATGACGATTAAAGTAGCTATTGCAGGGGCGCGTGGAAGAATGGGTACAACCGCCATCCAGGCAATTGAAGAAGCAAACGATGCAATCGTCGTTGCAGCACTTGATTATAAATACGATGGGTTGCATGTACATAATTCGACAGTGAACGATCAATGTCATGGCATACCGATTTATACAAGTTTGGCCGAACTTGCTGAACATCATGCACCCGATGTGTTATTGGATGTGACAGATCCAAATGCAGTGTTCGTGAACGTTCAAGCGGCAATCGAATTAGGAATCTATCCAGTCGTCGGAACGTCGGGTTTGACGAGATCCCAGTTGGATGAAATTGCTGTCTTAGTGGAGTCGCACCAAATTGGCTGTATCGTCGCGCCAAATTTTTCACTTGGAGCAGTACTTATGATGAAGTTCTCAGCGCAAGCTGCTCGTTATTTAGGGGATGTTGAAATCATTGAGTTACACCATGACCGAAAGTTGGATGCGCCCTCCGGAACAGCTGTGAAAACTGCTGAGATGATTCAACAATATCGACCTGCCCACATACAGGGGCATCCTGAAGAGCAAGTGCATATTGATGGGGCGCGTGGAGCAGATGTGGATGGTATGAAAATCCATAGTGTTCGATTACCGGGCTTGCTTGCACACCAACAAGTTTTGTTAGGTGGAGAAGGCGAACTGCTTACAATCCGTCACGATTCCTTTGACAGAAAGAGTTTTATGCCAGGTATTATGCTTGCAATTCGTGAAGTGATGGGACGGAAAGAGCTTGTTTATGGGCTTGAACATATTATCGATTAACGTTTTATAGAAGAGGTGTTCTTAGTGAGAAAGTTGAAAGTCGGAGTGATTTGCTATCCTACTTTAGGTGGCTCTGGCGTTGTCGCAACTGAGCTCGGATTAAAAATGGCGGAAAGAGGCCATGAGATGCATTATATTACATCGAGCAGACCTTTTCGTATTCCTGATGTCCATCCAAACATTCAGTTCCATGAAGTTAAAATAGACGGGTACGCAGTGTTTAAATACCCACCATACGATATTGCTTTAGCCAATCGTATTGCGCAAGTGATTGTTGAAGAAAAACTCGATTTATTGCATGTGCACTATGCGGTTCCACATGCAATATCAGCAGCTTTAGCAAAAGATATGGCAGGTTCTACAATCGGTGTCATTACGACGTTGCACGGTACAGACGTTACGATTCTAGGGCAGGATCCTGCTCTACGGAATACGGTGCGGTACGGTATTGAAAAATCGAATTGTGCAACAGCCGTTTCAGAATCGTTACGACAGGATACAATTGCATTAATTGACCCAACAAAAGAGATTAAGACGATATACAATTTTATAGATGAAGAAAGATACCGTCCAGTCAATCCAGGTACGTTAAAACAAGACTTGGGAATTCGTGAGGAAGAAAAAGTTCTCATTCACATATCCAATTTTCGAAGTGTCAAGCGAATTGGCGATGTCATCGACAGTTTTAAATTGATTCGCCAACAAGTCGAAGCGAAATTGGTGCTTGTTGGAATTGGTCCGGAGCAAGAAGAGATGATGGCAAAGGCAAAAGAAAACGGCTTGGATGCTGACATCATTTTTACAGGAAAGCGTGATGACTTACCTGAGTTGTTGGCAATTAGTGACCTTATGCTTTTGTTATCTGAGAAAGAAGCGTTTGGTTTAGTGCTATTAGAAGGGTTTGCTTGTGGCGTTCCTGCTATCGGAACGAATATCGGTGGCATTCCTGAAGTAATAGAAGACGGCGTGAACGGCTATCTTGTAAAGCTTGGAGACATTAAGGCAGTAGCAGAAAAAGCGTTGTCGCTTCTTCAAGAACCAAGTGTACACAAACAATTTCAACAAGCAGCAATTCATACAGTAAGGGACAAATTCAATTCTGAAGCGATCGTTATCGCCTATGAAAAAATCTATTATGAAGTGGCTGAATGTGTATGATGCAATCATTTGGTTCGCAAGGTAGTCAAGAAGTTATTCGTCAATTGGAAGAAGCCGGTTATGAAGCTGTTTTTGTAGGAGGAGCAGTGCGTGATCACCTCCTTGGGAAAGTAGCAAATGATTTCGACATAGCGACATCAGCTTTTCCGAATGAGGTGAAGAACGTTTTCTCCCAGACAATTGATGTAGGAATCGAGCATGGAACAGTGCTTGTCCTCATGCAAAATGAGCCCATCGAAGTGACGACGTATCGTACAGAAAGCACGTATTCCGACCATCGTAGACCTGATGCAGTTCACTTTGTACGGACTCTAAAAGATGATTTGCAAAGAAGGGATTTTACGATAAATGCACTAGCATTGACGCGGACAGGAGATCTTATCGATCCTTTTGGCGGCCAAACAGATTTGGCACATGGATTGATACGGGCAGTAGGGAATCCAGATGAACGCTTCAATGAAGACGCATTAAGAATGTTGAGAGCAATCCGATTTGTTTCCGTATTAGGCTTTTCGATTGAAGAAGAAACTAGCTTAGCAATTACACGACATGCCGAGAAAATTCGGTATGTGTCCATCGAACGCATAAAAATGGAAATGGACAAATTGTGGACTGGTCAATATGTGGGACAAGCACTCAAGGCAATTGCGCAAACGAACTTATCGGCCTATTTACCCCTCTTCACTACTTCAGAAAAGTTATTGCACTGTGCACCATTTGAAGGACCGGAACAAGGGTGGGCGATGCTAATGGGAATCGGACATTTTACACCACTTGAATTAGCAAGAGCCTATAAAATGTCGAATCGGGAAAAAGGTTTTTTAACACAAGTCGCGCATGCATTTTTCAACAGACAAAAAAACGATTATACCATTGTTGACTTATACGCTCACTCAATTGACGTGTTGTGGACCGCCGAAAAGCTCTATCATGCACTTTATCCAGAAAGTAAACGTGTCAGCTACGAGCATTTGACATCAGCTTGGGAAGCGTTGCCGATACATTCAAAAGATGATTTGCAAGTAAATGGTAAAGACTTGATGGAGTGGATTGGTCAAAGAGGTGGCCGTTGGGTCGGTGAATGGATGGATAAAATTGAGTCGGCGGTGTTACATCAACAATGCGACAATGATGCATTTCGTATAAAGGAATGGTTTCTAAATGAATACAAACGTGAAAAATGAGTTACTGAAAAGGTTATTCGAAGCAGATGGACGACCAATCTCCGGACAAGAATTTGCGGATGAATTTGGGCTTTCCAGAACAGCGGTTTGGAAATATATAAAAGAATTCGAAGTAGAAGGATATGAAATAGTATCCGTGCGTAAAAAAGGGTATGTATTGATTTCATCACCTGATCGTGTACATGGTGCTGCAATTCAACAATATTTAAAAACAAAGCGGTATGGTCGACACATTACTCATTTTGAAACATGTGCGTCGACTCAACTCATTGCTCACGATTTTGCACAAAACGATGCGCCAGATGGGACGCTAATTGTTTCAGAAGAACAAAGTGGCGGTAAAGGAAGGTTGTCGCGTCCTTGGAGTTCAGCTGCGCATAAAGGGATTTGGATGAGTGTAATCGTTCGTCCGGAATTGTTACCACAACAAGCGCCTCAAATGACTTTGGTCGCCGCAGTCGCCATCGTTAGAGCGATTGAGGAAGTCGTCAATATAGAAGCGACGATTAAATGGCCAAACGATATTATGCTCGATGGTAAAAAAGTGACGGGCATTTTGACAGAATTGCAGGCAGATCCGGACCGAGTAAAAGCGATTATTATTGGCATTGGTATGAACATTAACCATGAAGTGAACGATTTTCCTGAGGAACTGCATTCAATTGCTACTTCATTAAAAATTGCAACAGGGCAAGAAATCAATCGGGCAAAACTTATTGCAGCGATTTTAGGCTTTCTAGAATTGTATACGAGCATGTACGAAAAACATGGATTTGGGCCAATTAAACTTCTATGGGAAGGTTATTCAAATACGGCAGGTAAGCGAATCCGCGCGGTTATGTTAAATGAAACAATTGAAGGACTGGCACTCGGCATTTCTGATGAAGGACTGTTAGAGCTTAAATTGGACGATGGATCCATTCGTGGAATTTATTCCGCGGATATCGTCCTGGAAAGTTAATGAAGAATAAGAATTCTACAACTATACAAGGTTCTATCAATTTGGTATAGTAAGTGCGAAGGGCAGTATCAGTCGGAACTGCACCTGAAGAAGTTCTTTTGTTTTTCCAGTTAAATACGTTCTGCCTTGATCTTGCAAAAGACAGGGACGGAGGAAACCAAATCGATGATAACACAACCCTTCTGTCCTTTTTTGGATGGAAGGGTTTTATTTGCATGGTAGGGGTGCTCAGTCTACATTCCTATGCAAGTAGAAAATTGGCTTGATTGGCAATGGTTCTACTCGAATCATCCAGTCGTCTAATCGAAGGTGGCCAATGTGTGTGATTTCCGGTTTTCTCCTTTTACTACAAAAAAGGAGAGGGTTATTGTGAAACGTACAACCGATTTTCAAAAGATGAAGAAAGAGAATGAAAAAATTGTCATGTTGACCGCATATGACTATCCGTCTGCACAACTTGCTGAAGAAGCGGGAGTTGATGTATTACTCGTAGGCGATTCACTCGGAATGGTCGTTTTAGGGTATGAGACAACGGCAGCTGTCACTGTCGAAGACATGATTCATCACGGGAAAGCTGTGAGACGTGGAGCGAAGGAGACATTCATTGTCGTTGATATGCCTTTTGGTTCGTATCATGGTTCGGAAGATAGAACGCTACAATCAGCCATTCGGATTTTTCAAGAAACAGGAGCAAATGCGTTGAAGCTTGAAGGTAGTGGGAAAGTCATCGAAATGACACGATTGTTGACGGAAACAGGTATTCCTGTTGTCTCACACCTTGGGTTACTTCCGCAATCAGCTGCTGTAGCAGGGGGCTATAAAGTACAAGGGAAGACTGCCGACGCAGCAGAACGCCTTATTCAAGATGCAGTAGCTTGTGAAGCGGCAGGAGCTTGCATGATTGTACTTGAATGTATTCCTTATCAGTTAGGAGAAGCAGTTTCAAAAGCAGTTTCAATCCCGACAATTGGAATTGGTGCAGGGGCAGGGACAGATGGCCAAGTGCTTGTTTTCCATGATACTGTTTTATATGGAAACCATCACGTTCCGAAATTCGTAAAGTCCTATGCAACCATTGGAAACGAAATTCGGAATGGATTACAAGGATATGTGCAAGAAGTGAAGTCTGTACGTTTCCCTTCCGATCAGCATCGTTTTTCCATGCACGAACAAGAATTGGTCGCTTTATACGGAGGCAAAACAGATGAACGTTAAAACAAATACGTTACAAGTCGTCCATACGATCGAACAACTAAGACGACTGCTGGACTCTATGGATCGGTCAAGCTCTACGGTTGGTTTTGTTCCGACGATGGGGTATTTACATGAGGGGCATCTTGAACTGGTAAAACAAGCAAAGATGCAAAATGATCTAGTTGTCATGAGTATCTTCGTGAACCCTACGCAATTTGGTCCTGGAGAAGATTTCGAATCCTATCCAAGAGATTTGAATAGAGATTCCAAGTTAGCAGAAGAAGCAGGCGTTGATATCATCTTCGCTCCGTCTGTAGTAGAAATGTATCCAAATGATGGCGGCATCCGCATTTTACCGGGTCCACAAGCGAACAAATTATGTGGTGCCTCCCGACCTGGTCATTTTGATGGCGTGTTGCAAGTCGTTTTGAAATTGTTTAACATTGTCGCGCCAGATCGTTCGTATTTTGGCATGAAAGATGCCCAGCAACTTGCGTTGATTGAGACATTTGTCAGAGACTATAATATTCCAACAACAATTGTTCGTGTGCCAATTGTGCGTGAAAATGACGGATTGGCAAAGAGTTCGAGGAACGTCAATTTGACAAGTAAAGAACGGCAGGAAGCGCCTGTCATTTATCAAGCGTTGCAAAAAGGGATTGACTGGTTGTTAGAGAGTGTTTCACCTGAAGAGGTAGAACGAAGAATTGCGGAATTCATCACTTCAACAAGCAGTGGCGCCATTGACTACGTACAAGTGTTGGATTATCCAAGTTTAGGACCAGTTACAGAAGAAACGAATGAAATGATAATCGCGTGTGCAATAAAGTTTTCAACGACAAGATTGATAGATAATATTATTATGTCAACTAAGGGTGGATACAATGTTTCGAATGATGATGAACAGTAAGCTACACCGAGCAACCGTTACAGAAGCCAATTTAAACTATGTGGGAAGTATAACAATCGATCGTGACTTGCTTGATGCGGCAGGGATGTTGCCGAACGAAAAAGTCCATATTGTTAACAATAACAATGGTGCACGTTTTGAAACGTATATCATCGAAGGGGAACGGGGAAGTGGAGTTATTTGTGTAAATGGTGCAGCTGCCCGTCTTGTCCAACCTGGAGATATTGTCATTATCATCTCCTATGTGTACGTTACCGATCAAGAAGCGGCAACACATGAACCGACCGTACTCCTAATGGATGAAAAGAATCGGATTCAACAAGTGATGAAAGAAGTTGCAGGCGTAGAGGCGTAATTTTGTACTGATGAGAGAAGAACTTTCTTTCATCAGTATTTTTCAATTGCATACAAAACTGAATGCTACTTCTAACATCCAAAAAATTAAATAGAGCTGATAAGTATGTAATTGCGCAAACTTTAGGCTGAATATGATACAATCTGCTGTAGTATCCAATACAGGAAGTTGATGATTGAATGGATAATCGTACATATGCAGTCGTTGATTTGGAAACGACAGGACATTCGCCTTCAAAAGGAGATCGGATTATACAAATTGCAATTGTGTTCGTTGAGGACGGTACAATTGTCAGGAAATACTCAAGCTTTGTAAATCCCCTCCGTGAAATACCTGTGTTCATCCAACAATTGACGTCAATTACACATCGTGAAGTAAGCGCAGCACCTTCATTTGAAGAGATTGCATTGACTGTCTCCGAAATGCTACAAGGAACAGTTTTTGTCGCACATAATACGGATTTTGATCTTGCATTTTTACAAAGTGAGTTTAAACGATGCCAAGTACCGGCTTGGTCAGGCAAGAAAATTGATACAGTCGAATTGGCGAAAATTCTATTTCCATCTTCTACTAGTTATCGGTTGCAAGACCTTGCGGAAGACCTAGACATCATACTTCCAACAGCACACCGAGCGGATGATGACGCTGAAGCGACAGCTTATTTGTTGTTAACGGCTTTAGCTAAACTTCGAACTTTGCCAGCAGAGACCTTGAACCTCTTACACAGACGTTCTTTTTCGTTGAAATCAAACATATCCACACTTATTCATGAAGCTTTGTCAGACGTTCGTAAAACAGGAAATGTTAACAATCTCCCTTTATTTAGAGGGATTCCTTATCGACAACCTTCATATCCTAATCGAATTGCGGTAGCACGTTGTTCATTTCCGTTTACGGATGATGAGAAAGTGAAAAAACTGTCAAAAGTTTTTCCTGCATTTGAGTGGAGGGAGTCACAACTTCGCTTTATGGATGTCGTTTGGAAGATGCTGACGACGAAAGAAGAGATAGTGGCGGAAGTTCCGACAGGCATCGGAAAAACAATCGGCTACTTATTGCCTGCGGTTATCCATTCACTACAAACAGGAAAACCCGTTATTATTAGTACGTTTACAAATCACTTAGTTGATAAAATTTTAGTTGACGAAGTTGGTAAAATACAAGAAATGCTGGAAATCTCATGTACTGCTGTCGTTCTAAAAGGCAAAGAGCAATACATTTCTCTCAGCAAATTTGAGGAATTATTACGTATAACAGACGAGTCGTATGATGAGACTTTTACAATTTTGCAAATTCTCGTTTGGCTAACACAAACAGAGACGGGGGATTTGACAGAGTTAAACGTATCGGGTGGTGGACAGTTATTTATTGACAGAATCCGCAAGCGTTCCAATCAATTACGAGAAGATGAAAAAGATGCAGATTACCACGAACGTATGATTAAGGCTTGTTCAACTGCCAACCTGATCATTACAAATCACTCGTTATTAGTGGCGGATTTTCAACAGAGCCGTAAGAAGTTCCATTTGTTTTCTGGTTTAATTATTGACGAAGCGCATCAATTCATCCATTCGGCATCAAAAGTGCATGAAACGGTCTTTTCCTATATGAATTGGAAATACATTATGGGCCAACTAGGTTCAGATGCTGACGGACAATTATTGCACCGGATGATGAAGTTGCACAGGAAATTGGGTACAGGTGGTTCAGCTGTTTTTCGTCAGTTGAACGATGCCTATGAGCAATTTGTAAGTGCATTTGACAATGTAGCGATGCTATTGACAACGCGTAAATTCCCAAAACGCAATTCAAATTTAGGGAATCGAATTGTATTCCGTTTAAACGAAGTCAGTGGACTCGAACAATCCTTTTTACGAGTGGCTGAAAAGATGACCGAATATATTTACCTTGCTGAGCGTGTACGAAATGAGCTCCATATGACCGAACAGTCGATGTCGGCAAATGAACATGCTTTCATCGCAGAATGGGATTATTGGATAAGGGAACTGAAAATTAAGGCGGCTCAATGGGTTACTGTTTTCCTTGAACGAGAAGAGGAAAACTATACCGTTTGGGTGGAAAAAGATAATCGGAGTCTGCCTGGCAGTTTAACAGTCATTAAAACACCCGTAGATGGTTCAAGAATTATGAAGGAATTCATAAGTGCAGTAAAAGATGAGCAAGTAGGGCTTGTATGGACTTCAGGCACGATGACGGTAAAAGATGATGAGCGGTTCGTAACCCGTCAATTAGGGATCGCCGATACGGTGCCTATTAAAGCGTTTGAAGCACCGTTGCATTTTTATAATAAGTCCTCGATTTTTATTGTCGAAGACATGCCTTCTATTCAACATGTATCCCAAAGTGCTTATATTGAAGCGGTTGCAGATGCAGTTATCCAAACCGTCATAGCTACTGGTGGCCGTTTGTTTGTCCTATTTACTTCACAAGATATGCTTCGCAAAACATATGAATTGATTTTAGAGAGTGAATTACTAAATGATTATGCATTAATTGCTCAAGGTGTAAGTTCAGGAAGCCGTATGAAATTGCTGAAGTCATTTAGACAGTTCGATAAGTCGGTTCTATTTGGAACGAATTCATTTTGGGAAGGGGTCGATGTTCCTGGAGAGGCACTCACTGCAGTAATTATCGTACGTCTACCGTTCTCGTCACCAGATGAAGTCGTTTTTAAGGCGAAAGCTGATCGATTGACTGCTAGTGGTGCTAATTCATTTAGTGAGTTGGCGTTACCTGAAGCGATTATTCGATTCAGGCAAGGGTTTGGGCGATTAATCCGATCGTCTAATGATAGAGGGTATTTTATCATTTTAGATCGTCGCATCGAAACAAAGTCTTATGGTCGACGTTTTCTAAATGCTTTACCTAACGTACCGATAAAAAGAGTATCATTAGAACGTATGGTGAATGAGCTCGAAGATTGTTATAATGAAACAGAATGTAAGCGAAAGCAGGATGACTAGTTGGCATACTGTTGTGTCGAGAGTAGGATGTGATGCATAATGATGAATTGGATAAAATTTTTCTCGGCATTCCTGTTAGCTTTAGCGATTGTTCTCGTTACAATCATCTTCACCAATGCACAAAAGCCGTTTTCAGCAGCGTTGCAAAATGCTGAAAAGAGTGTACAGCAGTCTGGTGAATTGCTGTCCATCGAGCATGCGGAAATATACAATGGTACGATATCCATGGTGACTGTATTCGGTAAAGATGAAAAAGGAATCGAGAAGGCAGTGTTTGTAGATGAGAAAAGTGGCAAAATCCTCGATTCAGTGAAATTGGAAGACGGAATTGATTCTAAGCAAGCTATCCAAACAGTCAAATCAGAGCTGAAAGTGGACAAAATTCTTCACGTTACACTTGGTGTAGAAGGTGAATATCCTGTTTGGGAAGTTGCTTTTAAAAGTGAAAATGGAAAGTTGAATTATGTATATGTCTTTTTTGAAAACGGTGAATGGTGGAAGCGGATATTAAATCTTTAATAGCTATATCCATCACTAGAGACTAGATGAGCAGGCAAAAAGGAGAGATTCAGATGACAAAGAAACTGGCAAATCGTGTAAGTACATTGAGTCCATCAACTACACTTGCGATTACTGCAAAAGCAAAAGAGATGAAAGAAGCGGGCATTGATGTAATTGGTTTAGGCGCAGGAGAACCTGATTATAATACGCCAGCAAATATCCTGGAGGCCGCATATGCATCCATGCAAGAGGGCAAGACAAAGTATACACCTTCAGGTGGCTTGCCAGCGCTTAAAGATGCAGTGATCGAAAAGCTCAAGCATGACCAGGGACTGGACTACTCACGTGCTGAGATTATGATTGGTATCGGTGCTAAACATGTGCTTTATACGCTCTTCCAAGTCATTTTAGATCCTGAGGATGAAGTAATCATTCCAACTCCGTACTGGGTCAGCTACCCTGAACAAGTTAAACTTGCTGGTGGGAAACCGGTTTTTGTCGATAGTACTTCTTCTTCACAATTTAAAGTGACAGCAACACAAATTAAAGAGGCTGTTACGGATAAGACAAAAGCGGTCATAATTAATTCACCTGGTAATCCGACAGGAATGATTTATTCTCGTCAAGAATTAGAGCAGATCGCTTCGGTTTGTCAGGAGAAGGATATTTGGATTATTTCCGATGAGATTTATGAAAAATTAATCTATGGAACAGAGCAACATGTTTCAATTGCACAATTGTCGCAAGACGCAAAAGATCGCACGTTCATCATTAATGGTGTGTCCAAATCACATTCAATGACAGGCTGGCGGATTGGCTATATTGCTGGTGATAAAGAAGTCGTTAGTGCAATGACGAACTTAGCGAGTCATTCAACTTCTAATCCAACAACAACTTCGCAATACGCGACAATCGAGGCGTATAACGGACCACAAGATGCTGTGGAAGAAATGCGAAAAGATTTCGAATCAAGACTAGAGCGGATCTATCCTCAACTTGTTGCAATTCCAGGCTTCAAAGTCATTAAACCGCAAGGGGCATTTTATTTACTGCCTGAAGTGTCAGAAGCAATGGAGAAAACAGGCTTTTCGTCCGTTGACGATTTTGCGGCGGCATTGTTAACCGAAGCAAAAGTTGCTGTCATTCCTGGTTCAGGTTTCGGGTCTCCAAATACAATCCGTTTGTCGTATGCAACTTCCATTGACTTATTGGAGGAAGCGGTTAGCCGAATTCATTCATTTGTAAAAGCGAATTGGAAAGAATAAAATAGTATATTGTGCAAAGCGGTAGGTTAATATAGGGTGCCGCAATTAAACGAAATGTCATACTTATGGAGGAACTTATGAAAACAATAATGATACATGAAATGCCAGACCATGTTGGTGAAACGGTAAGAATCGGTGCGTGGTTGGCAAACAAACGATCAAGCGGAAAAATCGCTTTCCTACAACTTCGAGATGGATCTGGTTTTGTACAAGGAGTTGTTGTGAAGGAAGTCGTGGGAGAGGACATCTTTGCTACAGCAAAGTCGCTTAACCAAGAGAGTTCGCTTTATATTACTGCAGAAGTGACTGAAGATGAGCGCTCTTCATTCGGAGTAGAACTACAAGTGAAAGGCATTGAGGTCATTCACGAAGCAGTGGACTATCCGATCACCCCAAAAGAACATGGTACGGAATTCCTTATGGACCACCGTCATCTTTGGTTGCGTTCACGTAAACAACATGCCATTATGAAAATTCGTGATGAAATCATCCGTTCAACATACGAGTTTTTCCATATGAACGGTTTTGTGAAAATCGATCCGCCTATTTTGACAGGTTCTTCGCCTGAAGGAACATCTGAATTGTTCCATACGAAGTATTTCGATGAAGATGCTTATTTGTCACAATCCGGTCAGTTATATATGGAAGCAGCGGCGATGGCACTTGGGAAAGTCTTCTCATTTGGACCGACTTTCCGTGCTGAAAAATCGAAAACACGTAGACATTTAATTGAGTTCTGGATGATTGAGCCTGAAATGGCTTTCGTTGAGCATGCTGAAAGCTTAGAAGTACAAGAACAATATGTCGCGCATATTGTCCAATCTGTACTTCAAAATTGTCCACTCGAGTTGGAACGTCTTGGTCGTGATGTATCAAAACTTGAAAAAATCCAAGCTCCATTCCCGAGAATTACGTACGATGATGCAATTACATTCTTACACGAAAAAGGGTTCGACGATATTCAATGGGGCGATGATTTTGGTGCTCCGCATGAAACGGCTATAGCCGAGAACTTTGACATGCCTGTGTTCATTACACATTATCCAATAGGCATTAAGCCATTCTATATGCAACCACACCCTGATCGAGATGATGTTGTGTTATGTGCGGACTTGATCGCTCCTGAAGGGTACGGAGAAATTATTGGTGGATCACAACGTATTCATGACTATGCGTTGATGAAACAACGTATTCAAGAACACAATTTGGATGAAAAGGCATACGAATGGTATTTAGATATTAGTAAATATGGTGCTGTTCCGCATTCAGGTTTCGGGTTAGGTTTAGAGCGGACAGTCGCATGGATTTCCGGCGTAGAACATGTTAGGGAGTCTATTCCATTCCCTCGTCTGTTGAATCGTTTGTATCCTTGATCACGCACTAACATACGAATGAGGTGTTCGACATGCAAGACGAAGAACGGCTCCGTTTATGGATTGAGCAGGGAAATGTAACCATTTCCCAGCTCTTTTTTCAGCATTACAAGTCTTTGGACATTCAAGATATCGATGCAATGTTACTCATGCATATGTTTTCCTTTCAAGCTGCAGGTGCTCAATTTCCTACTCCGACAGACTTGGCAGACAGAATGCATTTAACGGAGAACCAAGTGTCTTCTATTTTACAAAAACTCATGCAAAGAGGCTTATTAGAAATTCAACAGGATGAGGATGCTTCAGGCGTCTTATTTGAACAGTTTTCCATGTTTCCACTGTTGAACCGGCTCATGACAATTGCTCTGGCAAAAGAGACTGCTGAACAAGCACAAGACAATCGTACAGCGGAAGGCGAAGTCTTTTCATTGTTTGAACAGGAATTCGGTCGTCTTTTATCGCCAATGGAATGTGAAACGATTGCCATGTGGATCGATCAAGATGGTCATTCCGCACAAATCATTAAAGCTGCATTGAAAGAAGCAGTGCTTGCACAAAAACTTAGTTTACGGTATATTGACAGAATTCTTTTCGAATGGAAGAAAAAGAATGTCAAGACGTTGGCTGATGTAGAAAAACAAACAAAATCATTTCGGACTATAAACGTCCAACCTCCGACAACGCATGGAACAGCTGTAAAAAAAGCACCTTTCTATAATTGGTTGGAGGAACGGGAATAGGTGATGAGGGATGTTAACAAAAAAACAGTGGGAAATCTGCTTGGATGAGATAGGTAAGATGTTTCCGGATGCGCATTGTGAATTGGTCCATGACAATCCGTTTGAATTGCTTGTAGCAACACTACTATCTGCGCAGTGTACGGATGTGCTTGTCAATCGAGTGACAGCAAATCTTTTCAAAAAATACAAGACACCTGCGGATTATGTAAATGTCACAATTGAAGAGTTACAGACAGATATCCGGTCCATCGGCTTGTATCGCAATAAAGCTAAAAATATACAAGCACTTAGCAACATGCTAATTCAGCAATTCGATGGGGAAGTTCCGGCAGACCGAGACGTGCTTACAACATTGCCAGGTGTCGGCAGAAAAACCGCAAACGTCGTTGTTTCAAATGCTTTTGGCATACCTGCACTTGCTGTCGATACACATGTTGAACGTGTAGCGAAGCGGCTTGGTATGAACCGATGGAAAGATTCGCCCCTCGTCGTTGAGGAGAAGATTATGAAGTGGACACCGATGGAAAGATGGACGGATACACATCATCAGCTAATCTTCTTTGGCCGTTATCATTGTAAAGCCCAAAATCCAGCTTGTGAAGAATGTCCGCTTCTTCCTTTGTGTAGGGAAGGGAAGAAAAGGATGAAAGTAATCGGTTAGGGAGATTTTTGTTTTATGCAAACCGATCTTTTAATCGATGTCCAGTTTACTGAAAATCACGCAATAAACAAGTTGGTTATAAATCGAATTAAACAAGTGAAAAAAGAGACAGTCGGCACGGAATGCTTCGACTGTCTCTTTTTACTATGCAATTCGTTTATCAATCGCCTGAATCATCATTCGTACCGGATCCAGGCGTTTTACTTCCTTCATTACCGGTTGAGCCATCTCCAGTGCCTGAGGAATCACCGGATGAACCACTGTTATCTCCATCGTTAGACCCGTTTTCATTTCCACTTCCACTGTTGTTACCATTGTTATTACCATTGTTATTGCCGTTATTATTACCGTTGTTATTGCCATTGTTGTTTCCATCATTGTTACCGTTTTCGTTTTCCTCTTGTTCTTCCTCTTGCTCGTCTTCACCGTCATCTTCTGGTTCCTCTACCTGTTCATCAACGAGTAGGGAAGTGGAAGCTGGGCTACTTTGTATATCACCTGCAATCGCTATGACAGAGAATACATACGTACGTCCAGGCTCTACGCCATTAAAGGTAACCGAATTTTCGGCTGTAGTCGCCATATTTTGAGCGTTACTACCGTCAACAGATACCGAAACCGCAAATTCTACGTCTCCATCGAACAAATCGGAATCAGGTTCGTTATGATCCCATTCTAGTGTCACGGACTTGCTTTCGTCATCATACTCGGCTGATAAGTTTGTTGGTGCTTCCAACTCGGTAAGTACTTCTTCAGCCATTTCCGTTGGCACCGTGCCTCGAACAAATAATTCTGTGCTCTTCATTTCATCAGGAGTGGAATTGCTAGCGAGAATCAATGGATTAGATCCTTTAACAATTGTCGCTTCTTCCACTGAACTTGGTTGCTTAAAGTGTGGTGTTGTCTTACCTCTGACAAGATCGGTCATTACGTTCCGGAAGAGGTGTTTAGGAACGTCTCGTCCTTGATCAAACGTTTTAATAGGGGTATTACGGTTTTTATATCCACCCCATACAGAAATCGTGTATTCCGTCGTATAGCCAGTAAACCAACTGTCAGGAACGTCAGTATTCTTCAAGCCATTTGCTTTCTTAACTTCTGAAGAATAGTTTGTTGTACCTGTCTTTCCGGCCATATCCAATCCTGATACATTCGCTTTTTTACCAGTTCCTTTTGTAACAACATCACGTAACATATCTGTTACCATGTAGGCGGTTGAATCTTTCATTGCTGTTTGAGGATCCGGCGCAAGGTTCCGTTCAGTTTTACCATCGCGTAATACGATTTTTTTAATCGTATGTGGCTTTGTGTAAATGCCTCCGTTTCCGAATGCGGCATAAGCGCCCGCCATTTCAATTGTAGAAAATTCTGCTTCGCCACCACCAAGTGCATTGGATCCATCAATTTTCTCGTAATTAAGTCCAAGATTTTCTGCGAATTGCTTTGCTTGTTTCCCGCCAATTTCTTCGAAAATTTTAACGGCAGGAATATTTCTTGAGTTATACAGAGCTTGTCGAATTGAAATCGCTCCGTGAAATTTACCGTCTACATTGTTTATGGAAGTATTTGTCCCTTTGTATTTATAAGGTTCGTCAACGATCACTTGCCCAGTTGACCAACTTTTACTTTCGATAATTGGCCCATAAGAAAGGATTGGTTTAATAACAGAACCAGGCATTCTTGGGTTGTCACCGGATGCAAAGTTCAAATTACGACCACCGTAGTTACGACCTCCACCAATTGCGACGATTTCACCTGTTTTTGTGTTCAATACGGTCATACCAGCTTGCATCTCTTCTGATTCGTAAATATCGGAATTGATGGCACTTTCAACGGATTGTTGTGCTTTAGGATCAAGTGCTGTGTGTATTGTCACACCTTCCGATAGTAGATCCATCATTCCTGCAGCTTCCAACTCATCAAGTACAACGTCTACATACGCAAGGTATTTGGAATTACTGTTTTCTTGGCGTTGATCTTCTGGCAATAAAGTTTCAGTAACAGGAATTGCCTTTGCTTCTTCCATTTGAGCTTTTGTTATTTTTTCATGTTTGTACATGAGACCGAGGACAATGTTTCGTCGCTTTTCAGCTCGCTCAGGATTTTTAAACGGGTTGTAACCGTTCGGTGATTGTGGTAATCCAGCAAGCATAGCAATTTCGTGTAATTCAAGTTCGCTTAGTTCTTTCCCGTAAAAATGATCAGCTGCTGTACCAAAACCGTGAATTCTTCCAGACATCAATACTTTATTAAAATACATTTCAAAGATTTCTTCTTTTTCGTATTCTCTTTCCAATTTAAAAGCCAACCATGCTTCTTGCGCTTTCCGTTTCAGTGTTTTTTCATCGGATAGGAAAGAGTTTTTAATGACTTGTTGCGTTAATGTGGAAGCTCCTTGAGAACCGAATCCACTTCTGAAGTTGGCGAGAACTGCGCCTCCCAGTCTCCAAAAATCCATTCCGTGGTGTTTAAAGAACCGGACATCTTCAGTTGCAAGAATTGCATCTCTCATTTCTTTTGGAATTTCATCATACGGTACAAATTCTCGTTTTTCTTCCCCTAACTTCATGAAAACATCCCCATTAATGTCTGCAAGGGAAGAGGAGAGGGGGTCTTTCAATAAACTTTCATCAAGGTCAGGTGCGCTGCTAGCGTAAAATGCAAACAGCCCTAATCCTCCGACAAACATTGCAATCCCAAGTGCTACAATGCCAAGTATGATTTTCTTTAAAAGCCCTTTTGAATTTTTGTTGTTCTTTTTTCCTTTTTTGCGTTCAGACTCCATCTGTTGTCTGCGCGCTGCTCGTGATTTCATTTGATCACTCATACGTTTTCCTGCCTTTCACATCGTTCATAATAAAGATTGCAAATGATTTTCGAGAGCTGCCAAGTAATCCAACCTCGGTTGAAAACTTGCCTGCATTTCGATGGACATCTCTTCCATTTCAGCAAGAGTAATAGATTTTCTTCCTCCTGCTATCATTCTTTCCCACTTTTTTTCGAAATACTCATAGAAAAGGATGAAATACCGGTCAATTGTGGTAAATTTAATGATAAAAAAAGCTAAACCATCTTGTTCGATCACTTGTTTCATATGTTTTACTTGGTGCTCATGAATGTTTTGCAACGGAAAAGAGGTTTTGCTTGTCGTCTCTTTTGCTTCAAAATCAATGTATAGTCCTTTCCACACTCCGTTATAGTCTGTTGTCGATGGTGATCTAAAATACGCTTCAGTAATGACGGCTGCGCTTCGGGCAGGGTATTTGACGTTTACAATTTGAATGGGTACAGGTTTTTTATGGATGACGGCAATATTGTTGGACAAATAGTATTCATTGGAATCATTCAATTCGTCTTCAAGTGTCTTACCGCGATTACTAAAAGAGATGTTCGCCGTCTTTTTTGTTGTCGTCTGATTAACCGGTACATATTTTTTTCCGTTTGGATAACGAATTGTCATACCTACCACCTCGCATTTCCTATCATACCATAATGATTGGACGGATTCGTCTTTTAAAAGTTCCGTTCTCATCGTTTTCTAATCTAAATGCGGAATGCACGTTCGTTGTAAGGTGGTGATTTGCCTCTGTTTTTGGTAGACTATATAAAGGAAGTCGAAAGGAAGAGATAGCTTGTCAAACTTATATAATGATACGGTCAGACTCCTTGCAGTATGTGAAGAATGCATAACAAGGCATGCAGCAATGAGGGAATTGGACCGTGAACCCGATTTCTTTAACGAAGTAAAACCTTACGCAGATACAAATCATAAACTGTTGGACGATTGGTCCGATGAAATGCGACAGCTCATACGGACAGAAAAACCGAAATACGTACATTTGCAACAAATCGAATCATTAAATGACGCGATGAAGCAGTTTATCGTGCAATCTTTTTATGCGAAAACAGGGAAAAAGCGCTTCATCCTTTCAATTAACTCTGCAATGTATACATTAAAAACTGTCATAGATGCACTACAGTCGGAACAGGGAGATGGACAATGACAAGAAAGACTGTTCAAGATGTGGTCCAAGAAATGCTACAAGATCCGGATTTGAAAAGGAACATTAAGCATTACGAAAAAATGGATGGGAAACAAGCCCAATATGCTTCATTTCCAGAAAAATTGCATCCGTCAATTGTAAAAGCACTTTCAAGTAAAGGCATTACGCAACTTTATAGCCATCAACGTGAAGCATTTGATAGTGCAACGAGTGGACAATCCATCACTGCGGTTACGCCGACTGCTTCAGGTAAATCACTCTGCTATCATTTGCCAGTGCTTCAGCAAATTTTAGAAGATGATGCATCCCGTGCATTGTATTTATTTCCGACGAAAGCACTTGCACAAGATCAGTTGGCAGATTTGCACGAATTGATTGAAGCGAGTGGAGAAACCATTTTGAGCTATACGTATGATGGCGATACAGCCCCAGGATTACGGACGAAGGTGCGCAAGTCGGGTCATATTGTATTGACGAATCCAGATATGTTGCATTCTGGTATTTTACCGCATCATACGAAGTGGGTGTCCTTGTTTGAGAATTTAAAGTACGTCATCATTGATGAACTGCATACGTACAAGGGCGTGTTTGGAAGTCATGTCGCGCATGTACTGCGAAGACTAAAACGAATTTGCAACTACTATGGGTGTGATCCAATTTTCATATGCACATCTGCGACGATTGCCAATCCGCAAGATTTAGCAGAATCGCTGACCAACACTAAAATGAAGTTAATCGCAAATAACGGCGCACCCGCAGGCGCAAAACATTTTATCTTTTATAACCCACCTGTCGTTCATAAAACGTTTGGGATTCGACGAAGTGCTATTCTTGAAGTAAGGGATATCGCTTCTTATTTATATCGAGAAGGGATTCAAACAATCATCTTCGCAAAAAGCCGCGTGCGGGTAGAGATGCTCGTCACCTATATGAAGGAATTGACGAAGAAAAAATTATTCGACTCGACGATTATGGGCTACCGAGGTGGTTATTTACCGTCAGAACGAAGAACTATTGAGAAACGGTTACGTGATGGGGAGATAAAGACGGTTGTCAGTACGAATGCGTTGGAGCTAGGAATTGACATTGGTCAGTTACAAGCATGCATCATGACGGGGTATCCAGGCAATATTGCAAGTGCACTTCAACAAGCGGGCAGGGCAGGAAGAAGACAGGACGACGCGCTAATCATCTATGTTGCGCAGTCAATGGCGCTCGATCAATACATTATTCAGCATCCAAATTATTTGCTAGGACAGACACCTGAAGAAGCGATGATCCACCCCGATAATATGTTGATTTTAATGGACCATTTAAAATGTGCATCGTTCGAATTGCCGTTTTCACTGACAGAAATGTACGGCGAATTTGAGGTACAAGAATTGCTCGCGTTTTTAGAAGCGGAAGGTGTACTTGTCCGAACGTCCGATAAGTGGCATTGGATGACCGATCGATTCCCGGCAAGTGAAATCAGTCTGCGTTCTGCGTCGCAAGAAAATGTCGTTATTATCGACAAAACGATTCCGAAAGGGACTGTTGTCATCGGAGAAATGGATCGATATAGTGCCATGACCCTCTTACACGAAGAAGCGATTTATATCCACCAAGGCAAACAATATCAAGTCGAAATCCTTGATTGGGATGAAAAGAAAGCATATGTGCGCGAAGTCGATGTCGACTATTATACGGATGCAAACTTAGCTGTCGAGCTGAAAGTAATTAGCGAAGACGAAAAGAAACCATTCGGGAAGGCAACTGTCGCATTCGGGGACATAGCTGTACTGGCGATTCCTACTATTTTTAAAAAGATTAAGCTTCATGATAAACGTGACAATATTGGTTCGGGTCCAATCAACTTGCCAGCCGAAGAACTGCATACGAATGCGACTTGGCTTGCTTTTGACTTACCAGATGGATGGAAAGAGTCCGATTTGACTGACGCAATGACTGGCGCAGCATATGCAGTCCGGTCTTTGATTCCACTAATGATTAAATGTGACAAAAATGACATTCACGTTATTCCTCAAGTGAAAGCAGTCCACACAGGCAAGCCGACCATCTTCATTCATGACAGTTATCCGGGAGGTATTGGATTGAGTGAGAAGTTGTATGAGAATTTGGGGGAGTTATTAAGACTTACAGCCAATCATGTAGAAGATTGTTCATGTGAATTGGGCTGTCCAATTTGTATTGGTGCTCAAGAAGCAGGAGTGAATACGGCCAAGAGAAATGTTAGTGCATTGCTATATGAATTGGCACAATAAAAAGAGGGGTTGAAGCTTTGTCATTATGGCTTCAATCCCTCTTCTTCAATTAGCTTGTAAATCATCTTTCAATAGATGCCCGTCTTTTACTCCAATTGCCGACCACTAATATCCGGATTCCTTCTTAATTCTCCTTTGAGCAGGGCTACACGTTGCGGTCTGACGGCAGGGACTGCTTGATAGGGGCTAAGTTCTTGAATGCTCCCAAACGCTCCTGGTTCCATTTATGAGTAGAAGGTTGGCTACCAATCATACGACTGAGTGCTTCTAGCGATAATCCTTTTTGATCGTTTAGAATTTGCTGTGCTATGATATAACTAAACTTGTCCTGCTCTAAAACTTCACGCCCTGTGGCTTCTTCCATAGTTTCAATTGAAATGTTTACTTCGATTGTCACGAGCGCATGCAGCGTCAATCTATGGGTTTGTAGTTCAATTGTAGCAGAAGGGAATAGGCTCCCATATAGCCGTAGCTGATCTGCAGGTTCGAGCAGTTCCTCAAATAAGGCGCGCTTGCGGTTTCTTTCTTACAAGTCAGTTGCAATCCGTTTTAATTGCTCTTCCGACATCCAATAACGTTGATCTAATACAATTTTTCTTTTGGCCACTTATCATCCAAATACAAATCCAACAACTTATCCATTTTAGAACGCACATCAGCATTTAATCTTTGTAGCTTTATTACATCTTCATCAATACGAACTAGTTTAATTTCGTCAATGTTGAGACTTCCTCTTATTTTCAAAATCTAAAACCGAAAATACCACCAGATTCAGTAGCATCTGATATGTCAATTTTAATTCTGTGTTCCTCAAATTGCGATTCGAAACCTTTGTAAGTATCTGAATTAAGCATGGTGATGTATTGAAAGCCTAATTCCTCGGACTTAAGTTTAGCATAAGTTAAAGCCAATTCTATTTGTCGTTCATCAACGCCGTCAAAAAGGTGACTATCATGAACCATAAAATCAAGAGGTCTCTCCAAATACATATTAATTTCCATTAGCATCATATCAAAGCAAAAGACCATCATATTATGAATTCCTTTACTTTTTTTGTCTGACTTAATAATCTCTATATTTATGCCATCTTTTCCTTTTTTATCGATGATAATTTTAGCTGTATCCTCTTCGCCGTATAAGAATCTTGCGGCATGAGAGAAGGACAATATGGCTCTTTTAATAACTTCTTCATTATCTAAAATATCTTCATTGAGTCTTTGTTGTAGCTCAGTACTCTTTTGATTAATCTCAGCTTTAGTGTTTTCAATAGAATGGATGACATTGAGTTGTTGGGATAAAACAGTATACTCGGACTTAAGTTTATTTAACTCTTGCTGAATTTTTAAGAACTGATCCAGCGCACCCTTATCATTAAGTGTCTGCATAATTTCTTCTTTTCTTATAGACCATCTATCAATATTACTTCTTAATACAGAAATCTCATCTTCTATTTCCTTTATTTCAGACATTAAATAATTTTTTCGATTATTTACAACAGATTCATGAAATTTCCGTACATCTTCAAAACGTTTAACTATATTTTGTGGCAAGACCACATTGACTTCATTGTATAGAGTTTCTATCGAAATGTTTTGCTGTAAATCTTCTGACTCAGAAGATTTTCTTATGTCGTGTATTTGTGAAGAAAGAATTTGAGAATTGTTAGTCGCTTCATTTATAAAAATGGTTAATTTATCTGCTTCATGTTCTAAATCTCTATATTTAGGTAGTATTTGGAAATTGTGCAATTGACTTTCTAGGCGATTAATCTTTTCGTTCAAAATGGTTAAGGTGGTATTAATCTCGCCTTCACTTTTTAATATATTTACAGTTTTATTTTTCAAAGCTTTTTTTAACACATTCAATTCTGTTTCTTTTCTTTTCAATTCTTTCCATTCTAATGGTATCTGAGTATTTAAACCGAAAAGAAAAGACAAGGAAGCTTGTTTGGAAAGCTTGTTTTGTTTTTTATGTATTTCGATAGGATCGGAAAATCCACCATTTCCTTCTTGGCGTATAAAATAAGAGAATGCTCCACGAAAAGAAACCTTATCATCTTTTATTCCGAAAAGTATTTCTAAGTATCTACTATTTAGATTGGCTAGTGAATGACTTTCTTTTTGTTCACCTTCAGGTAAATGAGTTGTAAGCAGAATTTTAGAATTAGCTACTGTACTGCGTTCAACAGTATAAGCTATGTCTTCAACTGTAAAGTCAAGATCAAATATACTATCGGCAAGTTCTTCTTTTTTAAATATCGAATTTTTATCCACGCTGGCACCAAATAAGAAATGTATAATATCTATCAAGCTAGACTTACCTGACCCATTTCTTGTATTAGTTGAAGTAGAGTCTACAGATTTATCAGTCACTAAGATATTTAATCCGCTATGAAAACAAATTTCTTTAAAGGTAGGAATGGAACTAGATATTTTGTTGATCATGAGTTAACCTCCTTAATTTACCTTTTCTAAAATCGATAACTCCAATAATGTAGAGAAAATCTAAGGTTAATATAAATAAATCGAAAGGGACCTGAGGGAGGTTTTGAATTTCTTGTTGCTTTCTGTATGAATCCCAAAGTTGAGTTACTGTTACTGGGTTTCGTAAGAGGTGGATGAGCTTCCCTCCAACCATTACAATTGTCCTTTCTTCATGTATATATTTGTTAGGTAAAAGCACTCGAACCACCTCTTTCAGTTTAATCTCTATAATCAATTCTATATTATGAGTATGCACAATTCCAGCATTCCAAATATTATTATTCGGCATAAATTGGAACACTCTCAAAGATAGTGCAGTTTTCAAATAGATAAGCTAAAATAGTGAGAATCGCAATTTCGTCAGTAGGATTTTTTACGTATTTATAACCGGCAAAATCTCTAAGTTCGTAGAATATTTGGTCGGTATTCTCTTTGTATTCCTTTTTTAGTATTTTATATTTTTCCTGAAAAGCTACTGAAAGATTTTGCACAGCATCAACTTCATGCCCTAAAGAAATTATCTTTTCAATCAGATGAGCTTTTCTCATGCCGATCTTTAATAAGTCTTGAATATATTCAGATAAGTAGTTGATCTGTATTTTGTTTTGAGGGACTTCTTTGATCTCTATATCTGAGATATATCCCTCTGACATGACGCGAAACGGCATTAAAAACGGTTCAATATGCTTTATCTGAAGACTAGACAAATCGTCCATGGTGGGTACTTCACCAAAAATGCTGATAATTTCTTTGGCAGGTAAAGAGAATACAATTTCCTTGATTTCATCTATACCCCATAAAAGAATAGGGATTGCGACCTTTTCTTTTATTTTATACTTCTCAATTTCATTAAGAGTAACGGCATCAATACCTAGAACACCGTCTTTAGCATTTTGAACAAAAATCCATTGATACACAATTCCGTTCCAGTGAATCATTGCTTTCTCATAATCTTCTTCAAACTTAGCCACTAGTTTAGATCCATTAATTTGATTAGGTGCATATACTTGGAATATGATGCCCTCACTTTGCAAATAGCCATCGCATTTCAAGTCTCCTTTATTTCCCCATGTCTTCACTTCTATAAAATCATGTTTATGCTTTGCTTTCATTATACGTGCAAATAAGTCTTCAAAGCCGTTTCCTCGTTCTTTATAAAAAAACAAATCAAATTTCATTTCGAAAAAAAGTCGTTGTATCTTATCCATAATTACACCCCTTTAGACTTATTTCGTCTGATCATTTTGTCTTGCAACACTATATTAGTGAAATATCCCTACACCCCACTTAAATTAATCCACTCAATCATCCCTAGTTTTCTTTTATGTTCAATGAAAACATCTATTTTCCTAGTAAATATCAATTCAAGCCGATATTATTGCGCGAATTCTTCAGTTGTAAAAAAGTAGTCTGCGATATCACTTATCAATACTCCTTCATCCATCGCATCCGCGTAAACTTGTCCTAGAAACCGAGAAGCATTAGCAGATAGGCTGACATCCTTTTCGCCTACTGCTCCATTTTGACTACTGCATACTTGTCTATGCACAGCTGAGAGGTGTGGTGCTCATATAGATGTCAGAACTCTTCAACGACTAGTTTCTTCCTTTAAACGTGAGGGAGATGCTCTTTAAGGTAGGTCGTACCCCAACGTGCTTTCTTTTTAGGTATCGAGAACGATTTCACTTCTTCGAAAACATATACTTGCAACCGGTTATGTATATTTAAAATAGGAGAGGACCTTATCGGCCCGTTCCTCCCAGTAGTCAGTATGTAGTTGTCTAAGTTGCAAAGGATCACGGCCTTTTTCCTTTATCACAAGCTTACAACATTTTCAAAAACTCTTGTTCACCAACAATTTCAATGTTTTGCCCTTGTTCTTTCAGTTGGCTTGCTTTCTTCATTTTAGAGCTTAGGAATCCAGCGCCGAATTGTGTTAAGTCGTAATCACCTACTACTAAAAATGCAGTATTTTTCGTGACTCCATTTCCATATATTCCTCCAAGATCAACTACTTTTTGGGCAGCTTCTTTTCGTACCATGGATTTTAATGTACCTGTAAAGGTTACTGTCTTATTGAACAGCACATGATTCTGATTGAATTCTGTAACGGTTGTCGTAATGTCCATTCGTGAGCTTTTATAGAACTTAGTTTGGCTTGGTCTATACCTGTCACTGAAATGTTCACCTAACGATAAATCTGCTAAACTAAGCAAATCAATGAAGCTATTTGTGTTTGTTTCTTCAAAGAGCTTCAACAAAACGTGACCACAAGCTTTTGCATCTTCTAATGCATCATGATGTGTAAACTCATACTGATATTTAGCAGCTAAACTATTTAATTTATAATTAAGTTCGTTAGGAAGTAACTTTTTAGAAAGTTGATAGGTACAGCTATACTTGAATAACGGATAATCCAATGAATATTTATTGCAGGCATGACGTAGTACACTCATGTCGAATGCAGCATAATGAGCAAGCACTGTATGATGCTCGATGAAGTCTGACAAGAGTGGGTAATAATCAATAAACGTAGGAGCGTCTTTTACCATTTCTTCAGTAATACCGTGTATTTCAATATTGTAATAATCGAATTCGTCTTCAGGATTTATAAAAGTTTCTAATGTTTGCACCAGTTTACCGTTTTCATATTTAGCTAGTCCAATAGAACATATGCTAGCACGCGATGAGTTTGCTGTTTCAAAATCAATAGTTACAAAGTTCAACTAATCACCCCATGATTTCATTGATTTAAAAACTCGAAATCCGTTCTAAAGTGTTCAGACAAATAACTTTTCAACTCAGACCTAGTTTCAAATTCAATGCATTGGTTTTCCATGACAATTTGCCATTGATCAAGAAATTGATGCTCTCTGACGGTAAGGAGTAATGAAGAAGCTCCTTTTGATCTTTGAACTCGATCTTTGAAGATGACGCGGTACTGATGTTTAGAAATCGTCTTGCCGTCTTCTTGAACAAGGAATAGAGCATCGTCCTTGATGTTAGAGAAATTGACGAGGGTAGTTTCATATAAACCAATAGATAAATAATTTCTTTTATGACTCTCTAGGTGTGAGAGAAGCATCTTTTCATTATAGAACCCAGTAATATGTGTTTTGTTAGATTCGAAATTTACAATTGCACTGCTTAGTTCATTAATTCGTTCTTGAAGTAGATTTTCCGTCAATTGTTAGTCACCCCTTAAATAGTTAATCCTCCAACTCACCAAATCCATCCCTATATTCTTATTCTTCATCTTCCATAAACATCTGTTTCATTTTATACAGCTTGTTTAGCTCTTTCACTTTCTTCTTCGGATTTGACATCAAATGATGAAACATGATTTGGTGTTTCTTAAGCTCATTAAATAAGACAAGTTCTTCATCGGTTAGGTTTATATCCTTACCGGCAACAAAAACGGCTTTATGATTAGGAATGTCAGACCTAGCTAGGAGATAGTCAATGGTAACATCAAAAAAATCAGCAAGCCTTGAAAGGGTTTCGTAATCTGGTTGTGTTGAATTCGTTTCGTATCTGGCATAAGTTGAACGATTTATATGTAGTCTATCTGTTAGATCTTTTTGAGATAGACCTTTATTGTTTCGTAGGGTCTTTAGTCTGTCACCATAATTCAATTTACTCACCCTTTCAATTACCTGTATTATACAGTGGAAAAAATGCACATTCCATCTATTGTGAATAAATTACACAATAATTTTTAGTATTGTATAAAATGCACTTTATAGATAATATGAATTGAAGCCAATGAAGGAAAAAACAGAAGTAGCTAACTATTTTACTACAAGTGTTGTATATACAAGATTACAGTCAACATTATCGATTTTTAATATTGAAATCTTCTCTTCGGGGCACTCGAAGGAAAGTTTAAAATTTCTAATTTACAAACCTGCTATTTTTGAATTGGATAGCTTCGATAAGTCTCTAGTTTTAGTTTGTAATTAAGAAACGAGGGGGATTTCCTACGGTTCTTTGAAATAAATTGTTTAATTGAATAAACATTCTGTGCAAGGGGCTACGAGATTTAGAAAATTATTGATTTTGTCATCAAAAAAGCAATCAGGTATCGGCAGGACTTTATTCCGCTGGGCACAGGTGAGCTACTCGTGTGTTTTCGCCCTGCGTGGTCTCACCATTCGTGCTATTCTCCGCTAGTGTCCGTGCTTGCACTTTGGCCAACTAGCATATGACAACACTTTATTGGTCATACACTATAGATACTGCTCTTCAGGATTGGAGCGCAAGGCGGCGACTCCTGCGGGAACAGCGCGAGCTGAAGACCCTGGACTGAGCGAAGCGAGGGAAGCGGCTGAAGCCGTGCCCGCGGAACGCGTCCGCCTGGAGCGGAAATCCGGTGTTTAAACAATCATCCTCATAAATTACTATTTCTATGTTAAGATATCCATAATAGAATGCAATAATGGTGGGGCGATCTCACTTTTACACTTCCTTCTTCTTTAATTCTTCTGATAACAACTATAACAAGAATGATATTCGCGATTGTCCACAAGTAAGTCTACACAGTCAAACTTATCTTGTTTTTTATGACAGCTACCCGGGGGGCATTGGGTTAAGTGAAAAGCTGTTTAATCAGTGGAAAGAACTATTGGAGCGTGCTGCTGAACATGTACGTAATTGCCGCTGTAAAAACGGCTGTCCCGCTTGTATCGGTGCGCAGGAAGAAGGCATACGGATGAAAAAAGATGTCATTTTTCTTCTGAATGCGCTTATTGGAGGCGAAAGCAATGTCTTACGAAGCAAAACTGATGCAAATGAAGAAGCTTCTGAAAAAGAATACAACTGAACCTCAAGTAGTCGAGGAGCAAACTGAACGTCCCATACCGCCTCCTCCACCATACGAAGATCGTTGGTTGCGTGCAGGGTTGACGAAGGAAGTCAATGAGTTTGGGATCGTCTATAAACGGATCGTGAACTACGACTTGCATCACCAACATGGTAAATTTCCACTTTCAGGGCTTGTGCATACGATTGATTCGTGGCGGACATCCCGTGAACCACATCCGTTAGCGCTGAATCCTTCAAGACCACTTGTCTTTTTTGATACTGAGACAACGGGTTTAAAAGGGGCTGGCACACTTATATTTCTAATGGGCTTTATCGAATATACAAATGAATCCTTTACATTAACACAATATGTCTTGGCTGGACCTGATCATGAAGCGGCATTTCTGTATGCTTCTAAACTTTGGGAACAACCGAAGTCGATCGTCATGTATAATGGGAAAAGTTTTGACATGCCCCAAGTCCAAACGAGATGGACGATGAATCGTGAGCAACTTCCTCCGTTAATAAAACATACAGAGATCGATTTATTGCACGGTTCCAAAAGAATTTGGAAGAATGAAATGACCACTTTTAAACTGACTGCAGTGGAACAAGAACAACTTGGTTTTTTCCGTAAAGATGATGTGCCAGGTCATATGGCGCCCATCATTTATCAAGATGCTGTGAAAAACGGACGTGCGGAACTGCTGATGAAAGTGTTGCTTCACAATGAATGGGATATTTTATCACTCGTAACGTTGTATACACTGTCTACAAATTTGTTGTTGAAAAACGAACACGCCGCTTCCTCGACTGCTAAAACGAATATTGGAAAGTGGTATGCTGATTTAAAGTCGTATCATCGTAGTAAAGTAGTCTTTGAGAAGGTGATTGAGACGTATGGAGAAAATGAGCCGCGTGCACATTTCCATATTGGATTCATCCTTAAAAGAGAAGGCGACTACAAAAATGCTGTTCAAGCATTTCATATAGGGGCTGCAGGATTGGCGGGCAAAGAAAAACTCATTGCCTATGAGGAATTGGCCAAGCTCTATGAACATAGGATGAAAGAGTTTGGAAAAGCGTTGAATTGGACGAAGGAGGGAATTATGCTTTTGCAAAGGGATTCAGACTTTACTTCCGATTACAGAAGGAAGAAGGGAAATGAGTTTGCACATCGGGAAATGAGATTGCGCAAGAAACTATTTCCCGGGGAAGCGCAGTAACCGACAAAATCCTACTTCTTTTCACGATATGGAAAGACACAGATGTACAAATTATGCTATAATTGCGATGTGTAAACATTGATGGAAGGGCGTCATTTTATGGAAATAAAACTGGATTCGAAAACGATTCTTGAAAAAGAATTTAAAACAGCAATGCGTGGATACAACCAAGAAGATGTAGATTTATTTTTAGATCAAGTCATACAGGATTATGAAGCTTTCAAAAAAATAGTAGCTGACTTACGCTTAGAAAACGAAAAGTTGAAAGAAGAAGTTGCGGCTGCGGCGAAACGTCCTGCGTCAACGAATACGAATACGACGAACTTCGATTTGTTAAAAAGGATTTCAAACCTTGAGAAGCATGTATTCGGCAGCAAATTGTATGATTATGAATAAGCAAGTTGCTTAAAAACCGTTGTGATTTGTTGAAAATTGTTGTATACTGTTGAAACCATAGTGTGAATTCAGGTAATCGCTGCAACGTTAGTTGTAGAGGAAAGTCCATGCTCGCACGGTTCTGAGAAGACCGTAGTGTTCGTGCTCGGCGAAAAAATAAGCCGGGGCTTCGCGCTTAGCGCGTTGACGGCGGGAATAAATCCTACGTTTGCTTCGGCAAATATGGATGAGGTTCCCTGAAAAGTGCCACAGTAACGTAGCTGGCCTGGAAACGGGTCGGATGGAACGCGGTAAACCCCACGAGCGAGAAACCCAAATTATGGTAGGGGCACTCTTCTGAAGGAATTGAACGGAGGAAGGGACAGACTGTGTCTGTAGATAGATGATTACCACCCATCGTACGAGGCGTGAGCCGTTTGAGTACACGGGAACAAAACATGGCTTATCGAATTTACGATGGTTTAACAATACCAATCAATGCTCTCCTTTTCGTTTGGAGGGCATTTCTTCATTCATGGGCAATTGAATGAATTCTAGCAACGAAACACACACTACATAAGAATGAATGTACGAAAGATCCAAGCGTGCTAGTGTCCTTTACAAAGAGGTTCTAATAGGAGTCCCTTAAACACGGCTGAACTACAATCCTCTTTTTGTAGCACGTTAGAAACGGAGTTGAAAATGTATGTCAAACTATAAATTAGTCGCCACTTCCGCGATGGGGCTTGAGTCAATTGTTGCGGATGAAGTGAAGGAACTAGGGTTCCAAACGACAACTGAAAATGGCAAAATCTATTTCGAAGGTGATGAAACGGCAATTGCCAAGACAAACATGTGGTTGCGCGTTGCAGACCGCGTACGTGTGATTGTAGGGGAATTTAAAGCAACTACTTTTGACGATTTGTTTGAACAGACAAAGTCCTTGCCTTGGGAACAGTATTTGCCTGTTGACGCCAATTTTCCGGTCGCAGGAAAATCTGTCAAATCAACGTTATATAGTGTTCCTGATTGCCAAGCAATTGTGAAGAAAGCAATCGTTGAAAGATTGAAGACAGCATACAAAAGGAACGGTTTTCTTGATGAATCCGGCCCGTTATTTAAACTGGAAGTATCCATTTTAAAAGATAAAGTGACGCTCACGATCGACTCAAGTGGTGCCGGCTTGCACAAACGCGGTTATCGAGTTGGGCAAGGTGATGCACCGCTTAAAGAAACGTTAGCAGCAGCCCTCGTCAAATTGACGAAATGGAATCCTGACCGTCCGTTCGTAGATCCTTTTTGTGGATCAGGAACCATTCCGATTGAAGCAGCAATGATCGGGCAACAAATTGCACCAGGATACAATCGGGAATTCAGTAGTGAACACTGGCCGTGGATGAAAGAAGCCATTTGGGATCGCGTACGTGAAGAAGCTGAAGAGTTGGCAAAATATGATCAGCCGCTAGACATTACAGGATTTGATGTAGATCCAAGAATGATTAAAGTAGCTCAGCAAAATGCAGTAGAAGCGGGTTTTATGGATCTAATCCGTTTTGAACAGCAAGATATAAGAAATTTAGCTGTAGAAGGTTTGAATGGCGTACTTGTCGGAAATCCTCCTTATGGAGAACGTTTAGGAGAAATCGAAGAAGCTGAAGACATAACAAAAACGATTGGCCGTATTATGGAGCACTATCCATCTTGGTCAGTTTATATGTTATCTTCACTTGAAAACTTTGAGACAATGTACGGCAAGAAAGCTACAAAAAAACGGAAGTTGTTCAACGGCTTCATCCGTACAGACTTCTATCAATACTGGGGTCAACGACATAAGTAAAAATTAAGTGGTTGTGACAAAATGTGAAAAATGCATGAAGGTCAACTCGCCGTCATGCATTTTTTCTATATGCCTACTTACTTTAAAACGGTTCTTTTTTAAACTTAAGAGTGGATCGGAGCGGAAAAAGGACGACTCCTGCGGGATTTAGCGCGATTGTTGAGACCCCGCAGGAAGCAAAGCGAAGCGTAGCGGACGAGGAGGCTCAAGCGCGCCCCGCGGAAAGCGTGCCTTTTGGAGCGCAGAGGAACGGTCTATATAGAGTTTTTTCTAACCTCTACCATATGCTTAAAAGAAAGGGTCGATGCCGATGAAGCGTCAAATGCCATTTGTGTTATCAAAAGAAAAATCATTTTATGAATCGTTGAATGACTGGATTGGCGATACGTTGTATGACGATCTAACGGAAAAAGGTTTCGAATGTCGAGATGAACAGATTTATATGGCATTCCAAATCGAGCAAGCATTAAAAGAAAAGAAAGTCCTAATGGCGGAGGCTGGGGTCGGAACAGGTAAAACAATCGCATATTTATTACCGGCCATTGCTTATGCACGCTATACCGGAAAGCCTGCATTGATTTCTTGTGCGGACGAAACGTTAATCGACCAACTTGTGAAAAAAGAAGGCGACATCCATAAATTAAGTGAAGCATTAGCGATTGACATTGATGTAAGATTAGCAAAAGCAAGGGACCAATACCTCTGTTTGAAACGACTAGAGGAGACCGCCGATTCATCAGAGGAAGAATATGCAGATATCGTTCAAAGTGAATTACCTGAATTTGTACGAGGGAACGCATCACTTCAATCTATTTTTCCGTACGGTGAACGCTCAGATTATCCTGATTTGAATGATGAACAGTGGAAGTCGATTAATTTCCATCCAATCCAACAATGTGCAGCTTGTGATGTGCGCAATCGTTGTGGCCAAACGATCCACAGAAATCACTACCGGGAATCAGTCGATTTGATCATTTGTTCACACGACTTTTATATGGAACATATTTGGACGAAAGAGTCGAGAAAGCGACAAGGACAATTGGCATTATTACCAGAAGTATCAATGGTAGTTTTTGACGAAGGTCATTTGTTAGAGTATTCTGCGCAACGAGCATTGACATATGAAGTGCAAAATAATACGTTATTGAATTTATTGGAACGGGTAATGGTCGATGGCATTCGTGAAGAGACATTGCAATTGATGGAGCGTCTGATTGATGCCCACGAGCATTTTTTCCGTTTGCTTCGCACAAATGCAAGCAATCATGATGAAACACGAAAAGCCATTGCGAAAACCGATGAACTTGTTGCTGTAGGAAAAGAAGCAATGACAATTTCGACTGCGCTATTGGAAGAATTCGTGTTTGAAGGTGAATTGTACATTATTCCGGAATATGACTTGACGATGGTTGAAGAGTATTTGGAACAATACATTTTCTCGTTGGAACTATTCATTTCTGACAATGAAGCAGTTGATTGGTTGGAAGAAAGAAAAGACGAAATGACGCTTATTATTATGCCTCGTCTCGTTACAGACATTTTAAGAGAAAAGTTATTCTCCTCAAATATTCCAATTGTGTTTTCATCAGCAACTTTATCGGTCGATCAGGACTTTTCTTACATCCTCGATAGTTTGGGAATTGAAGAATTCCTATCATTCTCTGTGGATTCACCATTTGACTATGAACAAGCGATGGAAGTTGTTCTAGCTGACGTCGATTCAGGTGGAAAAACAAATTATGTAGAAAGTCTCCTTGAAAATGAGGAACAAACGTTGATTTTATTCAAATCTGAGGTATCAATGCGTGCGTTCCAACGTGCACTTTCTGATGAACACAAGCAGAACATTGCGTTTGAAGGAGAACGTGAACTATCGGCGATCATTCGGGATTTCCAACAGAAGAACGTGCGCATCCTTTGCTCTTATCATTTGTGGGAAGGGCTCGATATTCCGGGGGACGCATTAACGAGAGTTGTCATCTATGATTTACCGTTTCCACCAAATGATCCGTTGTTTAATGCGCGTAGAAAAAATGCGAAGCATCCTTTTGAAGACGTTGATTTACCATTTATGCTTTTACGTTTACGTCAAGGAGCAGGCCGCCTCATTCGGACTTCCGGAGATTACGGCAGTATACATGTCTTAATGGAAGGTTCAGAAAAAGAGCTGAAAACAATTGTTTCAAAAGCTTTCCCAGTGGAAAGTAAGACAGTTGTACGCAAATGAAATAAGAGAAGCTGTCTTTCATGGTAAGATACCCATCGTAAGACAGCTTTTGTTATGCTTGCTCATCAATTGTTAAAAGGACATTCATCGTTGTCCCGCTGTCAAAGCGAAGCGGTAACTTGAATGCTTGTGTAAAACCATAAAGCTTCGTTTCACCAACCATAACTGTCGGAGTCGAGATGTCAAGTGAAAAGTCATGTTGTTCCAAAACGGTACACAAATTTCCAGCAACCATATTGCCTAATTCGCCTGTAAAGGATTCAATCATTTCACCTTCAATCCGCATACCGAACATGGATTGGCCAATCATTTGAATGATATCACTATTTGCATCGAGGATTAATCGACCTTTTATCGCGCCAACCATCTGGATGAGAACACTTAACTCCTTCTGTTCATAAGGTTGGGACGTCAGAACTGGTGAAAGCACATCAAATTTAAGGGGTATGATTGTCGTTAAAGAGGAAATAGCACCGTTTAACACTTTTTGAATCGTTGATGAAGTACTCATAAAGGCACTCCTTTCCTTCTAATATGTATAGTCTAATAATACCATTATCGAGGGAATAAAGTATAGATAAATTTCAAAGCACTTTGTAGGTAGTTAGATTAGAAAAAAGTGTTATGATTAGATGTGGAATCAACTAGATGGAAGGGTCGGGAATTATGTCTCATACTGATGTTTTAGAAAGAACAGCCATCCATGGACAACTGTTCAAGGAAGGTAATGACGAAGATCGAGTAAGAAAAGCACATTCCTTAGCACAAAAATTAGTAGACGAGGAATTTGTTATTGGCTTTGCTGGACACTTTTCAGCAGGGAAATCTTCAATGATTAATGCACTGACCGGGGAAGATCTCTTACCTTCAAGTCCGATACCGACAAGTGCGAATATCGTTAAAGTGAAAAAATCAAACCAAGAATTTGCAATTGTACATAAGACAGATGGATCTACCGTAAAATTTGAAGGGCATGGATTTTTTGATGCTATCAAATCATTTAGCAAAGACGGAGCGGAAATTTCTCTTATCGACATTGGCCATCCGCAATCTGCACTGCCAGAAGCGATTACCGTAATGGATACGCCTGGTGTCGATTCAACGGATGATGCTCATCGCTTGTCAACAGAATCGGCATTACATTTAGCCGATCTCGTCTTCTATACGATGGATTATAACCACGTCCAATCGGAATTGAATTTTACGTTTACAAAGGATTTATTGCGTTTCAATCCGAATGTCTATTTAATCATCAATCAAATCGATAAGCACCGAGAAAGTGAGTTGTCGTTTGACGCGTTCAAGCAATCTGTGGAAGACTCATTTTCGTTATGGGGCGTAGAGCCTAAAGGGATTTTTTATACATCATTACGTGCCATGGATCATCCCCACAATGATTTTGCAAAAGTAAAAGCAATAGTAGAAGGGTCTATGGAAAACTGGAAAGAACAATTTTTATCAAACGCCCAGCAATCATTACGGAAGTTTGAAGAAGAACACGTGAACTTTTTGGAAGAAGAGATAGCTGAGCGTCAAACAGCATACGCGCATCTAATCGATGAGGATGAATGGGGTCAATCTGAAGATTTACAAAAGGAAATGAATGCCGTAAAGAAACGTGCAGCGCTCCTTTCTGCAGATGCATTTTACGCAACATTCGAAAGGGAACGAAATGAGTTGTTGCGCAACGCATCTATCAGTCCGTTCGATACACGCGAGTTGTTGAAACTGTATTTAGAAGCAAAATCACCTCGGTTTAAAGTAGGTTTTTTATTCGGAGCGAAAAAAACAGCTGAGGAAAGGGAAAAAAGAAAAACGGAATTAGCGAATAATCTTGCGAGCCTTATCCATACACAAATTGAAGTCCATTTGAAGGCGTTAATGAAACAAACATTGAAAAATGCAGGTCTGATGTCCGATGAACGTTCTATGGAAATCGATGAGATGAATATGCAAATTCCATTTGAGGAAATTGATGTGCATTTGAATGTATCTGACGTTATGACGGGCGATACAATCTTAAACATGGCAGATCAAATGAAAACAGCAATTCAACAAATCTTCCGTAAGCGAACGGATGACTGGAAAATGAAAATGTCTGAACTCGCTGCGTCAACCGGTAATGAAGAAGCTGAACAACTCCAGCATACCATCGATGTGTACGAACAAAAACTGTCCGCTATCTATCAGGTGGAAGAAATTCGAGAACAACTGAAACAGTTTGAAAAAAGCTTGGCGTCGCCTTCAGCAAAATTGCTTGCTGACAGTCGACAGTTGTTGAAGGAATGGCACGTACGTGAAGACATGCAGACGATTGACCTTAGTCAGATGGAAACGGATAGGCATGTAGTATCAGCGGATGAGATCGTACAAACAGAAGAAGTTATGCAACCTGAAGTTGTACATCATACTGATGCACAAGCTGTCATCGAACGAGCGCTTCACATAGCAGATGCGGTAATGCATATTCCTGGATTCTCTGATACCGCAACGTACTTACACAATAAGTCAGACCGGTTAGCCCAACAAGAATTCACTGTCGCTTTGTTTGGTGCGTTCAGTGCTGGAAAATCATCATTTTCCAACGCGCTCATGGGAGATCGTGTATTACCAGTGTCACCTAACCCAACAACCGCTGCCATTAACCGTATTCGACCTATTCAGCCAGGAAAAGAGGATCGAACTGCGGATGTCCATTTAAAATCAGTTCAGCAGATGACAGAAGATGTCGCTTTTTCATTTGATGCTTTAGGCACACCCATTACATCATTAGAGGATGCATTCAACAAAGCGGAAACTGTGCTGACGAAAGCATTAGAAGATGAAAGTCTACATATCCATAAGACGTTCATACGCGCATTCCAAAAGGGATATCCAACGTACGGTGGGCATTTAGGTGAGACGATGAATGTTGATCAAGTTGAATTTACACGATTCGTTGCCGAAGAAGACCGTAGTTGTTTTGTCGATGCAATTGATTTGTTCATTGATTGTCCGTTAACGAGAAAGGGCATTACGCTTGTTGATACTCCAGGTGCTGATTCCACAAATGCCCGCCATACGGATGTTGCTTTCGAATATATCCGTAATGCGGATGCGATTTTATTCATCACGTACTACAATCACGCATTTGCCCGTGCAGATCGCGAGTTTCTTATTCAACTTGGCCGTGTCAAAGATGCATTTGAGTTAGATAAAATGTTTTTCATCGTAAATGCAATTGATCTTGCGGCAAACGAAGAAGAAGCGGAAGCAGTGAAAGACTTTGTGAAACAAGAACTGACGACTTTTGGAATCCGTCACCCGCGTGTTCATGGGATTTCCAGCATCCAGGCGCTTGAAGCGAAACTGAGCAATGAAACGGAACCTGCCATGGCCGAATTTGAACAATACTTTGAACGCTTCTTAGAAGAAGATCTTAAAAGTTTAGCTGTTCAAGCATTGGAAGATGAAGTGACCAAAACCGTTGAACGGCTCCGTACATTAATTGAAAGAACGGAATTGAACCAATCCCGTAAAGCGGATCGCATGCAGGAACTTGATCGATTTGAACAAGAAATCCGTTCGCATTTTTCTCAACGGTTTACAGAGGTCATTCGAAAAGCGTCTAGCAACGAATTAAATGAATTGGTTTATTATATTTTACAACGGGTATTCCTTCGATTTGGAGACTTCTTCAAGGAAGGGTATAGTCCGTCGACATTTGCCAATTATTCTTCAGACAAGGCGCTGTCGATTGCGTTAGCAGAAACGGTTCAAATGGTCGGTTTCGATTTATCGCAGGAGTTAAAAGTGACGAATTTACGTATGTTGAATTTCATGAATAAGCAATTGAAAGAGCGTCAACGAAACGAGTTACGCCGACTCGCGGAAAAAGACCGATCCATTGCACCCTCTCCATATGAAACAGAGGATGCAGTAATGCTTTCATTCCCGCAACCATTTGAAGATCCTACCATCTATAAAGATGTAAATCGTGCATTTAAAAACCAAAAAGCGTTTTTTGAGAAAGGTGAACGGTTAATCTTAAGAGACTTGTTGGAAGAGCGTTTAAAAGAGGATGCCTCTATGTATTTAGGGAAAGAGAAAGAGCGGATTGAGCAATGGGCGGAGCAATGGATTGAAACGGAAGCGGAAGGTCTCCGTCTTCATTTAATGACGCAAAGTCTACAACAAATCGAATCCGAGCGCGCTCTCTTACTCGATGCTCACCAGTTGGAGGAATGGCGGCAGGTTTACGGTAAAATCCAGTTGAAGGGGATGGGTTGACATGCAAAACGTTTTTAAGTCGATTACACAAGTGGATGCTCAAGTCGTGAAGTGGATTGATACACGATATGCTTTGCAAAATCCAGCACTCGGTTTGCAAAAATATGGAGAAAAACATGTCGAAGGCGCGCTCTATTGGGACCTTGAAAAGGATTTGTCAGATATGACGAAGGATGCCGGCAGACATCCGCTACCTGACAAGGAAGCGTTGACGCATTTATTCAGAAAGAGCGGTTTGGAGTTGGATGATGAAATCATCGTTTACGATGACGGCGGAAGTCCTTTCGCTGCCAGAGCATGGTGGATTCTGCAATATGCTGGTTTTAGGAATGCCTCTATCGCAATTGAAGGGTTTACAACATTCGAAGATCATGGTGTACCGCTGAGTCAAGAACAAGTAAAACCGTCTCCTTCAAATGTAGAACCAGAGTGGAAGGAAGAGATACTTGCAACTCGAGAACTAGTCGAAGAGACTGTTCATGGCAATCGGAATCATGTGTTGTTGGATGCACGATCCGCTGAACGATACCGAGGTGAAGTTGAACCGATCGATCCAATTGCTGGACGTATTCCGGGCGCATTGAACTTTGATTGGGAACAATTGAAACAGAGTGGTTCCTTCAATTTGAATGAAGACATGAAATACCGATTAGAGGATGTCGTTCAAACAGATCAGTCAGTCATCGTATACTGCGGGAGTGGTGTGACAGCAGCACCGCTTTATGCGATGCTGAAGCAGAACGGTTTTGAACATGTCCGCTTATATGTTGGGAGTTACAGTGATTGGATTTCCAAAGAACCGATCGAAATTGAAAAAAGTTGAAAAGAAGGCGGAATGACGATGCAAATGAAATATGCCATTATCGGGGATGTTCATTCTTCGAAAGAAGACTTGAAAAGCGTATTGGCGCACATTAAACAAGAAGTACCCGATGCGCTATTGATCGGAACAGGCGATCTTTTTGAATGCACGATTAGTAAACGTCACGTTAGTGAACATCGTTATAATAATCTTGCAGAAGTCATGCTGTTACCCGATGGGTTTGTCGAGTTATTGACTTTTCCATCGGTCAAAGGGAATCAGGAAGAACGAATCCTGCTTATTACAAATACAGATGACCCATTACTCGGCATTCTTTCGGCAATGCCCGAAAAAATCGAACTTGGCATGGCTGAAGTCATTCACGGCCACCAATGGAAATGGGGAGGAAATCCTTGGGCGTTAATAGAACCTGAAGTTTCTCAGCCTGTGACATTTTACGGCCATAGCCATACGTCAGGCTTACAACGAGATGGTCATGTGGAAGAGGTTTTGTTATTTGGGCAGCCCTACGAACTCGGGCAAGAACAGACGCTTGTCAATGTAGGGGCAGTTATCGACGATCAGGAATGGGTTCTTTTTGATAGCATCCAAAACACTGTGACATTCATGAAGGCAAAATAATAGAAAGAGCATTTACCGACAACAGGAGAACCTGCCAGGTAAATGCTCTTTTATTGTCCACTTTTATGGATTGCTTCGCGGGCGAGCGCATCAGCCGCTCGGTTTTCATGATCTGGAATCCATTTTATAAAAAAGAAGTCAAAGGATTTTGCAATGGATAGAATTTTATGCAAGTACTCTTTATGTAGCTCATTTTTAACAAATTCATTTTCCACTGCTGCGACAACGACTTTCGAATCTGAACGGGCAGAAACGATTCCAGTCGTTAGTTTTGCAGCTTCTTCCATTCCTCTTAGGAGGGCAATAAATTCAGCAGTATGGTTATTTGTTGGTGCAATTGGCTCGGCAATTTTCAGTTGTTGCCCTTCACCTTTAATAAAAATACCGATTCCACTTTTCCCGGGGTTTCCAGCACTTGCTCCATCTACATATACTTCAAGCATGGCGTATCCTCCTTTCATAAGTTGCATCAGAATGGAAAGCATACTACAATAAATGTTACGATCAGGAGGCTTCTATGGATAAATTATCAATTATGAAGGAAATTGATGAACTGCTTGATACGTATTGTGAAGGGTGTTTTGTCAAACGTCAACAGAGAAAAGATAGCGGAAAGACAAAAGCCCATCAATTTTGCATTCAAACGTGTACAATCGGTGAACAATTACAGTTCTTAGGCAATGAAATGAATAAATTAACAAAATAAACCCGCCTTGTCATAGCTTGGCGGGATAATTCGTTATTTTTTACGTGATTGGTAAGACATTTGCCGCTTGAGGACCACGGTTTCCTTCAATAATCTCAAATGAAACGGTTTGGCCTTCATCCAATGTTTTAAATCCATCGGCTTTAATGCCCGTGTAATGTACAAATACATCTTCTCCATTATCCGTTTCAATAAACCCATACCCTTTTTCATTGCTGAACCATTTTACTTTACCTTGGTACATACTTATTCCTCCCTCGGCAATTCAATGTCTTCCCATTATTAACATGGTTGCATTAACTATACATGAATCGACAGTAAACGTCAATGATACGCCTAAATTTTCAGTCGACTCAACGAAAAGGAGCTCTAGCTTATGCAAACAATTATTCAGAAGTGTACAATGTCTGTCAAAAATATTTACAACGAATTCGATGCAAGTCACGATTTTGATCACATCGTACGTGTTTTAAAAAATGCTAAACAGATAGCAGGCACAATCCCTCATGCTGACGTGTCCATCATTACGCTTGCTGTGCTGTTACATGATATCGAAGACCCGAAGTATCAATCAGTCAGCGCTCATTCAGTAAGTCAAATTCTATCTCAAGTTGGTGCAGACGAACAAACGATAGAGACCGTTCAAAAGACAATCAACAGCGTTTCCTTTAACGGTGGGAACGAGCGGGACATTACTTCCATAGAAGGTGCGATTGTTCGGGATGCGGACCGATTAGATGCCATGGGGGCAATCGGAATTGCACGAACGTTTGCATTTGGTGGTGCACGCGGTCGGAAATTATACGATGCGGACGAAGTGACGAGGAAAGACATGACAGAAGCGGAATACCGCTCGAAAGAGACATCCTCTGTCACGCATTTTTTTGAAAAACTGTTATTGTTAAAAGAACGTATGGTGACGGATGAAGGAAAACGACTTGCCGAACAACGTCATACATTCATGGTTACGTTCCTTCAACAATTGAGTGATGAAACCGATTTAGCATTGGATACACGATAAAAATCCATAGAAGTTTTTTCGTTGAAATTTGATATTTTAATAGCTATTACTTTTTCTCCTTAACATGATTTGTTAAGATGGACGTGTTAGGAGTGATGGATTATGGATTGGTACGAATGGTTTACGAGGTATGAAGTTGTACATACGGGTATTGCATTAGGAGTCTTATTATTATTTTGGTTGTTTCGGAAAGTGTTTGCAAAATACATTTTTACACTCATTTTAAAACTGAGTAACAAAGCACCGAATAGTTTCTTTTCAACAATATTATTGTCGTTTGAAAAACCGTTCCAATGGCTTGTGACGATCATCGGTGTCTATGTAGCAGTCGGGTATTTCCCATATATTGATCAAAAAAATCTGCTATTCTTACACCTGATCAGATCGTCCATCGTCATTGTCATCGCTTGGGGTTTTTACAATTTGACAGGAGCTACCTCAAGTTTCTTTTCAGGACTGAACAATCGATTTAATATGCGAATCGATGACATATTAATACCTTTTATTTCAAAAGCATTGCGCTTCATTATTATTGTGATTACGTTGAGCATCATCGCTCAGGAATTTGGGTATAACGTCAGTACGTTCGTCGCGGGTCTTGGAATTGGCGGATTGGCGTTTGCGCTTGCAGCAAAAGACGCATTAGCACAATTTTTCGGTGGAGTGGTCATCATTACGGAAAAACCCTTTACGATCGGTGATTGGATCTATACGCCAACCGTCGAAGGAACAGTAGAGGACATTTCTTTTAGAAGTACGAAAATCCGCACGTTTGGTCAAGCGCTTGTAACGGTTCCCAATGCCACATTAGCGAATGAAGCCATTACGAACTGGAGTAAGATGGGCAAACGGCAAGTCTCCTTCACCATTCGAGTAGCGCCTACTACCGACAAAGTTGCACTTCAAAGAAGCATTGACGACATTAGACATTTATTACGCAATCATGAAGGTGTTCATCAGGAGACCATTTTCGTGAAGTTTGATGAATACAAGGAAAACGGCATGAATATTATGCTGTACTTCTTCACGAAGACGACCGATTGGGGAGCCTATCTGGATATAAAAGAAGAAGTGAATTACAAAATCCTTGATATCCTACGCGCAGAAGAAATCACCTTCGCATTACCAAACACTAAACTGATTGTTGATGAAGAAGCATTATAAAACTAACAAACGGGTATCCCTCATTCAATGAGGATACCCGCTTTTTTTAATGCTGCTTCTGCACTTGTAATTTGACTAGGATTGTCCGCACTGACGGTATGCATATGGACGCCACCCTCTGATAAGTTGGACAAATATACGGCATTTGCTTCGGTCACTCGACGAATGAATGCTTTCACTTCCTGTCGATTGGATACCATGATCGATGCACGCAAATCTCCGTAAACAGGATGTTCGACTCGGACATCTTTTACAGTTAACCCGTAATCTACAAGAATATTTAATTCCTCTTCAGTTTGTTCTGGTGTATGTTGGCAAACAAGTGTTTTTTCAATCTTATCGGGGCCGGATGATGTGTGCATATACAAATAGCCTTGACTTGTCGCGATAATCGGCTCGTCTTTTGCTTTTAACAACGTAATATCACCCACGATCACTTGTCGGCTTACGTTAGTCATTTCTCCTAGTGCTTTGCCCGTGAAAGGTTTTGTCGCTGTCCGTAAAGTTTCCAATAGCAGTTCCCGTCTTTCTTCACCGGGCATCTTCATGTTGTCACTCATTTGCATCCCTCCAATCTTTCCATAATATCATATCAGTTTTTATGATTTCGTGTATAATGTAAAACTATACATACATAGAGGAGGGGTTCTGAATGGATCAATTATCTATTCACGTACAATTGACGAATCATCCGAAAGAGAAGCCGGCGTTTGATCAGCTTTCGTTCGGAACTGTTTTTACGGATCACATGTTTACAATGGACTATACAGAAGGTAAAGGATGGCATGACGCCAAAGTCGTCCCGTACAAACCGATTACGTTGGATCCTGCTGCGATTGTCTTCCACTACGGTCAGACAGTGTTTGAAGGATTGAAGGCATATGTTACGCAAGAAGATGAAGTGTTATTGTTCAGACCAGATGAGAATATGAAGCGGTTAAACCGTTCCAATGAACGTCTTTGCATGCCGGCTTTCGATGAAGAGCTCGCGCTAGCAGGTTTGCGGAAGTTAATCCAAATTGATAAAGATTGGATTCCTAATGTTGAAGGTACTTCGTTATACATACGTCCTTTCATTTTTGCGACACAACCGTATCTTGGGGTTGCACCTTCGAAGACGTACCGCTTCATGATTATCCTTTCACCAGTTGGTGCGTATTACAAGGAAGGTATTAATCCTGTCCGCATTGCTGTAGAATCTGAATTCGTCCGTGCGGTCAAAGGTGGGACTGGTAGTGCAAAAACGGCAGGGAATTATGCAGGTGCCATGAAAGCACAAGAAGTTGCGGAGGCGAAAGGCTATTCCCAAGTGTTATGGTTGGATGGAAAAGAACATAAGTACATTGAAGAAGTCGGTGCAATGAACGTATTCTTCAAAATCAATGGAGAAGTTGTTACCCCTTCACTAAACGGTAGCATTTTAGAAGGGATTACACGCAAATCGGTGATTGAATTATTGCAACACTGGGATATTCCGGTTACGGAGCGTCAAATTTCAATGGAAGAATTATTCGAAGCATATGAGTCCGGACTGTTAGAAGAAGCGTTCGGTACAGGAACGGCAGCGGTTATCTCTCCAATCGGCGAACTGTTCTGGCAAGATAAGAAGTTGGTCGTCAATCATGGTGAAATCGGGGAGTTGTCGAAAAAGATCTATGATACAATGACAGGGATTCAAACAGGAAAACTGCCTGATCCTTTTGAATGGCGCATGAAAGTAGAATTGTAATTCCAACAGGCGTCCTGTCATTTTATGGCAGGATGTTTTTATGAGGTGATGAAATTGCGTATAGCAGAAGTGACCGTCCGAAGACTAAGAATGCGAATGAAAGAACCTTTTTCCACGAGCTTCGGCACAATGCAAGACAAGCAGTTTTTAGTCATTGAAGTACAAGATGAAAACGGAAATTGTGGATGGGGCGAATCGGTGGCTTTTGAAGCTCCTTGGTACACGGAAGAAACCGTCGAAACGAATGTACATATGATCAATGATTTTCTAGTCCCTTTATTGCTAGGAAAAGACATTACTCATCCCGATGAAGTAAGTATGCTCTTTTCTTCCATCCGCAAAAACAATATGGCGAAAGCGGCTCTAGAGACAGCCGTCTGGGATTTATATGCTAAGCGTAACCGCATGTCGTTAGCGGAAGCGTTAGGAGGAACTCGAAAAGAGATTGAAGTTGGCATTAGTATTGGCTTGCAAGCAAGTTTTTCGGAACTGGTAGCCAAAGTACAAGGCTATTTGGACGAAGGGTATCGGCGCATCAAAGTGAAAATTAAACCGGGTTTTGATGTTGAACTACTTCGTACATTACGCGCTGCATTTCCCGATGTTCCTTTGATGGCAGATGCCAATTCCGCTTATTCACTAGATGATATTGAATTGTTGAAGGAACTGGATGCATTCAACCTCTTAATGATTGAACAGCCACTTGGCCATGACGATATTGTTGACCATGCTGTGTTACAACGAGAATTGAAGACCCCAATTTGTCTAGATGAAAGCATCCTTTCCTTGAACGATGTACGAAAAGCACTCACGCTACGAAGTACAAAAGTCATTAATGTGAAAATCGGACGGGTTGGCGGATTGTCGGAAGCGAAACGAATTCATGATTATTGTATGGAGCAGGGTGTGCCTGTTTGGTGTGGCGGCATGTTAGAGGCGGGAATTGGGCGTGCTCACAACATCGCTTTGACGTCATTACCGAATTTTATTTACCCAGGTGATACAGCCGGGTCATCACGTTATTGGGAAAAAGACATTATTACACCTGAAGTAGTTGTCCAAGATGGTGTGATTGCTGTCCCGCGTAGCAATGGGATTGGTTATGAACCAGACATGCATGCAATCGACAATTTTACAATTGGGAAGTGGTGTTTTTCGGCTGTTGAATAAAACTGTTTGCAAGTCTATGCAACTTACACGCCAGAAAAACCGTCTAAAGCATTGATGAAGTGTAATTCTTCCAGTAAAATGAACGTAGGTTTTGTAGAGAGGAAGTATATTGTGAAAAAAATACTTAGTGCGTTTGTCGTCAGTTCGCTCGTTCTTCTAGTAACGGCATGTAACAATGCAGAAGAACCACAAAAGAAATTAACAGCTGGTGACTTATTGGACAAATCTGAGCAAGCGATGAATTCTTCACTAACTTCGGTCAGTGCACACGTCGTGTATGACGAATATAATGGAACGGTTTTTGACGGCGATCCTGAAAAGACCGAAAAATCCGGTGTGAATTTCGATATGAACATGGATGCTTTTTTAGACCCGATGAAAGTCCATCGTCAAGTAACAGTCCAGCCAAGAGGCGGGGAAGTATGGAACATGGACATTTATGACGTTGGTGAACAAACGGTTGTCGCGGACAGTCGGGAACAAGGTTTGCGCGAGTCTGAAACGGATCCATTGAAAGAAGCATTCGGAACGCTTGTATCGACAACCAATCCGCTTGTCGATCTTGCCAAGTTCAAAACGTTCAACGATGATTTCAAATTAGAAGAAATCGGTTACGACTATGTGTTGAAACTTTCATTAGATCGTGATGAATTCCCTAGATTCAAAGAAATCTTCCCAGAAGTCGGACCGAGTGAAGAAGGTTTTCTCTTAATTGATCGCATGGAAATCACTATTAAAATTAATAAAAAAACGTCCTATGTGACGGGCTTCAATATGTATGCGGATATGAAAATATACAGCAAAGGCAACTCTTTTAAAACACGCCAAAAGTTGAACGCCACGTATAGCTATTTTAATGATATCGAAGATTTTACTGTACCGAAGGAAGTAACTGAGTTAGTTTCTCGGTAAGGTAAGTGTACGTAAAAACGTTTTACTGCTGATTGAAAAATGTAGCTTAGAAAGATAAATACTGATAGAACTCGAATAAGCACCGTTAATTACGGTGTTTTTTTGTTGAATAAATTCGTACTTAGAGATGATTATCTGTTAGTATAATTAATGTAATTGCAAAAATGAAACTTTTTTATTTTTTTTGGCGTCTATACAGTAGGAGGAGGGGAGCATGCATGTATGGTATCGATCCATTTCACTGGTTGAAATTAATTCTTCTAATCATCATTATCGTGTTAGCAATATCATTGTTCAATCTTATAATGCAGAATTTGCTCAAAGTTAAGAAAAGAAGTAGTTTCTCCTATCATCACATAAATAAACAGCATAAGATGATTGATTGGACACTTCGGATCGCTTGTATTGGCTTTTTGTTCTTTGCTTATTTTATCAATATCGGTAGAATACATGAGGATCGTGATTGGTTTTTGAAATCAACCTATGTCGTTTTTGTGTTAATTGCATTAACAGAATTAACGAGAGCGTTTTTCGAATGGAAGTATGACGAAAACAAAAAAGCTTATTTGCTTACTATTAGCAATTGGGTTTTGGCGTTATGATCTTGATTGTTTTGTTTACAACGGATTTCTTCGGGTGGCTTGGATAACTTTTATAGGGATAAGGAAATATTGCTAGCATGCCCGGGCGTTAGACGTTTTTGTAGATTTAGCGGGTTAGACTATTGGAGCAATGAAACTATTTAGACATTCATACGTATACAATTGTGAGAGGAGAGATGAACGTGAAAGGTAAAGAGTTATATGTGATGATATTCATCCTCATCCCACTGACACTATTAATGGCTTATGATTTCTTTCCTAGTTTAAATGACTTTTTGTTCTTTCCAAAACCAATGCTGATTGGACTTTTACTATTGGTAGTTTTGTTAGGCTTTTTCACAATACATTTTCAAGAAGAGAAGTCAGCGCAATCTTCTTTTTGGTGGAATGTTAGCTTGGTATCTTATTTACTGAGTTTAATCGTTATATTCACGTTGCTTGGCGGCAACTCACAAGTAGGCATATCCTTGTCTAATCCTGTCTTATGGATTGTGGTTGCCCTAACTGTTTTTGAAATGAGGAAGGAATACAAAAAGGCAAAGGCCCATGAAGTATATGCTTAGCGAGAAGGGGGGTTGAAACAATGCCTTTCTTACTGGTTACACTTCTATTAATCACGTTTGGCTTATTTGTCGATTGGAGAAGAAAGAGATATAGAAAATTCCATCATGATGCAAACAATGTACGTGATCAATCAGAAGTGAAGTTGGATTACAAGATGGAAGGTGACCGAAACTCGCCTAGTGGGTATTTATAGAATGCATATAACATTATTGCCTGAACACCTTTTGGAAGCGTTTCTACATACAGCGCTTCTTTTTTTATCGCTAGAAAATGAAGGATTTTCTGTAGATTTGTGGAATCTAAAAGGGGAGAGCTTGTACAAACGGTCAAGGTGATTGTTTGCTTCTTTATCAAATTACAGCACTTTTTAGCAACTAGCCTGTTTTACATACAGAATAATGAAAAGATGGGGGAGGAACACATTGAAGAAGTTTTTATATTGCATACTCTTTATATTTTCATTGTTCATGCTAGCGTCTTGTCAAAACAATAGTAGTATTGCATTCAAAGGGGAAAGTGGCAACTGGATTTGCGAGTTAATTGCTGATTCTAATTTCTGGGGGAAAGAGACGCAGCGAATAATAATTACGTACAAAGGAGAGAACCTTGAAAAGCTCGGCAACTTCAACTTCGATGTTGAAAGCAGTGATTTCTTAGGATGGGGTGTTCACGATGTAGTTTTCGATAATAACGGCATTTATGAAAGTGGAGATGTCATTAAATTGGCTCGCAAAACGCCAAATACATCTACGATTTTAGTAAATGTAGAAGGTGAATTGTCTGAAACAATTACGTTACGATCAAGTTCATAAGTTCTCTTTTGCACAATAGGTTAGCATGCAGTCAAAAGTAGAACTTTATGAAAAGGGGAATTCCGATGGTCAATAGGGTTATCCAGCAATTCAATTTGAAAGTAGTATCAATTAACGAAGTCGACGATTCTCATAGTTCAACTGTTTATCAATGCAATTTAGTGAACGGGGAAAATGTATTTCTGAAAATACCTCACACGAAACTGAAGTATGTGCGAGAGTTAGAAGCTTATAAGCTCTTAAAAGATCGAGTTTCTATACCGAATATGTTGGATTATTGGCCAGGTGATGATCAATATCCAGGTGCCTTCCTTTTGTCAGAACTAAAAGGGCAACCTTTAACCAACTTTGCGTCACTTACCGTTGCCTATCAGATTGGCGTTCTGCATGCAACCATGCATCAAATTCAGCCACCTACCACATTACAGTTAACAGGTATTCAAGATGAGTTTCCGAACTGGTCAAATTTTGTGGAGAGGCAATTTTATAGTTTTGCTGAGGACGTAAAGGAAGTTTTAGATGGAAGCATTTATAGTCAGGCCATTAAAAAGTTCGAAAGTATGAAACGGCAACTGCCTCCTTCAGATGGTCCGAGCTTCATACATATGGATTTTCGTCCCGCGAATATTATTGTAAATGAAGATAAGGTGTCAGGAGTAATCGATTTTGAAAGTGTACGATTTGGCTCAACAGAGATTGATTTCACCAAGCTGTATCGAGATTTTCTACGTTTTGATTGTAGCTTGTACCTGGCCTATAAAGAGGGCTACAACTCCATAAGGCCTTTAATTGATTTAGAAGTTGTGTTGCCTTTTTATCAATTTACAGATGCGTTTAATAGTATTGGATGGTGCAAGCGCCGTGGTATCGAAAAGAACGCTTTATTCCTGAAGAGAAATATTTCCATTTTAGAAAATGTATTACTTTAAATCACAACAAGCTTGATTAGCATTATGGAATAGCGCTTTATCTAGATAAGTGACCAAAAGGAGAGATGAGAAGTTATGGGTAGTCCGATTGGAACGAGAATTAGCACGATTTTCATCCCAGTAAGTGATGTTACAAAGGCAAGAGATTGGTATTGTGATTTGTTAGGAGTTCCAGCAGATGGAGAAATTGTACATGGACATATCTACGTGATTTCATTGGATAATGTCAATCTTGTGCTAGATAGTAAGATTTTTGAAAAGTTTAAATGTGATGGAATGCCGAGATTTCACTTTGATACGCTAGACATTGAGGCTGCCTATGAATACGCCGTATCTAAGGTAGTCAACATATTGACTGAAATTGAAAATGGTCACTGGTTCAACATTAGTGATCCAGACGGTAATGTGTTAATGATTTGCCAGTGTTAAGGCAATCAAGTATTGGTTTCTCAAAGTAGATTAAAACGGAAATTAAAGATGAATCAAAGAGATGCAATACAACAAACTGGCTCGATTCCGTGAGAACAGTATGAATGGAATAGCCCAATGATGAAGTTTTAATAAAAAAGAATAGGAGTTTAACATGGAATACTGGGAGTTAATTGAGAACCCTAAAGATGAAACATATAGGCAACTAATGAAAGTTTTAACGCGTAATTCTGATAAATTCTATTTCATAACAAGAAGAGAACTCAACTATAATCAAGAAATACTTGCACACTTCGCTCCTTTCACCCTAGAAACGTATAAAACGAAAAAGTGGGCTAATACGATCACAAAAGGTCCAGCTGCAACAGTTTATGTAATCGAGTCAAATGAAGAAACGTATAAGCTGTTAACTACATTCGCAAATACTTTATATGATTGGGTTGCGCCTAATTTACCCGAAGACATCACATTTATGAAGAATAATTTCGCTTGGTTTTCTTGTACGACACACGAGGCATTTGGCGGTTTTACGTTTCGTTCAGATTATTACAAGAATCTACTTTGTGAAATACCTGGCCTTAAAGTACAACAAATAGAGTAAGGCTTAGCATTTATAAATGATCGGTACTTGGAGAGCGGGTACTAGTGAGGGGGAGTAACATTTGAAACACTGTTGTGAAGAAATGAATGTACATGCGAATTTCACATGTGATTTGCATAGTAATCCGTTTGAATGTCCTGATAAGATTGTAATTTATGATGAAGATGACAATGATTATGGTTTGATCATTCATGATGGTGGTTCTGCAAGTGTGGGAATTACCTATTGTCCGTGGTGCGGTTCGAAGTTATAACTTGCTGTATATGCTATCTCACAAACGGCCAATAGAAAGGAAAAGGTGAGCGTCAATGACTCGGTATATGGAAATATTTAAAGAAATTGTCGATATTGTACACCATGACTACGCAGGATATGATGAAAAACAAGGATGGGATGAGCCTGCCCATTATTTTGGAGAAATTGAGAGATTGATATCCGGTAAGCAAATTACACCGCGAGTTTTTACGGATCTCGTCAGCGAATATCTCATGGCTTTTCAAGATCGACATATGTCTTTCAATCTAAAAGGGGCGGATGACGTAAAACGGAGCACTCGAGGTTTCCGGATAAGAAGATATGAAGATGCGCTCTATGTCGTGGAGACTTGCGTGGAGGAGAGGTTTCCGGTCGGCTCCAAGATCATTTCAATTGATCAACAGGAAATCGAAATGATCATCACTTCGGATCGAAGCTATTTGCGGGAGACAAGTGCAGAACGTGAGGACTGGACACATCTTCTCAATAAATCATCATCCATTGAAATAGAGGATGATAACGGCGAACGATTAACGTTCGATTTGAAGAATTATGAACCCATCTTCAAAAAGTTAGCACCTTCGTTGGAGGAAGTTGATGGGGAGACGTTACAGCTCACTTTACCAAGCTTCGCCAACGTTGACGAGACGTTGGATTTCGTGAAGAACCATGAAGAAAAGCTAAAAGCATGTACAAATCTGATTATCGACGTACGAAACAATCATGGAGGGAATGGAAAATCTTTTTCGAACTTATTGCCGTACATTTTTCCACCAGATGAACACCCAAGCACGGGCGGTGAGTTGAAGGAGTTCAATTATACCAATCGCAACTCGGAGCTGTTCATCCAACTCTGCCAGCAGCTAAGAAAAGACATCACTGATGTTGAGACACTAAAATTCTTTGATTCGATTGAAGAAGAATGTGAAAAATATCGCGGTCAAGGTTTTGTGACAATGGACTTTTCGGATGAGTTGGAGACGGAAGCACTTGAGTTTGAAGGTACTGATTCCCCTAAGAATGTAATCGTGATGACGGATGTCTATTGCGCAAGTGCCGCCGAATATTTTGTGGAAATTTGCATGGAATCATCCAAAACGACCGTAATTGGACGCGCAACAATGGGCATCAATGACTACAGCGATTTGCTCATCAAGGAGTGGGATGGCATATACGCACTCTACTACCCGATGTCTCGCCGTATCCATAAAACGTCGAACGACCCTTTGCATGGAAAGGGAATCCGACCTGATCGTTATATCCCTTGGACACCTAAGCACATAGATGAAGATCTGGATCTTTTGTATGCCATGAGCATGTTACGAGAATGCAAGATTGCAGAAGGATAATTTGTAAACGTTTCTGAGCGGATTGGGAGGGGGGTTCTTTGTTTTTTATATCACGATGTTGATTGTTACAAGTGCGTAGTATTTGGCGATAAGAAACAGTTAATTGCGGTAATATGTAAAAAGAGAAGAGGCGTTATAAGTTGACTATTCAACTCAAAGAAGCTTTGGAATCAGAAAAATCAGTTCTGCGTAACTTGTATTCATTGTATCTTCACGAGCTTTCGAATTTCACTACGAATTTACATTTAAGTGAAGATGGTGTTTTTCATTATGAGGAATTGGATGATTTTTGGAGCGTGGATGGATTATCACCCTATTTTATCACCTTGAATGAAAAAATTATTGGTTTCATATTACTACTAGAACGTCCATTTTTGACAAAAAGCAATGATTATGGAATAAACGATTTTTTTATACTTAATCAATACAAAGGTAAGGGTTTAGCTATGCAAGCAGCTAAAGTGCTATTTGAAAAGAAAACGGGGCAATATTTTATAATACAGATTGTTAAAAATGAACGTGCAGTTGCATTTTGGAAAAAAGTCTATCTTGAATTAAATATTGAAATAAACGAAAGACAAGATTTAATTGACGAAGAGTTGTGTCTCATTCAAACATTTCATGTTTAAATCAATTAGCGGACGTACTTGGCGTGTACTTTCTGAATCCGAGTCAATGACCTTTTATGGAATAAGTTCTAATACTTAGTTGATTGGAACGGAAGCTGGCGACTTCGGGAGGAATAGCGAACAAGTGAAATGCTCTGTGTGCGAAGTGAGACTTGTGGGATCCCCTCACACCCTCTGGAAGCAATAGGGGATAAAACCGTATTGAAGGAGAAATCAATGAATTATATTCAATCACTAAGAAGCGTTATTGGAACGAAACCCATTATTGCTCCAGGTTCAGCAATCATAGTGGTCAATGAGGAACATGAAATTTTATTGCAGTTACGTTCGGATACAAATGACTGGGGTATTCCCGGAGGCGGAATGGAGTTGGGGGATAGTTTTGAAGAGACAGCAAAGAAAGAGCTATATGAGGAAACAGGTCTTATTGCAAACCAATTTGAAATCTTAGGGTTAGCTTCTGGGAAAGATTTTTACTATAAATTTCCTCATGGGGACGAAATATATAACGCTACTGTTATATTTAAAGCGAAAGGGATTACTGGAGAACTGAGAAAAGATAATGAAAGTTTGGATTTAGCATACTTTTCACTGGAGTCTTTACCGAAATTAAATGATACGTCAAAAAAAATCCTTGAAAAGATCGGATTTTTAGACTAGGTAATAAGATAGTACTCTGCAATCTCGCGCAATTATTGAATAAAGATGCTGCCTATTCTTCTAATATGGCAAACGGTTGCTTTACGAATACAACGGCACATTTTGCAAGAGACATTCTTTTGTAATTGGTTATAAATATCAGGTTTTTACAGGGAGGAACAGAATGTCAAAGTCGATTATTTTTGATATGGACGGAACGCTTTTTCAAACAGATTTGATATTAGAATACGCACTTGAAGATACGTTTAAGCATTTGCGCTCTATGGATAAGTGGAATGATCCAACGCCACTCCAGCAATATCGGGAAATTATGGGAGTTCCATTACCACAAGTATGGGAAACTCTTTTGCCGAATTACTCGACTAAAGATCGAGAATACGTTGATTCGTATTTTCTAAAAGAATTACTGGAAAATATATGTGATGGCAATGGGAGCTTGTATCCAAATACGAAAGAAATTTTGAGTTATTTACATGAGAAACATTATGCCATCTACATAGCAAGCAATGGGTTAACTGTATACCTAGAAGCAATCATAAGTCACTATCAGCTAGATCAATGGATTACAGAGACGTTCAGTATTCAACAGATTGACTCATTAAATAAAACTGATCTTGTTAAGCGTATCATTGAGAAATACGGAATAACGAATGCGGCGGTGGTAGGTGATCGTCTATCGGACTTCAATGCAGCTAGAGATAATGGGTTACTATCTATAGGATGTAATTTCGATTATGCAAAAGAAGATGAACTGTCCCATGCGCATTACGTAATAGACGATTTGATGGAATTAAAAGAATTATTGTCTCCGAATGAAAGGGAAGATTAGTAAAACGTGTTTTCTATCGTAACAAGAAATACTAAAACTTTCTAAATGGGGGTGGGGCTATGGGAGAATTTATTGAGAACTATAAAGGGTTACTATTGTTCATGTTTCTCTATTGGGGGATTTGTTTTGCCATGCTTTTGGCGGATGGTAGTTTCCTTTATGTGATGTTATCGTGGAATGTCTTGTTAGCTGTATTGCCTCTGTTATTCATCATAAAAGCTGAGATGTCGATCAAACAAAGAAAACTTGGTGTATCTGTCCTTTGGCTCCTTCTTTGGTTATTGTTTTTTCCAAATTCCGTATATGTTATAACGGACTTTATTCATATATCCAATGATAAATTCTTATGGATGCTAGACGTCGGGAGGTACTCGTCAGAATCGAGTGTTGCATACAGCAACGAAATTATCGTTTGGGCAAAATTGTTCGTGATTGGATTCGGTTTCTTTTTTGCGATCGTAGCAGGGTTAGAGTCTTTCTATATTTTTGAACGGAACGTGAGAAGGAAATATTCAGTCGCTAGTAGTTTTTGTGCACTTTCTGTCGTAGCTGTTCTTACGGGGCTAGGAGTGTACATTGGAAGATTTTTGCGATTCAACAGTTGGGATTTATTTTTTAATCCGATCGCTTTGATAAAAGAAATCAATGGAGTAGACATATTTGCATTGCAATTTATCTGTGTTTTTACAGTCTTTGTTGCGGGCAGCTATTTACTTTATCGGACAATTCGAAAGCAATCTGGACATCGAGAATATGCGTGAATGAGATTTCATACTTCTCAATCAAGAGTCGTCTATCCATAAGATAGGGACAGTTCTGACTTATGAAAAGGGTGATTACCATTAGTCGAAATGTCGTAATAAACAACAAACTATTAGAAGTACATCAAAAAGGGAGTAACGGTACGCCGATTGTTATCGTCACGGGATTAGGTTGCTCTTTTGATGATTGGTATGACATCACCGAGGAACTAAGCAAAGCGAATCGAGTCATACTGTTTCATAGACCAGGTCAAGGTTTAAGCGAATTTAGGGATGAGAACAGAACTACAGAAGCAACTGTTGAAGAGTTGAAGGAGTTGTTGCAGCAACTGGATATTCAAGAGCCCATTGTTCTTGTCGGACATTCTTATGGCGGATTGTGTGTGCAACACTTTGCAAAGGTTTATCCTGAGCTGCTAAGAGGGCTGGTGTTAGTGGATTCGACTTCTGTTGATTTCGCCATTTTGGATACATTACAGTTACCGGTTTTGGATGAGGACAATACAGACGAGACATGGATTGAAAAATACCAACTCTATTCTTCTATGACGACTGATGCGTTACGAGAAATTATTAATCCAACATTAACAGAAAAACAAAAACAATTTCCGGCTGAGATCCAGCAAAGATTACTGGAATTTCAAGTCAATCCAACACTTTACAAGGCTATGAGCTCAGAAATCATCCATTGGAAAAGATGTTACCCTCTTTGAAGAGAAGGGGAATCGTCGGACGCTTATTACAAAAGGAATCATTATTGATGTTTGTCGTTTAGCCCCTGTCGCCATCATGGGTGAGGACGACAGATATAAAACGATTTGTACAGAAACGAACGAACTAGTTGGTGGGGCGTATGGCACATTGTTAGATGACCCGCGCCGATTGACTGTAGGAGAGCAACTTCAAACAGTAGCACAAACGTTGAGTCAAGCTTTAGTAGAATTCGATTACAATTTGTTAGAAGAACAACATATCCATCACCCGTTAACTTTTCAAACCAATATCCCGACGATCTATCGGAGGCCGAAAGACTATTTAGTGATGGATGCCATTTTTTATTGGATTGATTAATAATGTGGCGACAGAGATTATAACGCAAAGGTGTGAGTGAATTGGAAATGCTTGTTAGCTTTTTCATCGGTCTATTGTTTTTATATGTAGGTTTTCTTGCCTCTTTCAAACAAAGATGGCCTTGGATTATAAGGTTTTTAGTTATTTTCACGGGTGTTGGATGGATTGTATATTTCTTGTTTTTAGTGTTTCAGACGGTATTTTCTGTTTAACTTCCTTCCCATTCCCCTCTATTTGCACAGCTAAATCCTTCCGCAAATCAACTACCCAATAAAAACCATTGAATATGAACACTTGTTCTGTATATACTATAAAGAACAAGTGTTCTTTATTATGGAGGAATGCGTTATGTATGAAAATTTGCCGGACCGAAAAGTTGTTTGCCTTGATATGCGGAGTTTCTATGCAAGTTGCGCAGCGGCCATGGAAGGATTGGACGTCATGGACACACCAATCGCTATTATTGGCAATAAAGAACGAAAAGGGGGAGTCGTCTTAGCTGCTTCGCCTGCGCTAAAGAAGGAATTTGGTGTGCAGACGGGCATGCGCCTCTATGAAATTCCTGATGATCCTTCCATTCGATTAATTGAACCGAAAATGCAGTTTTATATCGACGTATCCATGGAAATCGCGAAACATTTAAATCGATATGTACCTAAAGAGGCGATCCATGTGTACTCTGTCGACGAGAGTTTCATCGATCTGGATGGAACGGAGCGCTTATGGGGAAATGCAGAGGATACTGTGAGACACATACAAGATGAGCTATTTGGACAATTTCAGCTGCGTTCAGCATGCGGCATGGGACCGAATATGTTGCTATCAAAGCTTGCGTTGGACTTGGATGCAAAAAAGACGGGATTTGCCCGTTGGCATTATACCGATGTTCCTGCAAAGTTATGGCCGGTAGCACCGTTAAGCAGAATGTGGGGAATCGGCAATCGATTAGAAAAAACATTAAATACAATGGGGATTTTTTCAGTTGGAGATTTGGCACATACGCCACTGGAACGTCTAGAAAAAAAGTTTGGTGTCATGGGCAATCAGTTGTATCACCACGCGCATGGCATCGACTTGTCCGATATGGGGGCACCTCTCCTTGAGGGACAAATCAGCTATGGGAAAGGGCAAATTTTGTATCGTGATTATACGAAGCGGGCAGATATTCTTGCGGTTCTACTTGAAATGTGTGAAGATGTCGCACTGCGGGCGAGGGAAGCGAGAAAAGCAGGGCGAACTGTCCACCTGTCCATTGGCTACTCCAAAAACGCACTTGGCGGTGGTTTCGGACGTTCCCGCTCTTTGCATGAGGCGACGAACGACACGATGACGATTTACCGATTGTGTACGAAGCTGCTCGATGAATTCCATGACGGCCGACCGGTCAGGCGCATTGCCATCAGTCTCTCCAATTTGGAGAATGAATACACGATGCAGCTCAGTCTGTTTGATGAACATAAATGGCGCAATCGTCAGTTAGGGAAAACGATGGATGCCTTGCGAAAGAAATACGGATCTACCGCAATCTTGCGCGCAGTCTCTTACACAGATGCAGGGACAGCAATTCATCGATCGAAATTGATTGGTGGCCATTATAAATAGGAAAACTGTCCGGCTCATCAAGTAGCCGAACAGTTCCGCTTCTACTTTATAGAAGGCAAATGTCGTCGTTGCTTGTAGAGAAGGACAGATGCAAGAAATAGTAATGCACCTGACAGCAAATACGTTATCCGCACATCCCATAATTCGGCCAATAAACCGAACCCTACAGAGCCAATCGCAAACAAAAGCGAAACGAGCGAACTTTGCGCTGCGTACACTTTAGGCAGTTCATCAGCGGTTGCATGTTGTTGCAAATACGTATCCGTTGCAATGCCCTTCAGTTGTTGGAACACACCACTTAAGCCGACAAGCACAAGGGCGACCAAACCTATCTGCGTAAAACCAAAAAGGATTGTGACGCCACAAATGCCAAAGGACGAGATGAGCAAAATGCGTTTCAGCAACTTTTTTGTTGCAGATGCAAAGCGGGAAAAGAAAATTCCACCTACGAGCATACCGACAAAAAATGCTGTATTCAAATAGCCCCACCAAGCTTCGGTTTCTCCTAAAATTTCTGTGACAAACACATAAAGGATGGACGCAATCCAGACGACACTGGCGACTGCCTCAAAAGCAATAGTGACATGCAAACTTCTAAAAAGCGGCCGTTTTACAATGAGCATCCACCCTTCAACGAGCTCATTCCGTCTCCGAATGGATGGCGTTTGCTTTGTGAAAACGGTTGGGTCAACGAGCTTCATAAGGAGCGCTGTGGCGATGATATAGATGGCAACCGTCCACAGTAAAACAAAGTGTCCGCCTGCAAACGCAACAAATAAACCGCCGAGCGCCCATCCACCTAAATTGACCGTTTCGTAAACAATCGAGAAAAAGCTATTGGCTTTGACAAGTTCATGTGGTGTGACGAGACGCGGCACCATCGCTTGGCTTGCCGGTGCGGCCCATCCATCCAAAAAGGCAATGACGAATACGAAAACAAGTATCGACAGCACACTGAATGACTGGAAAACGAGTACAACGAGGATGCCGAGTGCAATCGTTTTGAAAACTTGTGAATAGACGAGTAATTGCTTAAGCGGATACCGGTTCAATAACAGCGGTGACAACAATCCACTAATGAAACGGCCGATCATCGTAAGGAAAGGAACTAAAGCCAATATGAAAGGCGATTCAGTAATACGGTAAAGCACTGTGATGAGCCCGACAATATAAATGATGTCTCCGGAATTCGCCAATGCCTGGCTCATCCATAGAAGACGGAAAGACTGACTGTTCATTCTTACTACCCCTTTACAATCGTAGTGATCTGATTGATACAGGGCAGTTTTTACACACGTTTCACTCCTCGTAATTTTTATCAAAAATCAGGTGTTTTAATAACAAATTATATAAAAGGCTGGTCATAAAAAAACTATAACTACCGATTCACTCTAACCTGACAAGCAGTTTCAGCATACAAGTGTCTTCACATGCTAGTCGGCTGGAGTGCAGGCGCCGAAGAGCAAAAATGTGCTCCCAACGCTACGCTTTTGCTCGCAAAAGCCGTTCTACGTTACGGCTTTTCCTGCGGGGGAATAGCACGAATGGTGAGACCCCGGAGGAAGCGAAGCGGACGAGGAGGCTCACCCGTGCCCCGCGGAAAGCGTGCGCCGAAACGCAAGCCGACGGGTTCAATAAAGTCTACTTGTAAATAAGAGGTTAATTAAGACAACTGAAAATTAAAGTACTTTTCATACACAAAAGATTATTTCCTACATGCTAAATAGTGTTACATGATGGGGTTCGTAAGAAGGTTGACAGTCAATCCGTTTTAGTTGTTTCATTCCGTTTCAATTCAGCTATGTCGGCCTCTAATTGCTCCACTTTTTTCATCAGTCGTGAAGATTCTATCGCATTGCGCACGATGAAAAAGGAAAGAAAGGAGCCGATGACGAAAGCGAAGATGATCGTCAAAATGAATGTAGTTAAATCGAGACCCACCTATTCACCTCTTTTTATTGGATGGTTCTTCCATTATAGCAACTCGTTGCCGGAAAACCAATTAGATAAAGGCAAAAGCATACAAACTCAAGAAAGGACGTTATGCAATGATCCGAGATCGCGGGCGTATTAAATGGACAGCGATGATGCTACCGGAACACGTGGAACAACTGCGTGAATGGCAAAAGGAAGATGGCTATGAAGTCAGGAGACAGCCTGATGAGCAACAAATCGAAGAATGGAATTTGCGCATACAGGAAGCACTCGAAACGAAAGAGCAACTTGTTGTCCACTATTGGCGGGAGCCTGACGTAGTGTGTGCAAAAGGTTTCATTCAAAAAGCAGATGTGCTGGAAGGGGTCCTGCAACTTCAATCTCCAACTGGTGTAGCACATCGCATTCCATTTGTCGATATAAAAAGTATTTCAGATTTCGAATAATTTGTGTGTCGTACCTTTTCTATTGTTCACACTTTTGATAGACTATTCAAAGATAGAGAAAAGAGGGGGAATACTGTGAAAGTTCTAGTTCAGCTTGGCTGGTTTTTCAAACAACGGAAGAAACAATACGGGCTCGGAATCGCAGCGCTTGTATTTGTCTCTTTACTGCAGCTGCTTCCTCCAAAGATCATCGGTTTCATTGTCGATGATATTACTGAGGGGACATTGTCAGCGAGTGAGCTGACAAAATGGCTAATTGTGTTGTTAGTCGCAGGGGTTTTGATGTATGTGTCACGCTATTATTGGCGTGTCATGATTTTTGGTTCTGCTGTCTTGCTGTCCAGGACGATGCGGGAAAAGTTGTTCAATCATTTTACAAGAATGTCACCGTCTTTTTATCAAAAGAGACGTGTTGGGGACTTAATGGCTCATGCAACAAATGACATTAATGCGGTTCAACAAACTGCGGGCATGGGGATTCTGACATTAGTTGACTCAATTTCCACTGGAGGATTTGTCATTTTGACGATGGCATTGACCATCAATTGGAAATTGACATTGATCGCTCTCATTCCATTCCCTCTCATGATATTCTTGACAAGTTATTATGGTCGATTGTTGAGACGCCGTTTCCGATTTGCGCAAGAGGCGTTTTCCAACTTGAACGATAAAACGCAAGAAAGTATTTCAGGCATTAAAGTCATTAAAACATTTGGGCAGCAAAAAGAAGACATTGATGATTTCACAGACTTATCGACTGATGTCGTCGCAAAAAATATGCGAGTTGCCAAAGTGGATGCACTTTTCGATCCGACCATTACGGGTATTTTTGCGCTTTCCTACATTCTGTCCTTCTATTTTGGAACAAAGTTCATCATCGCAGACCAAATGACAATCGGAGATATGGTCGCTTTCGGTACATACCTTGGTTTATTGACATGGCCGATGCTCGCCTTCGGTTTCCTGTTTAATATTGTAGAACGCGGGAACGCATCATATAGTCGGATTACGGAGTTGCTATCCATTACACCTGATATCCAGGACATAACAGGTGCAATTGATGAACGTCCAGAAGGAAATCTACATTTTAATATTGAGGAATTTACGTTTCCTGACGATAAAAGTCCTGCACTCCGAAACGTGCATTTCACGTTAAATCGGGGAGAGACACTTGGTATCGTAGGGAAGACCGGTTCAGGGAAAACTGCCATCCTTAAATTATTGCTAAGAGAATTTGAAGGCTATAAAGGAAAAATCATATATGGCGGAAAGCCGATTAACCAGTATAAGCAACAGCGGTTACGCGAGTCGATCGGTTATGTGCCGCAAGATCATTTCCTCTTCTCGACAACGATCGCAGAAAATATCGCCTTCACAAATCCTAAAATTGACCGCGAAAAAATTTATGACGCAGCAAGGCTCGCGCATATTCACGATGATATACTCGGTTTTGCACAGGGCTATGAAACAATCGTAGGGGAACGTGGCGTATCGTTATCCGGCGGTCAAAAACAACGGGTGTCAATTGCCAGAGCACTTATCATGCAACCAGAATTGCTCATTTTAGATGATTCATTATCGGCAGTTGACGCGAAAACAGAAGAAGCGATCCTTGAATCGTTAAAACGTACACGTACAGGAGAGACGACAGTCATCACTTCCCACAGACTTAGTGCGATTCAACATGCCCACAAAATCATTGTCATGGATGAAGGGACGATCGTGGAAGAAGGAACCCACGAAGAGTTGATTGCACTTAATGGAAAGTATAAAGAAATGTACGATTTGCAGCAGCTTGAAGTACTTGTCGAGCAAGGAGGGGAAGAGTGATGCAAATGGAAAAACAACCGAAATTGACGGCAAAAGATCAATGGATCGTGTTTAAGCGATTAATGCGCTATGCCATTCCGCATAAAGTGAGCATTTCTATCGCATTGTTCTTCCTGCTCTTAACCATTACAGGAAGTATTGTGGGGCCCTTAATTATCCAATCATTCATTGATAATCACTTAACACCGTTACAGTTTCCAAAGAATGAAGTAATGACACTCGCACTAACGTATATCGGACTCCAAGTATTCATCGTCGTTGTCTCGTACTTTCAATTGTTACGCTTCCAAGACATTGCCTTGAAGGTCATTCAGCAAATGCGGATTGACGTGTTTACAAAAGTGCAGGGTCTCGGAATGCGCTATTTTGACAAGACACCTGCAGGAAGCATCGTGTCACGTGTAACAAATGATACGGAATCCATTAAGGAAATGTTCGTCAGTGTCGTCGTCACATTTTTACAAGCGTTCTTTGTCATTATCGGCGTCTACATCGCACTGTTTTCGCTTGACGTGAAACTGACATTTGTCTCTATGCTGCTATTGCCTTTATTCATGGCGATCATTATTGTTTATCGACGATACAGTGCAGACTTTTATCAGGATATTCGAGAGCGACTCAGTCAATTAAATGCGAAAATTGCAGAATCATTATCAGGCATGGGCATGATTCAAGCATTTAGACAGGAGCAACGATTGGCGAATGAATTTGATGATATTAATGAAGGCCATTACAAAGCAGGTATGCGAAATATTAAGTTCGATAGTATTTTGCTTGGTCCATTCATCGATTTACTTTATGCCGTAGCAATCGTTTTTGTCTTAGGTTATTTTGGATTTCTATCACTGGACAGTGCTGTAGAAGTAGGTGTTATCTATGCATTTACTACGTTGATTGGACGATTATTCCAACCTGTTCAACAAGTTATGCAAAGAATGTCCATCTTTCAACAAGCACTCGTATCAGCATCGCGTGTGTTCAAGCTAATGGATGATCCCGATATGGAGCCAGAACAACAAGACACAGCACACAAAGCAATTCAAAACGGAACGATTGAATTTAAAAACGTGACGTTCTCTTATGACGGTAAAAACGATGTGCTGAAAAATATTAGTTTTACAGCGAGTGCCGGGGAAACTGTCGCGCTTGTCGGACATACGGGTAGTGGAAAAAGTTCAATCATCAATTTACTCATGCGCTTTTATGAGTACAATCAAGGCGAAATCCTCATTGATGGTGTGTCATTGAAAGACTTACCGAAACCGGAACTGCGCAAGAAAATCGGCCTTGTCCTACAAGATCCATTCCTCTTTTATGGGGATATAGAAAGCAATATCCGCTTGCACCATCAAGGAATGTCTTCCGCAGAAGTTCGCGGTGCGGCCGAGTTCGTCCATGCGAATGAATTCATTGAGAAGCTGCCAAATAAGTATGCACAAAAAGTGACGGAACGCGGTTCGACGTTCTCAAGTGGACAACGACAACTCGTCGCGTTTGCAAGAACGATTGCAACCAATCCTAAAATCCTTGTCTTGGATGAAGCGACCGCAAATATCGATACAGAAACGGAAGTCGCCATTCAAGCTAGCTTGGAGAAGATGAGAAAAGGAAGAACGACAATTGCAATTGCCCACCGGTTAAGTACGATTCAAGATGCAGAACTAATCCTCGTGTTGCATCAGGGAGAGATTGTTGAACGTGGAACGCATCAGCAGTTACTTTCTCAAAAGGGATTGTACTATATGATGTACCAACTACAAAACGGTATTATGGATGATGCGATTTAACTGTATAAATCGATGGAGCAAGCAACGGAAAGCATCGTTCAAACTTCAACGAATTCAAAAAGACATGTACAGTTATTGACTTGAAATAAATAAGGTCATCTCAAATTCAGGGTAACCTGCAAATGGGATGACCTTTTTGTATCGTTACTAACTAAAATGCATCTTTATATTTTGTAAATTTATGATTGCAATCAGTATAAAATTTGTTCGAAAACGAACTTTCGTTATAATAACACTTCATATGTCAATAACTAAAAAAAGATTAGTAATATTGTTTCAAACTGTAGGCAGACATTAAGAATTAATGTGTTGACCTACAGCTTTTATAAATTACGTTTTGTAGATGATCAAGGGCCTCTTGAAAGTACCCCAAAATTGAGTATTCGTTTTAAATTTAACTAAACACTATTTACTTTAACTAATTTTATTCAAGATTTATTTGGGAACAATTTAATGCCTATTAAGCCACCGATGACACCAGATAATACAGCAATTATTACTGAGGTAACAAGGTTGCTGTTTGGAAGTAAATACTCTGTTAAAAATACAGTAATTCCAACAAATAGACCAGTAAATAAAGCAATACTAATGCTTCCTTTTTTCAAAACAAAAACCTCCAATATTTTACATAGAACTATCCTCTCTAATATTTACGTCTAAACTCTTTAAAAGTTTCGTATTTTATTGAAATTCTTCTTAGTTGAATGAATTTCATAATTACCAGCCTATGTCTCCCAAGGGTTTGTAGACACAAAAAAGGAAGTACCTCCCCAAGTCTTGTATAATGGTAGTCGACGAAAACATTCCATAAAGACTGGAGGGGTA